>NZ_CP016268.1:1774467-2100956 GCF_001677435.1 Woeseia oceani
TGCCGAACGGCTGGCCATCATCGGCTCCTCCGGGTCCGGCAAGACCACGCTGTTGCAGATCATGGGCGGACTGGATGAACCGACCTCAGGCGATGTCATCGTCGGCGGGCAGACGATTGCGCACACCAGTGAGCGCGAAAAAGGCCTGCTGCGAAACAAATACCTGGGTTTCGTTTACCAGTTTCACCACTTGCTGCCAGAGTTCACGGCGGCCGAAAACGTTGCGATGCCGTTGATGATCCGGCGCATGCCGCGCGCTGAGGCGCTCGCTGCAGCGGGCAAGTTGCTGGATCGGGTTGGACTTGGTGCGCGTCTGACGCACAAGCCCGGTGAAATGTCCGGCGGTGAACGCCAGCGTGCGGCCGTCGCCAGAGCACTGATTACCCAACCCAGGCTGGTACTGGCGGATGAGCCCACGGGTAATCTGGACGCGGGCAATGGTGAGCACGTATTGAATTTGATGCTGGAACTGAACCGCGAGTTTCAAACCAGTCTTATTATCGTGACTCACGATCACGCCATCGCCAGGCGCATGGACCGTATCCTCACGCTCGAAGGCGGGGTCCTCAACGAAGCCTGATCAAAGTTTGCGGTTCTTGCGGCGTCGGCGTTTTTCCAGGTAGTCGGCTATCGATGCTCGCCACAACAGATCCAGTCCGATGTAGCCGAGCAGGGAGGCGATGCTGCCCAGCAGCACACAACCGAGCATCAAGGGTTGCCAGATGTTGAGAAAGCTATCGGCCAACCAATCCCAACTGAGTTCGAAGTTGATCTCGCGTGGTTCCAAACCAAGCAGCAAGCGCCCGAGCTGGTAAGAAAAAATAAACATCGGGCCGATGGTCAGTGGATTGCTGACAAAGGTGGTGATTGCGGCAATCGGGATGTTGATCCGGAATGCGAGCGCCAGCAGCGCGCCGATCAGCATGTGCCCGGGTACCGGCTGGAAGGCAATGAACAGGCCGAGGGCAAAGGCGGGCACGATGGTCCGCCGTCGAACACCCCACAAGCGCTGGTCATGCAGCAGGTGGTCGAATGGCGCCAGGTACCAGTGGCCATGGAAGTGCTGGCGTTTCAGGGCAAATTTTCGAAAAAAGCGTCTTGGCATTGGACGGGTGTTTCGGTGTCATCCGGCTTCGGGTCGCGACTACGCGCGGCATCATATATGCAATTGATTACGGATGCGGAACATGCTGCGGATCTGCCTTCCGGCACTCGCGGGCGCCGCATCCCTGTCGTTGCTACCGCAGTTGCCGCCGACGGCCGGCGCGTGGGTCGCGGCCGCAATCGGCCTCGGCTTAACGACAACCCGCCGTACTCAGCCGCTGGCAGCGTGGCTGCTCGGTCTGCTGTTGATGTGGTCGGCGGCCAATCAGCAATTGGCCGATCAATTGCCCTCTGCTCAAGACGGTAACACGTTTAAGTTCATAGCAGAAGTAATTGAATTTCCTAGGGAAGAATGGCCGCAAGTCCGCCTCCTGGTAGCGCCGGTTGAGGCACCCGGTCTTCCCGAGCGGCTGCGGCTGACGTACTTCGAGCCGGACCGTGTCCCGCAGGTCGGTGAGTTATGGGCGCTCACTGCGCGCCTGCGCAGTCCGCGGGGAAATCGCAATCCCGGCGGATTCGACTACGCCGGCTGGTTGCACCGGCAGGGCGTTGGCGCGAGCGGCTATGTGCTCACAGCCGAGTTGCTGACCCTTGGCAGCCTGTCGTTTGTGCAACGGTTGCGCGCGCATGCGGTGCAACGATTGAGTCGCTTGTTGCCGGAGGATGATGCGAGCGCCACGCTGTTGGCAATTAGCGTCGGTGCGCGTCACCAGGTGTCACGGGCAGCATGGAACCGGTATGCCGCAACCGGTACCAGTCACTTGATGGCGATTTCCGGGCTGCACATTGGTCTCGCTGCCGCCGGCGCGGGCTTGTTGGCGTGGTTATCGATGGCGTTTTGTCAGCCGCGCGGCAACAGCCGGGATACCGCGACAGCGATTGCGTTGTTGGCGGCGGTCGTTTACGCGGCCATCTCGGGTTTCGCGGTACCGGCGCAGCGTGCCTGCCTGATGCTGGGTTTGCTTGCGGCGGGTGTATTGCGGCGCCAGGTTCTGTCGCCACAGGAGGTGCTGGCAGCGGCGGCTCTGCTGCTGTTCATGGTTGAACCGCTGGTCATATTAAGCCCTGGCTACTGGCTGTCGTTCATGGCCGTTGCAGTACTCCTGTGGCTCGCTCGCGAGCGGCAAGCGGCTGTCGCGCCTGGCGCGTTCGCTCATGCCCGGCGCTGGTTGATGTCGCTGCTGCAGCTGCAAGCCATGTTGTTACTCGGCTTGTTTCCACTGACAACCTTGTTGTTCGAACGTCTGGCATGGCTCGCGCCTGCGGCAAACTTGCTGGTCCTGCCGGTCTTTTCCATTGTGACCGTGCCGCTGGCGTTGCTTGGTCTCTTGCTGGACGGACCGTTGGCCGTGGCAGGTGACCTCATGTTGCGGCTGGCTTATCACAGCCTGCAGCTCATCAATCACCTGCTGACCTGGCTGGCTGGTTGGCCTGGCGCTGGCTACCGCCTCGCGACTCCGACGGGCTTTGCCAGCATCATGTTGTGGTTGCCAATGTTGTGGGTCCTGTTGCCACGCGGAGCACCGGGACGAGGTCTCGCCTGGGTCGCGCTGGTGTTCGTTGTGGTTTCCAGACCGCCGCCACCACCACCTGGTTGTTTCGATTTGTACACGCTGGACGTAGGCCAGGGGCTGGCCAATGTCGTACGCACGCCTACCCGGACGCTGTTGTTCGATACCGGCCCGGCCTTTCGCGGCGGGAGCAACAGTGCCGAACACGTGGTTCTGCCATTTCTCCGCAGCCAGGGCATTCGGCAGCTGGACATGCTGGTTATCAGTCATGCCGATCAGGATCACGCCAGTGGTATGGCCAGTGTGCTTGCGGCATTGCCGGTGGCCACCAGCATGACCGGTGAACCACCAGGCGTAACAGCAAGTTCTGACCGGCAGTGCGCTGCCGGCCAGCACTGGCGATGGGACGGTATTGACTTCGCGATCCTGCACCCGGAGCGTGGTGGCGTCGGGACGGACGGCAACAACGCGTCTTGCGTGCTGCTGATCGCCGCGGGCAAGCACCGAGTGCTGCTGACCGGTGATATAGAACGTCCGGTTGAAACCCGCCTGAGTTATGGCGGGCGGTTGCGCCCGGTCGCGGTGGCCCTGGTGCCGCATCACGGCAGTCGGACTTCGTCCAGTTCGAGTTTCGTCGCGGCCTTGCAGGCCGAGGTTGCTGTGGTCTCGGCGGGTTACAGGAATCGCTGGGGATTTCCAAAAGACGACGTCGTGACACGTTGGCAACAAGCCGGCGCAAAGGTGCTGACCACTGCAGCATCTGGCGCGATTCAGCACCGCTTGTGCCGGGAGCAGGGACTCGTCCTTGAGTTGGAGTACCGGAAAAGCGCCGCCCGCTACTGGCATGACCGCGGTTGATGAGGTTCGTGGACGTTGCGCGGGAATTTTCGGGCCGGTCCCTGTATATTTCGACTTTTCCGCACACCTTGATTCTCTATATGGTTGAAATCGTTAAAGCTGGCGGCTGGTTAATGGCGCCGATCATCCTCTGCGCCATTATTGCCATGGGCATTATGCTGGAGCGTTTCTGGACGCTGCAGCAAAAGCGCGTATTGCCCGATGACCTGACCAGCAAAGTCTGGAACTGGGTCAAAGAGAATTCGCTGGATCATCGGCAGATTCAATCCCTGCACCAGGGTTCGCCGCTGGGCCAGATTCTTGCGGCGGGTCTGATCAATCGTGATCGCGAAAGGGTGATCATGAAAGACAGCATCGAGGACACCGGCCGGCATGTCGTGCACGAACTCGAGCGCTACCTCGATACGCTGGGTACGGTTGCCGCCATATCACCGTTGCTGGGGTTGCTCGGTACCGTCATCGGCATGGTCAAAGTATTCACGGCGATTACTACTCACGGTGTCGGTAACCCTACTGTGCTGGCTGGCGGTATTGCTGAAGCGCTGATTACCACAGCCGCAGGCCTTACAGTGGCGATCCCGGCGCTGATTGGTTACCGCTACTACCGCAATCGTGTCGATACCCTGGTGGTCGATATGGAAAAAGAGGCGATCAAACTGGTCGAAGCACTGCATCGTCGGCAGTCTTACAACAAGCAATCCCAGAAGGACTCATGAATCTCAGGATTCGTCCACGCGCCGAGCCCGAGGTCAACCTGACCTCGTTGATCGATGTCGTGCTGCTGTTGTTGATCTTCTTCATGGTTTCGACAAGTTTCGTCAAGCAGTCACAAATTTCCATTCGCTTGCCACAGGCGGAAACGTCGGCTGTCGTCGAGGAAAAACCGCAGCAACTGGAAATCATGATAACGGAGCAGGGGACTTACCTGATCAACGGGCGGGAGCTGGTTAACAACCGGCCGGAAACAATTCGCAACGCCTTGGAAAAGTTGTCTGACGGTAATACCTCGTTGCCGTTGACGATCAGTGCTGATGCAAGTGCTAAACATCAGCACGTGGTCACCGCCATGGACGTTGCGGGTCGCCTCGGTTTCTCACAAATCAGCATTGCCACACTGAATGACCCGACTGACGAGCCGCAGTGAGTAATTATTTCGATCCACGCATAACGACGGTCTACAAACGTCTTTGGCGTTACGTACTGCCGCATCGCGGGATTGGAATAGTTGCATTGATCGCAATGGCTGCGACCGCTGTCATTGAAATGACAATGGTTGCACTGATCGAGCCGTTGATGGACGAAGCGCTGGTCGCGAAAAACCTTGAAACAGCGCGTTGGCTGCCAATTGCATTTGTCTTTGTCTTCATACTGCGCGGCGCTGCCGGATTTGCCACCGAGTCTTCGTTGGGCTGGATTGGTCGTAGCGTGATCAGCTCGCTGCGGCGTGACCTTTTCCAGAAATACCTGACGCTGCCATCGCGGTTTTTCGAGACCCAGTCAACCGGACCGCTGTTGTCGCGCATGACTTACAACGTTGAGATGGTCGCAGAGTCGGTGACCAACGTTGTGACCATACTCGTTCGGGACCTGTTGACCGTCATGGCAGCAATAGGCCTGATGGTCTATCAGAGTACCCGTTTGTTCATCACTGTTGCGGTTGTCTTGCCGATAATCGCGTTCATCATTCGTGCGCTCGGCACCGCGTTTCGGCGCTACAGTGGCCGTATCCAGGACTCGGTCGGTGAAGTGACGCAGGTAACCGAAGAGGTGCTGACCGGCCATCGCGTCGTGAAAATTTTCGGTGGCCGCGAGTACGAGATGGGCCGCATGGTGGATGTTGATGAAAGCAATCGCCGCCAGCACATGAAACTTATTCGCACGCGCTCGCTGGGGGTTGCGATCACCCAGGTTGTATTTGGCTTCGGTATAGCCGGGGTTGTTTACCTGGCCGGTATAGAGTCTGTGAACAACAACCTGAGCCCCGGCAGTTTTATGGCTTTCTTTGGTGCGATGATGTTGATGATGCAGCCGCTGCGGCGCATTACCAACGTGAATGCCACGCTGCAACGCGGTATCGCGGCCGGCGACAGCCTCTTTGAAGTTATCGACGAAAACGATGAAGCGGATTCCGGCAGTTTTGCTGACGGTCGGGTGAAAGGCACTGTCGAGTTTCGCAACGTCAGCTTTTCTTATGGCAATGACAACGCGACGATCATTGACGATCTGTCGGTGAAAGTAGAGGCGGGCAAGACCCTCGCGATAGTCGGTCATTCGGGTAGCGGCAAATCGACGCTTGTTTCATTGTTGCCGCGTTTCTACGATGTAGTAGCGGGTGAGATATTGCTGGATGAGCGCCCGATCAAGGAATACACGCTGACA
Organism: Woeseia oceani; assembly: GCF_001677435.1. Classification (GTDB taxonomy): domain Bacteria; phylum Pseudomonadota; class Gammaproteobacteria; order Steroidobacterales; family Woeseiaceae; genus Woeseia; species Woeseia oceani. Next base: position 1,780,320 of record NZ_CP016268.1, read on the forward strand.
CATCTGCGGAACAACGTCAGCCTCGTCAGTCAGGACGTGGTGCTGTTCAATGACACCATCGCCAACAACCTGGCGTATGGCCAGCTCAGGCAATGCTCTCGTGAGCAAATACTGGAAGCGGCCGAGGCCGCGCACGTACTCGAGTTCGCGAGTGAAATGCCGCAAGGTCTGGACACTATGGTGGGCGATCGCGGTGTGCTGTTGTCCGGCGGGCAGCGGCAACGTATTGCGATTGGCCGTGCCTTGCTCAAAGATGCGCCGGTCCTGATTCTGGATGAGGCGACATCATCGCTGGACACGAAGTCGGAACGACGCATCCAGGATGCGTTGAATTTGCTGATGAAAAACCGGACAACATTGGTGATAGCGCACCGGCTTTCCACGGTTGAAAGTGCCGACAGGATTATCGTGCTCGATAAAGGCAAGATCGTTGAATCCGGGACGCACACCGAATTGCTGGCGGCGGAAGGGCACTATGCGGCTCTCTACCGCATGCAATTTTCTGATGATTCCGGTAGCTCCTGAGCGGGAAAAGTAACGACATGTCACGCCAGTATGACAGTCGCATGCAGCGCCTCTGGTATGCCGATGGCTATTACCACTGGCTGCTGGCGCCGTTCAGTGCTTTGTTTTTCGTGCTTAGCGCGTTGCGTCGTGCGCTGTACCGAATTGGCGTTCTGCGTTCCAGCCGGGTGGCCGTACCCGTAATTGTGGTTGGGAATATATCCGTCGGCGGAACCGGCAAGACTCCGGTCACTATCTGGCTCGCCAAGCAATTGCGTAGCCGCGGTTTGTCGCCGGGGATTGCAAGTCGCGGCTATGGAGGCGTAATCGGTGATACGCCAGCGCAGGTCAATGCGAACAGCGACGCGGAGATTGTCGGTGATGAGCCGTTGCTTATCGCGCGCCGCGCCGGGTGTCCGGTTGTTGTACACCCGAACCGGGCCGCGGCCGCGCGTGAACTGATTGCCATGGGCGTCGATATCGTGATTTGCGATGACGGTTTGCAGCACTACAAGCTGCAACGTGATTTCGAGATTGCGGTGCTGGGCGGCGCTCGCGGCCTCGGCAACGGCTGGGTGCTGCCGGCGGGCCCGTTGCGGGAAACAGGTTCGCGACTTTTTTCAGTGGACAGAGTGCTGGTGCACCTTGCGCAGCGCAGTTCGGCGCCGCCGGCGACCGTTTCCCTGCCGATTGGCAAAACCAACGGATTCCATCTCGTTGGTCATGAGTTGCTCAGTGTTGACGGGCAGGAAACGCGCACGTTCGAGCAGTTTGCCGGAAAGACCGTGCACGCGGTTGCAGCAATCGGCAATCCGGAGCGGTTTTTTCAGAGCCTCGAGCGACGTGGCATGAATGTTGTGCGGCATCCGTTCCCGGATCACGCACAGTTCACTAGCATGGAACTCACGTTTGACGATGACCTTGATATCGTGATGACGGAAAAGGATGCTGTTAAATGCGGGCAGTTTGCGACCACGCGATTCTGGTACGTACCTGTCGACGTTGATATGCACGATGATGAATGGGTGGACGCGATGGTTGAAAAGCTGCTGCCCCATGCTAAACAGGAACAGCAATGAACGATTTTGTGGTGGTCATCCCTGCGCGCTACGCTTCTGAACGATTGCCCGGAAAGCCATTACGGCTCATCGCAGGCAAGCCGATGATCGAGCACGTGTATGCGCGGGCCACGGAGAGCTCTGCCCGTGAGGTATTTGTCGCAACTGATGATGAGCGCATTGCGGATGCCGTTGCAAAGTTTGGTGGCAATGTGTGCATGACCGGCGCCGGGCATACGTCGGGCACGGAACGTCTCGCGGAAGTGTGCGCGCTTGAAGGCTGGGACGATGACGCTTGCGTGGTGAACCTGCAGGGGGACGAGCCATTGATGCCGGCCGCGTTGATTGACCAATGCGCCGCGCTGCTGTCGGACTTCTCGGTACAACTCTCAACACTGGCATCGCCACTGCAGTCGGCGGAAGACTTCGCCAACCCGAACATCGTGAAAGTCGTCTGTACTGACAATGGCAACGCGTTGTACTTCAGTCGCGCAGCGATACCGCATGCGCGCAATGCAACTGATGCGCCGTTGGCCATGGCCTCGGCGCTTCATCATCATGGGATCTATGGCTATCGGGTCTCGGTCCTGCGACAGCTGGTTGCAGCCAAGCCTTCGTCGCTGGAAATGGCTGAACGGCTGGAACAACTACGTGCGCTAAGTCTCGGAATGACCATTCGGGTTGGTATTCCCCGTACCCGGCCAGGGATTGGTGTGGATACCGAAGACGATCTGCATGCGGTGGAGAGAGTCATCAGCGAACGTGCCTGAGGCACGATTGGGCCGCAAACCCCTGTTGGCAGGGTTTGCGGCAGCTCGATCGTGTGCGGCTAGGGCGTTTCGATTGAGATGAGCTCCAGTACAACGTCGCCGTCCGGCAATTGTTCTGCGACGAGTCCGACGCCTTCAATGAAGTATTTGAATTCCGTCGCGTCCGGCTCGGTCGGGATGAAGTCTTCGGTCACGAGGCAGGCGTTGTTGCAGTCAAAGTGGTCGCCGGACAGGTCGCCATCCAATGCCAGCACTTCGGCTGCATCCTCGGCGTCGCCGAGTGCGAATTCCTGGCGGTACACGTCGCCAACCATGGGGTTGGCGAGCATGACGATGCCGGCCTGTGCGCCATCTTCGCCGGCGATGAACGAACCCTCCAGATCTGTCAGAAAGCCGTCTTCGAAGTTCTTTGCGATCTCGCCAAAGTACCAGACATTGCCGTCACGATCTTCGGCGAAGTAGTCGTCCGTATCTTCGATAAGCTCACCGTCGACGCTGACCACATCGCGTACCACTATGGTGGTCACGCCCTCGATGACCCGGGTCCTGTCGGTGACGGTGACAACTATGTCCTCATTGTCTTCTTCGTTTCGGTAGGTGCTGACCGTGCCGATGACCAATGGAAAGAAGCGGTTTCCGGCAAACTGGGTTTCCTCCGGTGTCTTGAAGTTCGCCGGGTCAATTTCGGTAATGTACGGGCCTGCATCAGGCAGTCTTGCGCACAGGTCGTTGCGGCCGGCTGTTTGCACGCGGCATTCAGCACGCGCATCCCGATAGTCCGTGCGTGCCTCGCGTTTGCAGTCGCGGACGTTGTCCGTATTCAGGCAGTTCGCAAAGGCAGTGTTGAAGTCGTCAACAATGTCCGCGAAGCAGGCTGCTTTCATCGCATCTGTGGTTCGGTAGCAAAGTCCGGCTTTGTCGTCCTGGTGCCGGTTGCCGGCCCGGGCATCACTCGGCGCCAGAGCGGCTGCCAGAGCCATGATGAGCAGGAGTGTGAATGAATTATGGCGGATCAGTGTGTGTGTCATGTGCTTGTCTCCGTTGCCGTGCATTGGAGCTGTCTGGAAGCAGGAAATGCCTCAGGTGCACGTTGTTAGACGGCGGAGAGGCCCGAACTGGTCGGTCGGGTTGCGCGGCTGTTACCCGTTCGCGGCTTTCCCGTTTCTGGCACGGCAACAGAACTGACATCATTCGCTATTAGTTGGTGTGTAATCCAGGAACAGGAACATGAGTGGGTTTTCAGCGCAGGGAAACTGAACATGAATTGTTGGCCGTGGCGCGGCGACAGTGCGTACCGATCCTTCGGTACTGACCGGGCTGCTCAGTATCTGCGTTTGGTTGCACAGGCGGCGAAGGCGGGTGGTGATCGTCCCGCATCAATGTGCCAGCTCTGGCGGGAAGCTCGTGTTGCGTTGATGTACGGATGAGCGGCGCTAGCCGGGCAGCGGCAATACTGTCGAATACTTCACGCGCCGCAGCGCGAAAGTCGAACTCGCTGAGCGTACGGCAGGGTGTTTGAGAATCTTGGAATTCAGGAACTCGTTGTAAGATTCCATGTCCTTGACGAGCACGTGCAGTACGTAGTCGCGTTCGCCCGAGACGGAAAAGCACTCGGTAACCTCGGGCAGCAAAGAGACGTGCCGTTCGAAGCGTTGCCGGTTGTCGTCGGTGTGTTCCGTCATTGCGACCATCAACAAGACCTGGATATTGAGTCCGGCCAGCTTCGGGTTGAGCAGGGCGACCCGACGTTCGATCAGTCCGGCGCGTTCGAAATCGCGAATTCGTCGCCAACAGGAGGTACGCGACATACCAACGAGCTCCGCCAGTTCGTTCTGATTTCGGGTGGCGTCGCGTTGCAGCTCGTTTAACAGCAGGCGATCGGTCTTGGAGAGTTTCAAGTGTTCATTCCATTTGAAATTCGGCAAAATATAGAACAGTTGTTTCAAAAAAGATACGAAATCAGCAAATAAAGGGCTATTTGTCTCCGAATTCCGCGCATACTACGGAAAACAACTGCACCTAGGAGGGCGCCGCAATGGCTGACTTGTTTGACAACCCTATGGGCCTGGATGGTTTCGAGTTCGTCGAATTCGCCGCCCCGGATCCGAAAGTTCTGACCGATGCTTTTACCTTGCTGGGGTTCACTGAGGTCGCGAAGCACCGTTCCAAAGACGTTACCTTGTGGCGTCAGGGCGGTATCAACTTTGTTATTAACAACGAAAAGTACAGTCAGGCCTATTACTTCGCGCAAGAGCACGGGCCTTCTGCCTGTGGCATGGCGTTCAGAGTCAAGAATGCGCATGAAGCTTACGCGCTGGCGCTGAAGAATGGCGCGCAGCCGGTCGAGATTCCAACCGGTCCCATGGAACTGCGGTTGCCGGCCATCAAGGGTATCGGTGGCGCCACGGTTTATCTCATCGACCGCTACCAGGAAGGCACGTCTATCTACGATATCGATTTCGAGTTCATCGAAGGCGTAGACCGGAACCCGGCAGGTTGTGGTTTCAAGGTCATTGACCATCTGACGCACAACGTTTATCGCGGTCGGATGCAGTTCTGGGCAGACTACTACCAGAAATTGTTCAACTTCCGTGAGATTCGTTACTTTGACATCAAAGGCGAATACACCGGGCTGACGTCCAAGGCAATGACAGCGCCGGACGGGAAAATCCGCATTCCATTGAATGAAGAAGCCGCCAATGGTGGTGGTCAGATCGAAGAGTATCTGATGGAGTTCAATGGTGAGGGCATCCAGCACATCGCGTTCAGTTGCGACAATCTGTACGAATGCTGGGACCGCTTGCAGAAGCAAGGCATAGAGTTCATGGCCGCACCGCCAGGAGCGTACTATGAGATGCTCGACGAACGTTTGCCGAACCACGGCGAGCCGGTTGATGAGCTGCAAGCACGTGGAATCCTGCTGGATGGCACAACCGAAGACGATGATCCGCGTCTGTTGTTGCAAATTTTCTCCGCCAATATGGTCGGGCCGACGTTCTTCGAGTTCATTCAACGTAAGCGGGACGAAGGCTTCGGTGAAGGAAATTTCAAGGCGCTGTTCGAGTCTATTGAACGAGATCAGGTTGCACGCGGGAAAGTCGCGGCAGCAACCTGACAGGAGCAAATAATGAATCTGAAACGCATTCATCATGTGGCCTATCGTTGTAAAGACGCTAAGGAGACCGTGGAGTTCTACCAGCGCGTGCTGAATATGGAATTCACTGTCGCGTTTGCTGAAGATCAGGTTCCATCCACCAAAGAGCCCGATCCGTACATACACGTGTTTCTCGATGCTGGTATGGGTAATGTACTGGCGTTTTTCGAGCTGCCTACGCGACCAGCGATGGATCGCGATCACAACACGCCGACCTGGGTGCAGCACATTGCGTTCGAGGTAGAGGACTACGCGGCGTTGTTGGCGGCGAAGATGCACATTGAGGCGCAGGGGATCGAAGTCCTGGGACCGACGAACCACGGCATTTTTCAGTCGATTTATTTCTTCGATCCCAATGGGCACCGCCTGGAGCTTGCAGCGAATACCTGTACGCAGGATCAGCTCGATGAGCTCAGGCGCGTTGCGCCGGAAATGCTCGAGGAATGGAGCGTAACCAAGAAGGCACCACGGCATGCAGCCTGGTTGCACGAATTGAATTTTAAGGGTGACGAATAAATGAAACTTGCATCCCTCAAAGTGGGCCGCGATGGCCAGCTTGTTGTAGTCAGCAAAGACCTTTCCCGTTATTTATCGGCGGCAAACGTCGCGCCCACGCTGCAAGCTGCACTGGATAACTGGGCACAAGCTCGCCCGGCACTGGAAGCTATTGCGAGCACGCTTGAGACGGGTGGTGGCGAGCCGTTCCAGCCGGAGGCCTGCGCATCACCCTTGCCGCGCGCTTACCAGTGGGCGGACGGTTCGGCGTACGTGAATCACGTCGAGCTGGTACGTAAAGCACGTGGAGCCGTTTTGCCCGAGTCATTCTGGACGGATCCACTGATGTACCAGGGTGGTTCGGACTCCTTTATCGGCCCAAGGGACGATATTCGGCTTGCTGACGAAGCCTGGGGCATCGACTTCGAAGCGGAAGTGGCGGTTATTACAGACGACGTACCGATGGGCGTTTCTCCTGAAGCAGCGCTTGATCACGTTGTTATGGTCATGTTGGTTAATGACGTGTCATTGCGCGGTCTGATTCCTGGTGAGCTGGCGAAGGGCTTCGGCTTTTTCCAGTCGAAACCATCCAGCGCCTTTTCGCCGGTTGCCGTAACACCTGATGAACTGGGTGATCGCTGGCAAGCTGGCAAGTTGCACCTGCCATTGCTGTCTTTCCTTAACGACCAACCCTTCGGCAAGCCGGATGCAGGCGTCGATATGACCTTTAACTTCGGGCAGCTGATTGCGCACGCGGCCAAGTCGCGGCCGCTGGTAGCTGGCAGTATCGTCGGTTCCGGCACGGTCTCGAATTTGTTGGATGGCGGCCCGGGCAAACCGATTGCAGAAGGTGGCGTTGGCTATTCCTGTATAGCCGAGATCCGCACCATTGAAACGATCCAGCACGGTCAGCCGAGCACGCCGTTCATGCGCTTTGGAGATCGGGTGCGCATAGAAATGCAGGATGACAGCGGCGCCAGTATCTTCGGCAGCATCGACCAGGAACTTGTGAAGTACGAAGGTTAACAATGATCGTGCAGTCACGGTTACGTGACTGCACAGCTTTGCGGGCGGCGTCAATTTAACTCCCAGTCCGCACTGCTATTGACACCGGGCCCAATGCAGTCTAACACCGAATCGGTGTGAGCTTGCATTGGGCCCGTTTTGCATCGAGCCTTGAGCATGCCTGTAGCGATCTCGCACTGAACGCAGCAATGTCCTTTGGTATGGCCCTCGATCCTGCTGACATGCAACCGGCAAAGTTGCTCGGAATTGATCGGCGGTTCAAGGTGTTCTTTGATAGCGAATAGAGCCGACCTCTTTGCCTGCGTGCTTTGCAACTCCCGATGCGGGCCAGGCGATCGCCTTGTCAGCTTGCGCAGTGCACTCTGCGCACTAACCCTGGTGCACGGGCAACTATCCCGGATTACCTGTACGCACTTGTACCGTCGAGCGGCATCCTGCATATCGCTGGGCGCCCTGAGGCAGTCGGGTTGAATAGCCAGAGCTGCAGGTTCACTGACGGCGGCGCAACGCGTAAACTGATCGGCTGGAGTAAGGACTGGCCATCATTGGATGATACGCCTGCCCCAAAGCAGGGCTTTTGATTATAAGTTGGAGCTTAGTAGCAAGCATGACGGAATCGAACGGGAAAACAGCCATTTTGTTTGTCTGCATGGGCAATATCTGTCGTTCACCGACAGCGGAAGGCGTGTTTCGCAAACACGTTGCTGATGCAGGTTTGACGGATTGGGTAGAGATAGATTCGGCCGGTACGCATGCCTACCATACGGACGCACCCGCCGACCGGCGCGCGACGGCCGCCGCTGAAAAACGTGGCTACAGTCTCGCAGGTATTACGGCCCGACATATCCAGAGCGAAGACTTTGAGCGCTACGATCTTGTGCTGGCGATGGACGATGACAATCTGCGGGTACTGCGCGAACGCAGTGATGCTGTCCACCACGAAAAAATTCGCCTGTTCCTTGAGTTTGCAGAGGCCGAAACGTTGGAAGTACCGGATCCTTACTACGGTGGCACCGCCGGTTTCGAGCGAGTGCTGGATCTTGTCGAAGCCGCTTCTTCTGGCTTGCTCGCCGAAATGCAAAAGAAAAGGGGTGGTGGCAACGCCTGATATTGCGTTACCAGCCACCCCTTAATTCAGGCGTGCGCTGAACCGGCTAAGACTGTGAGGGTTTGTCCTCGCTGGCTTTCGTCTCTGCACTGCTCGGTGCGGCTGACTGCGGTTGATCCCACGGCAGCAATCTACCTTCAGGTTTCGGCTTTGCTGGAGCGGCTTCGGCGGCCGGTTTGTCGGCGGCCGGTTTTACCGGTTCCACAGGCTTGCTGGCCGCAGGCGGGACCGCGTGATTTGCTGGTTCCTGCGCTGGTTCCTTCGCTGGCTCCTTTACGGGTTCTGCTGGTGAGGAAGCCGGGTGACCGGAATCGCGGGCTGCAGCGCCTGATTCGGCGACAGGCGTTTCCGTCTTGGCTGTGTCCCGTGGTGCCGCTCGTTTCTTCGGCGTCTCAGCACTGCCCGTATCGCTGCGTTGTGCCTCGCGTACTTCGGCATCAGACATGCGCAGCCGCGGAAGCTCCGGCTGGGTATCTTCATAGTCAGCTGGCTTCGCTTTCGCAACCGGTGCCACAGCACTTGCAACCGCGGTAGTAGCCGCCGCTTTCGCGGCGTCTGGTTTCTCGCTGCTGGCTGGTTGGGGCGCCGGTGCTTTCTCTGACGCTGCGCTTGCTCGTCGTGATTGCCCGTTGCCTGGCTGATCGTTAGTCGCACTGGCCGACTCGGCGGCTCCATTGGCCGGGCTCTTGGCGGCAGGGCGCTGCTCGGCGCTTTGTTCGGCAGCTGCCTTGTTCGCCGGTTCTTTCTGCGTTACATCGGCAGACTCATTGCCCTGTTGTGCGTTGTCCGTTTGATTCTCAGTCCGGTCCGCGGATTTCCGACGACGCCGGCCGCCACGACTACGGCGCTTCTTGCGTGGCTGTTCCTGGCGCGCTTCGTCGCCATCAGCCTCGGCCTTCGGCTCCTTGCGTTTGTCGGCGGCATCACTTTGACCGTTCTGCTCGTTCTTGGACTTGCGCTCGTCATTCCGCGCTTCCGACTTCTTGCCGCGTTTCTTGGAACCGCCGCGCTTCTTCTCGCCGCGCGGCTTGTTGCTGTCTTTGCTGTCAGCACTTTCGTCAGCCCGCCGACCGTCGCGCTTGCCGCCTCGACCTCGGCCGTCCGACGTTTTCCGCGAACGTTTCGCGGCGCCGGCTTTCCGACCGCCTTTGGCCGGCTTCTTGTCTTTTTCCTCACTCGACGAGGAGCCCGCGAACAGTGCGGCGAGGCGAGCCAGGAAACCGGGCGCGCGCGGCGCTGGCGCTGCGGCAGCAACCGGCCGCGGCGGGGCGGGTGTTGTTGCAACAACCGTGGTTACCGCGGCTTGTTCCGCCGGCTTACGTTCCTGCAAGCTGTCGGGAATAGCATCTTCGTCTTCGGGATCAGAAAGCGTGTAACTGCTGCCGGTATTCTCCGGCAGTTCCAGCTGGTCGTCACGTACCCGTCGAATTCGGTAATGCGGAGTTTCCAGACCCTCATTTGCGACCAATACCACCTGCGTGTCGTTTCGTGCTTCCAGGTTCTGTACCCAGTCGCGTTTTTCATTGAGCAGGTACGTTGCGACTTCCACTGGCAGCTGGGCGATGACTTTAGCGGTGCGTTCCTTACGCGCTTCCTCGCCGATGATGCGCAGGATGGCCAGTGCCAGCGATTCGACACTGCGGATATTGCCTATGCCGCTGCAACGAGGGCAGGTGAGGTAGGCTGATTCGCCGAGCGAAGGCCGCAGGCGTTGCCGCGACATTTCCATCAGGCCGAATCGGGATATTTTGCCGATCTGCACGCGTGCCCGATCCTGACGTACCGCTTCGCGCAGCCGATTCTCAACTTCGCGTTGCGCTTTCTGCGGGCCCATGTCGATGAAGTCAATTACCACCAGTCCGCCAAGGTCGCGCAGACGTAACTGGCGAGCCACTTCGTCGGCGGCTTCCAGGTTGGTGTTCAACGCAGTCGCTTCGATGTCGCCGCCCTTGGTCGCGCGTGCCGAGTTGATGTCGATGGAAACGAGTGCTTCGGTATGGTCGATCACCAGGCTGCCGCCGGATGGCAGGTGCACCAGATGCGCAAACGCGGATTCGATCTGCGATTCGATCTGGTAGCGCGTAAACAGCGGTACAGGGTCGGTATAGTGTTTGAGCTTGCGCTGGTTGTGCGGCATGACCTGCTGCACAAACTCGCTGGCCTCAATGTAGGTCGCCTCGTCGTCGATCAGAATCTCACCGATCTCATTGGTGAGGTAATCGCGCAATGCGCGGACGACGGCGTTGCTTTCACGGTAGATAAGAAACGGGGACGGTCGTTCGACGACAACTTTGAGAATGGCGTTCCACACATTCAGCAGGTTCTCGAGGTCCCATGCCAGCTCTTCACTGGTACGGTCAATGCCGGCGGTGCGCAGAATCACGCTCATGCCGTCCGGAATATTGACGTTCTTCAGTGATTTTCGCGCTTCGTCGCGATCGTCGCCAGTGATACGGCGCGAGACACCGCCGGACCGTTCTTTGTTGGGCTTCAGGACGATGAACCGGCCGGCAAGACTGACAAAGGTTGTTAGCGCGGCGCCTTTGTTACCGCGTTCTTCCTTGTCGATCTGGACGACGATGTCCTGACCTTCACGCAGAACATCCTTGATGTTGACCTTGCCGCTGGGGGCGTCTTTGACGAAGTACTCGCTGGAGATTTCTTTTAGCGGCAGGAATCCGTGGCGTTCTGCGCCGTAGTTAACAAAGGCTGCTTCGAGGCTGGGCTCAATGCGGGTGATCTTGCCTTTGTAGATGTTTGCCTTTTTACGTTCGCTGGCGGGTGCTTCTATATTGAGGTCGAATAAGCGCTGGCCATCGACCATCGCCATGCGCAACTCTTCTTCCTGAGTTGCGTTGATTAACATTCTTTTCATGATGCCCTACTTGTTGAATGGGCAGCACAGTTGGTCGGTGTAATGAGGCGGGAAGAGCGGTACAGGAAAGCAGCACGAACCGGCCGAGGTGCGGGGCACCCGGGCTCGTTGGCGTGTACTCTTTGAATGCCGGATCTGTAAAAATCCAGCGAATCAGAAACAAAATCATTGTTACCCTGCGGCATGCCGCTCTGGCGCTCACCGGACAACCGGTTTGCTGCCAAAAGGATGTCCGGCCTCGCTTGTACGGGCCGGATATGAATAAAATAAACGCTAATACGGTCATAGACCGTACTGTCGCTTTCTTTGGAATGTGTGGCCGGACAGAGGTCTAGTGGTCCACACAGCGCCGTAATATAGCACAGCAATTCCGCTGTGCACTCCGAATCTAACCCAAAACTGAAATAAGTGATTGCTTATGCAACCGAATCCTCCTCCGTCCACGGACGGCAATAATGGCGCAGGCTCCAGCGAGCAAAGCGTCGGCGTCCGCAAAGTGACCGTTGCTGCTGACGATACCGATCAGCGCATCGACAACTTCCTGCGGCGGCATTTGCCGGGGGTGCCGAAAAGCCGCCTGTACCGCTTGCTGAGGAAGGGCGAGGTCAGGGTCAACGGTGGCCGTGTGCGGGCGGAACACCGCCTGCAGGCGGGCGACGAAGTGCGTATTCCACCGGTGCGGATTAACAAGGATGGCGCACCGCCGCCGCGGCACCGTGTCGACGATCTGGCGTCACGGGTGATTTTTGAGGACAAGTACCTGCTGGTTGTCAATAAACCGGGCGGGGTCGCCGTACACGGTGGCAGCGGCATCAGTCATGGTGTTATTGAGTTGCTGCGGGCCGCGCGTCCGGAGCTTAAGGACCTGTCGCTGGTGCACCGGCTTGACCGGGAAACGTCGGGTTGCCTGGTATTGGCCAAGCGCCGCAGCGCTCTGCGGTCTCTGCATGAGCAGTTCCGGGAGGGGCGGGTAGAGAAGAATTACCTGGCGTTGGTGCCGGGCAACTGGCAGTACGGCGAGCAGGTTATCGATGCACCGCTGCTGGTCACCCACCGGCGCAATGGCGAGCGGCATGTCATCATCGACCCCGAGGGCAAGCCGGCTGCTACCAAGGTTCGACTGTCGAAGACTTATGGCATTTACAGCCTGCTGCAATGTCAACCGGAAACCGGCCGTACCCACCAGATTCGGGTGCACCTGGCAGCCGAGGGCTTTCCGATTCTGTGCGATGAGCGCTACGGTGATCCCGACGTCAATGACCGGGCGGCCAGCAACGGCCTGCAGCGCTTGTTCCTGCACGCCCAGTCGATCGCGTTTCCCGACAACAACGGCAATGAACAGCATTTCACGGCACCACTGGCCGATGACCTTGAATCATTTTTGCAGGGGCGCTTACCATCGCGGAAGAAGCGCAAACCGCACCACCTGCGCAATAAATAGCCTGCTCAGGGTTGCAGTTGACCCAGTTCCCGCAGCGTGGCTGCCAGCCAGATCATGGGCAGGCCAATCAGTGCGGTTGGGTCTTCCGTACTGACTGAGCGGAACAGCACGAAGCCCGCGCCCTCGACTTTGAAGCTGCCTGCGCAGTCGTAAGGCTCGTCATGATGCAGGTATACCTCGGCCTGGCGTCGATCGAACTTGCGGAAGCGCACCGTGGTTTCGTCGATGTGCTCATAGCGTTTGCGGCCGTGCGGGTCGAGGACACACACGGCGGTGAGGAACTTCAGAGTCTTGCCGGAGGCGGCCATCAATTGTTCGACTGCCTTGGCGTGGCTGCCCGGTTTGCCAATGATGGCCGAATCGAGCACCGCAACCTGATCGGCACCGATGATCACGGCGTCGCGGTACTGGCTGGATACCGCCTCGGCCTTGCTGCGGGCCAGGCTGGTCGCAAGCGTGTGCGGGTCATCGGCGCTGACAGCATGTTCGTCAACGCCGGGTGCGACGACTTCGTATTCATTGAGAAAGCGGTCGAGCAGGCCCCGCCGGTAACGCGACGTGGAGGCCAGAATGATCGGTGCGGCGGACGGATTTTGCACGGTGCGAGGGCCACTTTGCTGAAAGACCGGCCAGTGTACCTGCTTCGCCGGTGCGCGCTACGCTTCCGGCGCTGCAAATCCGCTTTGACAGGGCGCTACAGGCTACTTATGATGCGCCCGCCATGGCGAACCCTCTGCTAGATCATGTAGCGCCTGAATATCTCGCGCGAAGAACGCAAGTCATTGAAATTGTTGATAAAATATCAACATTCGAGCGGCTTTCCGAGATAGTGCAGGCAGATTTCGCCGCGCTGGCGGCTGACCGCCTGCCAGCGGGCTGGCAGGACACGCCAGTTAATGTGCAGTTGCAATTTGGCTGGGCGGATGCGCGTGAGCGTTTACCAGAGGTGCGTGGCAGTGCCGAGACCGGGATGCCGGCTGTCTGTCAGCGATGCCTCGAACCCTGTACCCTGTCGCTGTCAACGTCCTTCAGAATGTTGCTGCTGGACAGCAAAGATTCACGTTCGGTTGATGATGCGCTCGACGTCTGGGGAGTGGAAGAGAACAAGCTGCGGCCTCTGGACGTAGTCGAGGAAATGCTGGTTATGGCAATGCCGCTAGCCGCGATGCACGAGTCAGATGAAGACTGCATCCAGCTGCCGGGCAGCGAAAAGGCTGAAGAAAAGCCGAACACCATTCGGCCGTTTGCTGAGCTGAAGGCACAAATTGAGAAGTCCCGCTAGCGGGGCCGTGGAATAACCCCGGAACATTATTATATGCGGGCGGTGTACACATCGCCCACTTGTGGAGAATGAAATGGCTGTACAAAAGAGTCGTAGAACACCGTCGACACGCGGCATGCGCCGCTCACACGACAAAGTGAAAGGACCGGCTTTGTCCGTCGATCCGACGTCGGGCGAAACCCATCTTCGCCACCGGGTGTCACCGGACGGGTTTTATCGTGGCAACCAGGTGATCGAACCGCCTGCCAGCGACAAAGACGAAGACTAGGACTTCGTCCTTTCGCGATTCACGCGTCTGATGGCCGTAGCCTGACAGACTGAGTGACTGACGAATCCATCATTTCCGTCGATGCAATGAGCGGCGACCTCGGTGCCGAGGTGGTCGTGCGTGCTGCGAGCACCTGTCTTGAACGCCACCCGCGTCTGAAGCTGATCCTGGTCGGCGATCAGGAGCTGCTGACGGGGCTGGTTACGCGCATCGTCGGCGATGAACCGCGCTTGTCCATTCGCGCGGCAAGCGAAGTCGTGGGCATGTCCGAAGCGCCGGCGGATGCCCTCCGCAAGAAAAAAGACTCGTCCATGCGCGTTGCCATCGATCTGGTCAAGGAAGGTGCTGCCGCAGCTTGCGTCAGTGCCGGCAATACCGGTGCGCTGATGGCAACGGCCAAGTTTGTGCTGAAGATGCTGCCGGGGATCGACCGCCCGGCAATACTGGCAGAACTGCCGTCAATTGGTGGCACAGTGCATATGCTCGATCTGGGGGCCAATACGTCCTGCAGTGCTGAGCAGCTATTCCAGTTTGCGGTCATGGGGTCCATCGTTACCGGCGATATCCGGGCAATTGACCGGCCACGGGTAGCGCTGTTGAACATCGGTGTCGAAGATACCAAGGGCCATGAGACCGTGAAGGCGGCAGCTGCGATGCTGCAGGCCAGCAGCCTTAATTACGTTGGCTACATCGAAGGCAATGAAATCTTTGCCGGCAAGACGGATGTGGTGGTGACGGACGGCTTTACCGGCAATGTTGCTCTGAAGACCATGGAAGGTACGGTTGGCCTTGCATCGCATTATCTGAAGAGTGCTTTCACGCGAAATTGGTTTGCCAAACTGCAGGCAGTATTGGCCGGTCCGGTGCTCAGGAGTCTTGCCGTGCGCATGGATTCCAGAAATTATAATGGCGCGTCTTTGGTCGGACTAAATGGTATCGTTATAAAGAGCCACGGCAGTGCCGATTCCGTTGCATTTCAGCATGCCATTGAGACTGCGTTGCTGGAGGTTAAGAACCAGGTGCCGGAGCAGATTGGCAGTCTGCTGAAACAGGAAGCCGCATGAAATATTCACGTATAGCCGGAACGGGCCGCTATCTGCCGGAACGCGTCTTGACCAACGCGGATCTGGAAAAGATGGTTGAGACCAGCGATGAATGGATTCGAACCCGCACGGGTGTCGAACGCCGCCATATTGCTGCTGAGGAACAGTCAACCTCGGACCTTTGCGTAGAAGCAGCGCAACAGGCGATGGATGCGGCGGCGGTCGGGATCGACGATATCGACCTCATCATTGTTGGTACGACTACGCCGGATCTGATCTTCCCGAACATCGGCACCCTCATACAGCAAAAGCTCGGGATACACGGTTGCCCGGCTTTCAGCGTCGAGGCTGCGTGCACCGGCTTTATCTACGCGCTGTCCACGGCGGACAAGTTTGTGCGCGCAGGCGAAGCGAAGTGTGCGCTGGTCATTGGCGCTGAAATTCTGTCAAAGATTGTCGACTGGAGTGACCGGACAACATGCGTTTTGTTCGGTGACGGCGCGGGTGCCGTAATACTCAAACCGTCGGATGAGGCGGGCATTATTTCAACGCACCTTGGCGCCGACGGTCAGTACAAGGATTTGCTCTATTACCCTTACGGTGCGTCGCATCAGTTGCACAAGACCGCCGGTGATGACGCCAAGATCATAATGAAAGGCAACGAAGTATTTAAGGTAGCCGTAAAAACGCTGGGTGGGGTCGCCGAAGAGGCGCTCAAAGCCAACAACATTGGCAAAGATGAACTCGACTGGCTGGTACCGCATCAAGCGAATTTGCGAATTATCCAGGCGACGGCAAAGCGCCTGAATATCAGTATGGACAACGTTATCCTGACAGTACAGGACCATGGCAATACATCGGCTGCGTCGGTGCCGATGGCGCTGGACGTGGGGGTCCGCGATGGACGCATTAAAAGAGGACAGCTGGTGTTGATGGAGGCCTTTGGTGGTGGGTTCACCTGGGGCTCTGTCCTGATGCGTTACTGAACACACGACGAACGACCTCTCTGGCGGGAACGGGCATGGCACTACAGCTGGTCATTGGTAACAAGAACTATTCGTCGTGGTCGTTACGAGCCTGGCTACTGCTGGCCGAGAAAGGCATCGATTTCGAAGAGATTCGGATACCCCTGAATACACCTGAATACCAGGATCGGATCAAACCGTATTCCCCCACGCGCTGCGTACCGGTATTACTGATCGACGGTAAGGCGATCTGGGATACGCTGGCAATTGCAGAAACAGTCGCGGAACGATTTCCACAAATGCAACTGTGGCCTGTCGATGCCGAGCGACGGGCACACGCCCGCAGTGTCAGTGCTGAGATGCACAGCGGTTTCAATGCCCTTAGATCGGCGATGCCCATGAACTGTCGGGCGATGGGCAGAAAGGTGCCGCTGCCGGAAGGCGTTATCCACGACATTGACCGCGTGTTTGAGATCTGGAGCGATTGCCACCGGCAATACGGTGGTGGCTGGCTGTTTGGTGAATTCAGCATTGCAGACGCCATGTTTGCGCCGGTTGTGTTGCGACTCCGAACCTACGGCATTAACTTGCCGGATTCAGCGAGTCACTACCCGGCGCGTTTGCTTGAAAGCGCTGCACTACAGAACTGGTTGGCTGACGCGGAGTCAGAGACAGAAGTAATTGAAATGGACGAGGCTGGACGATGAAGCAGGGACTGAAGGGTGGTATGGGCGTGCTGTGCGTATTGTTGCTGGTCGTTTCGCAACCGTCGTTCGCCGAAGTGTACGATTTGCCGCCGGAAGGCACGGATGTCATCGGTGCAGTGACAACGGTACGCGCGCGGGCAGACGATACCTTGATTGACATCGCCCGTCGTCATGGGCTGGGCTACGAGGATATCGTCATAGCCAACCCGGACGTGGACGTCTGGTTGCCCGGTGAGGGTACGGAAATCGTATTGCCTACTCGGTTTGTACTGCCGCCCGGTCCGCGTCGTGGCGTGATTTTGAATCTGCCCGAGTACCGCATGTACTACTACCCGAAAGTTGCCGAGGGTGAGAAGCCGGTTGTCATGACGTTCCCGATGAGCATCGGGCGTATGGACTGGGAGACCCCGCTCGGGCGAACGCGAGTGACCCAAAAGGTTCGGAACCCGGCCTGGTATCCGCCTGCCTCTGTGCGTGCCGAACACGAGGCCGATGGCAGGCCGCTGCCGCGAGTCGTGCCAGCGGGGCCGGATAACCCTCTGGGCGAACGGGCGATGCGATTGGATATTCCCGGCTACCTTATCCACGGAACGAACCGTCCGGCAGGTGTTGGTATGCGCGTTACCCACGGCTGCATTCGGATGTTTCCCGAAGACATCGAATACTTGTTTGAACACGTCGCCATTAATACTGAAGTCACGATCATCAATGCCCCCGTCAAGTTGGGTTGGGACGGCGACGAGCTGGTGCTTGAAGCCCACCGTATTCTGGACGTGGTCGCGCCACCTGCAGATGCAGTGTTGGCAGACGTTGCTGAAGTTCTCGCCGGTGAGGCGGAGCGGGCGTTAGCGATTGACGCTGGAGCGGAACCTGCCACAGTTGCCGAGTTGCCTGCTGCAACAATGACGGCCAATGGCCTGACCGCTTTGACTGAACAGTACGTGGCGATTACTGCCGCGCAACAGGGCGAGCTCGACTGGGATGCTGCCGAAAGTCAGGTTGCGAAGCCGAGCGGTATTCCGCAAAGCGTTGGAAAGCGCATAAAAAACGCCGCGACAAGCGCGGCGTTTGAGTAAAGCTTCGTAGTCTAGCGCTACTTGGACATCGATTTCTGGAACATGCGTTCCAGGCGGTCCCGGTTCGCGTCACAGCACGATTGGGCCGAGTTAGCGGCGGACAGTGCACGATCAGCTGTGCTCTGTGCGCTTGCAGCGGCGCGAGCAGCGCTGTCTGCAGCTGCACGTGCAGCTTCTGCTGCTGATTTTGCTGAAGCTGCGTCACGAGCGGCGGCGTCGGCTGTGGCCCGTACGGCATCAATACCTTCGGTGCTGGCACAACCAGAGGCCAGACCGAGGACCAGCACGGCTGCGCCCACTTTGAGTGCGTTCTTGATCATCATCCAATTTTCCTCTGTTGGAATAAGTTTGCCCGCGCATTATTTCGTAAAGCGCGCTTATCTTCAATAAAACCCATGATTTATCCGTGACCTGTCGGGCATAAGCGACAGCTCGTACGGCGCCTTAATGCCCATTGGGCAGTGCGGCGAGTGGCGAGCATACGCCATTTTGTGCACTTGTCATCATATTTCGACAGACTGTTCAGTCTCGATTGGCAGGCGTATTCAAGCACCATCCTGACGCCCAGGGTGGATTATGATGCAGAGCGGCGTACCGATGCCGAAAACAGGCAGGAGGGTGGTTTCGATGGGCTACATTCTTTATGGAGATCCAGGCTCCGGATCAGCAATCGTCGAGCTTGCTCTCGCCGAAATCGGCGTGGAGGTCGAATTGCGCGATGTTTCGCTGGATGATGGCCAGCAAGGCAGCCAAGAATACGCTGCGGTCAATTCGCAACAGAAGCTCCCGAGCCTGATTACTCCCAATGGCACGACTCTGACCGAGTCCGCGGCCATATTGTTGACGCTGGCTGAACGCCATCCGGAATCGGGCTTGTTGCCCGAGGCGGCCCGCGATCGGGCCTTGGCGATGCGCTGGCTGTTGTTCATGGCGACAGAGCTCTATCCCATCATCGAGTTTCACGATTACCCGGAAAGATTCCAGCCGGAAGGCGACGACACCCCGTCGGCGCGCCGCGATGAGTTGCGTAAGCACGCAACGATGATCTGGCAACGCCGCTGGCTGCTGGTCGAGAAGGCCGCCGATGCGGATCCCTGGTTCCAGTCCTGCGGACTGGGTGTTCTCGACATATACGCTGCCGTACTGTGCCAGTGGGCGATGGATGATGAGTGGCGATCCACGATGATGCCGCGTGTTTCTGCCATAGCCGAACGCATTGCCGCACGCGAATCGCTGCAGCGTGTTTGGAAACGCCATTTCGCGTAATCTCTTGCCACTGCCCGCTACCGGAGTACTAATGAACAGCACCGTACTGATCGTTGAAAATCTGGGGAAATCGTACGGGGATGTGCTTGCTGTAGATGGCGTCAGCTTTCGCGCTGAACGTGGTTCGGTATTCGGTTTGCTGGGCCCCAACGGCGCCGGCAAGTCCACAACTATCAACTGTATTTCGGGCCTATTGCCACCGAGTTCGGGGCGGGCAAGCATTAACGGCGCGGACATAGTCAACGCCGCCAAAGCGGCAAAGCAATCGCTGGGCGTGGTGCCACAGGATCTGGCGCTGTACGACGATCTTTCCGCCATCGACAACTTGCGTTTCTGGGGGCAAGCCTACGGTCTGCGTGGGTCCGAACTCGACGAGCGTGTAAAGACTGTCCTGACATACATTGGTTTGGGTGATCGCGCACGTGATCTGCCAAAGACATTCTCGGGTGGGATGAAACGGCGACTGAATTTCGGATGCGCCGTTGTTCACCGGCCAGCGGTCTTGCTGCTGGACGAGCCTACAGTAGGCGTTGATCCACAATCACGCTCGCGGCTGTTCGAACTGGTGGAATCGGAACGTGCCAACGGTGCCTGCATTGTTTACACAACGCACTACATGGAGGAAGCAGAGCGCTTGTGTGACTCCGTGGCAATAATCGACAACGGACAACTCATCGCCCAGGGCACGGTCGCTGCATTGCGCGAGCAACTTGATGCGCGCGATGTATTGCAACTCAGTGGTAATTTCGACACCGAGAAATGCACGCGAGCAATCAATGACCTGCAGGCTGGCGCATTGGATAAGTTGCAAATTGTTTCGCACGACGAGGGATCTCTCGTTCTCAGTTTGCCCGACGCATCACAGCACTTGTCCAGCATTTTTCAGGTGCTGGACAACAGTGGTGCAACGATTGCCGAAACAAGCCTGCGACGCCCCAACCTGGAAACACTGTTCATGTTGCTGACTGGCAAAGAACTGCGCGAGTGATGCAGTGAGTTTCCTGATCAGCTCCGCAAGCAAAGACCTCGTTCGCTGGAGTCGCGATTCCGTATCGGTATTGCTCTGGCTCGGCATACCGTTTTTGATCGGGGGACTGCTCACGTTGTTGATGAGTGCTGATGGCGCAAAGCCTCGCGGCACGCTGCTGATCCACGATAAGGATCAGACTTTCCTGAGTGGCGCGATTGGCAGTGCGTTCACGCAAGGTCAGCTGGGTGAACTGATTGTCGTTGAGATGGTGACTGAGCTTGACGGCGAGGCACGGATCGATGCAGGCGATGCGAGCGCTTTTCTGTTGATTCCGGAGGGTTTCAGCAACGCTATAGTGAATGCAGAACCGCTGAACTTGTTGCTCACCACAAACCCCGCGCAGACCATACTGCCGCAGATCATTGGCGATGTTGTTGAGGTTCTGCTTGACGCGGGTTTTTACGCGCAACAGATGTTCGCGAGTGAAATAAGCACAGCATTGGCGGCCGGGAATGCACCGGACAGTGTGCTGGTGGCGAACATTGCTGTCTCGATCAACGAGAAACTGGAAGCAGCGGGGCCGTTACTGTTCCCACCGGCATTTGATATTGAGATTCTCGCGCCACCTGCCGAACAACCCAGCCCCCCTATAGCCCTCTTATTCCTGCCCGGCATCGTGCTGATGGCGGTACTGTTGGCTGCTAACGGTCTCGCTGCAGACTATTGGTCGGAGCGAGAGTTGGGAACGCTACGTCGCCTGATGTATACGCCAGGGCGTGTGCAGCAATTTTTGCTTGGCAAAGCGTTGGCCGTTGCTGTGATTACGCTGCTGTTGGCAGGGCTGACTCTGGTAGCGGGGTTTGTGTATCACGGCATACCGTATGCTCATTTCTTGCCGTCTTTGTTGTTTGTCACTGTCGCCGGTGTCGCGTTGTTCAGTTGGTTCGGTTTGCTGCAGATGTTGGCGAACAGCCGGCGTGCTGCAAACCTTTTGACGACGATTCTGTTGTTTCCTTTGCTGATGCTTGGTGGCAGCTTTTTCCCGTTCGCGGCAATGCCTGAAGGCCTCGCGGCTATCGGTCGGCTGACGCCAAACGGCTTTGTTGTCGATCGACTGACCACGGAAATAACCGGGCTAAGTGCGTGGAGTATCAATGCCGGCAGTTGGCTGCTGCTCCTCGTAGCCACAACATTGGGTCTGATCTGCTCCGGCTGGCGCCTGCGCAATGGTTTTGCGAGGAGTTAGGCGGATGCGCAATGCACTGTTTCTGGCCTGGCACGATCTGCGGCATCAACTGAAACAAGGTGAGACGTTGTTGTGGTTGTTCATCATGCCGCCAATCTTCTTCTATTTCATCGGGACCGTCACTGGCGGCTTTGCAAGCAGCGTTAGCGGAAGTGAGGCAACGCCGGTCGCGGTTATCGCCGAACAGCAGGGGTATTTGCGGGAACAGCTTGATCGGCGCTTGCGGGAAAATGAGTTCGCACCGGACTGGTACGAAAACGTCGATAGCGCAAACCTAGACGGTAGTGCACCGAGCCGAATGCTGCTGATTGAGCCCGCTATGACCGAGGCAATCGTGCGTGG
The DNA here is from genome assembly GCF_001677435.1 of Woeseia oceani. Lineage (GTDB taxonomy): Bacteria > Pseudomonadota > Gammaproteobacteria > Steroidobacterales > Woeseiaceae > Woeseia > Woeseia oceani. The sequence continues at coordinate 1,801,916 of NZ_CP016268.1, forward strand.
GGAACCGGTGGGTATCCGCTATGACACCCGCGCTTCGGCATTGACCCGGGACTTTGAGGCGATTCGGATTCAGCGCAGCCTGTACACCGCATTGGCCGATATCGTAGTGGCCGGAGCGATGGGTCCGCCGGGTTTGTCCCAACGCAGTCTGGATGCCTTGAACGGCACTCCTCGCGTTTGGACGCTCGAGGTTACGTCGGCTGGCAAGCGCATCTCTATACCGTCAGGTTTCGAACAAGCGATACCGGGAATTCTGGTCATGTTCACCTTGCTGGTGTTATTGACCAGCGGCGCATCGTTGCTTGCGATCGAACGTAGCCAGGGGCTGTTGCGACGTTTGGCGTACGCGCCCGTAACCCGTGCAGAAATAGTGGCCGGCAAATGGATCGGACGCATGGGCCTCGCCAGTGTGCAAATCGTTGCGGCGCTGATTGTGGGTACCTGGTTGTTCGCAATGCACTGGGGGCCCGACTTCGTCATGGTGTTGCTGGTACTCGTGGCCTGGGCGGCATTTTGTGCTTCGGCCGGTTTGTTGCTGGGCTGTCTTGCGCGGACGCCGGGGCAGGCGGCAGGGCTCGGCGCGTTGCTGGCGAACTTGTTGGCAGCGCTCGGTGGCTGCTGGTGGCCAATAGAAATAACCCCGGCCTGGATGCAAACATTGCAGAAGCTCTTGCCAACCGGCTGGGCGATGGACGCATTGCACCAGCTGGTTAGCTTCGAGGCAGGCCCCGTCGCCGTCATACCTCACATCATTGCCTTGCTGGTCGGTGCAATGCTTGTTTCGTTGCTCGCAGTCAGGCGCTTTCGCTACGAGTAGCCTGTGTCTTAGTACTTCAATGACTTGCCGGTGAAGGGTTGCGCGGGCTTCTTGCCGAGTATCCGTTTGAGCACACTGTTCATCGTGGCGGGATCGTTGTCGAAGCCACCGTGAGTCTCGCTTTTGGTGCTGCCTGTCCCCGGGACATCGCCGTCACTGACGTGCAGTTTGAGCCTGGACAAACGGCCTGCAACCGGCTTGCAGTATTCCTGCATGCCCAGGATAGACGCCGGGTGCGGTTCTTCTTCGAATGCCCGACTCACAAGGTACAACAAGGATTTTCGGTAGACGCCGGTGACGGTGTCGTCGAGTTCGAGTTTATTGGAGAGGTTGTAGATATCCATACGGTCGATGCCGGCGGCTGGTTTGCGGGCGGTCAACAAGGGTTGGTAATGACTTCGGAATAAATCGGTAGTGGCGGCGGGCGCGAGCAGGCTGGCGCTGCTGATCCGCAGTTGTGCCGAAAGGCGGGTAGCCGCCTCCAGCAAATAGGCGTGCAGGATTGCACCGGTACTGTGGCCAGCTACGTGCAACTTCAACTCAGGGTTGTGTGTTGCCAGTGCTTCGACAAATGCACTTAATATGGCCGTTCCGGCACCGTCATCAGCGAACGGTCGCTGCGCTCCGTATTTCATTTCGCGCCACAGTGCACGGCCCGCGGTCTTCGTGAGGCGTTCAATCAAGCGGTCTGTCCAATCGCTGAGACCGCCTGCGCGCTTGTTGACTTCGTCATGTCGGCCGCCCACGACGTCCCGCAACTCTTCGAGCAGACCGGTGTCGTACATGAAGTGGTACGGGTAGATTCGGTTGGCTTTGAAGGTCTCCTTCATCGCGGCTATGCGGCGAGCAGAGTCTTTCACACTGTTCAGACCGCCATGCGCGTAGAGCAGCAAGTGGTCGTACTTGTCACTCTTGGCGACCAACTCGGCGGTTTGTCGAACATCGTCCAGATTGCTCCAGTAAATGCCGTCATCATGGAACCGGCCATCGTCGATGTGAACAAAATGACCGGCGATTTCCGCCCGGGTTGGCGTCTTGCGGAACAATCCTTCGGTGCGGCCGGCGTCGGAACCTCCCTCACGCGGCAAGTGCCAGATTTGCGGTGTCGGCAACGCCAGTCGCAATACCCATGCATCCAGAAGGTGGTGTTGCCAGTCTTCGTACAACCACAGTGCAGTGCCATCCTGACCCCATTTTCGGCCCCAACTGTTCTGGACCCAGAAACCGCTCTTGTTGTAGCCAACAATCGAGAAAGCGTGGGCACCTTCGGCTTCATCTCGCAACGGAATAATGCCGGTCTTCTTCGAAGGATTGCTCCAGCCGGAGTGGATATCCGCGGAGCAGAAGATGACGCCGGTTTCATTCAGTGCAGCGTGGAAGTCTGAGACGCGGGTACCGAGTCTGTAGTAAGCACCCAGGGTGTTCTCGCGAGCTTCTTTCGCTGCCTTGATGGTTAACATTCCCTGCTTACCATCTTTGTACGGCCAGGTGCGGTCCAGGCAAACACCCATGTTGTACCAGCCCTTGATGGCGCCTCGGCAACTGGATCCGTCGTAACTGTCGCCTCGCCATTCGTCGTGACGCTTGGCCATCTCGTAAAGCATGCGGGCACTGACGGTGCCCCGGCGCCGACTCTGTGCGCGTTGCAGATTGACGACAGCGGCCAATGCGAAGCCGGTGCAGGAACCCTCGGTACCCTGGTCAAGAATGTGCAGCCGGGTCGGGCGTTCAATTTCATTGGCGAGTTGCACGAGAGCGGGCTGGTAAGTCCAGTCGCGAAAGTCGGGAACATCGGCGACAACGTTTAACTCGTACTTGCCGAGCTTGGCGGTAGTGTCTGGCATACTGGTGCACTTATTGGTTTTGATTACGCGAAAGAATAGTCGATATAGCGGAGGAATCCAGTTCCGCGGCGCTGCGACTGTGGTGGCGATGACATGCTGCCAGAGTGGCGATCGCGGGGCGGGATGAACAGCTACGGGAGATCAATGGATGCAAACGCTGGATGTGTTTCAGTCACTGTGGGCGATGGAGCAACGTCATCCACGAAAACCTGAGCCAGCTGCAGAGGAGAACCTGGCCCGTATTGGCGAAGCCGGCTACAAGGGAGTGTGTCTGGATCCAAGCGTAGCGGAAATACCCGAAACGCGGGCATTGCTGCCACTGCTGCGAAAGTACGACTTGCAGTGCATGCTCAATGTCTTCCCGCATACGGTGGCTGAATTGCGGCCTTTGCTGGAACTCGCCGACGAAATGCAAGCAGAACTTGTCAATATCATAGGCGGCGTCATGCCGCTCGCGGTGGAGGATGCGGTGCCGGTTGCCGAACGCTGGTTACGCATGAGTGACGATTTCAGTTTTCCGGTGCTGTTTGAAACCCACCGGGATTCATTACTGAACGATCTTTTCTATACCTTGCAACTCATCGAGCGCGTACCGGAAATGCGCTTGTGTGCTGACTTGTCGCACTTCGTCGTCAATCGGGAAATGCGCCTGCCATTGCGGGAAGAGGATCGCGGTTACATGAGCACGATCCTGAGTCGCTCCGACTGCTTTCAGGGCAGAATTGCGAACCGTGAGCAGGTGCAGATTCAAACCGGCTTCCCGCAGCATCAGGCGTGGGTCCAACAGTTCCGGGATTGGTGGGCTGAAGGCATGCGCCATTGGCGTGCGCGGAATGCCGCCGATGCACGCTTGATTTTTCTTTGCGAACTTGGACCGCCACCGTATGCAATGACTGACGCCGCGCAGAACGAGTTGTCTGATCGCTGGGAAGAGGCCGGTATTATACGCGGTTGGGCCGAGGCCGCCTGGGCCGCAAAATAGATCGATCGACCGGTTTTGGCCGCAGTTTCGTCTAACGACAATACAGTCGGCAAAAGGCGGGACGATGAGGGCTATAGCGGGTTTTGGCTGGCATCAAATTCAATCGAGCACAGCCTTCGAAATTCTCATACGCGGCCTGCGGCGACTCCAGTGGCAGGATGGGTCTTTGTGCCCGGAGCTCAAGCTGAACACCATCGACCTCCACGGCTGGGTCCTGTATCCCGCCGCGCTGTCGCCACGGAGCGTGGCCTATACAATCGGGGTCGGCGACGACATTTGTTTCGAACTCGCGATGATCAGACAATTTGAGGCCGAGGTGCACGCGTTCGACGCTACGCCGGAGGTGGCGACCTGGATAGCTAGCAAGGAACTACCGGACAGCTACAACTTCCACGGTTGGGCCGCTGCCGGCCGTGACGGCAATGTCAATTTGCGACGGTGGCCTGGTGAGTGCCACCCGGCAAGTCACTGCGGAAGCCCATTGAGCAGCAAACACGAGGTGCAGGCTATACCTGCCTACAGCTTGAAGACACTGATGAAGAAGTTGCGACACGCACACGTCGATTTGCTCAAAATCAATATCGACAATGCCGGGTCTACAGTGCTGGACGAACTGGTACGTACTGACATTCGCCCCGGACAGTTGCTGCTGGGCTTTCGGCATTGCGAGTCCTCGCTGAAAGATGAAGTTATTGCGGCAACCGTTCAGCGCCTGCGAAAGATTGGCTACCGCATTTTTTCCGTATCCAAATCGGGGCAGGAGATTTCGTTGCTGTTTTGAACCGCTCGGCTGGACAGCGTGCGGGACCTGAACCGGTTTGTCGGCGGCCGGCCTGCGGCATCAACAGGGCACTCAGTGTTCTGCAGCCTGTGCCTTGATCCATTCAGCCACTATTTCCTCCAGTACCGCGATCGGGAGTGAGCCATTGCCGACCACGACGTCGTGGAAACGGCGAATGTCGAAGCGAGTGCCCAATGCCTGCTCCGCTTGCTGACGCAACGCGCGAATGCGCAGTTCGCCGATCTTGTACGAGGTGGCCTGAGCAGGCCAGGTAATGTAGCGATCAACTTCATTTTCGATTTCGCTACGGGTGAGACCGGTATTTTTCAGCATGAAGTCGATGGCCTGCAGGCGGTTCCAGCCGAACATGTGCAGACCGGTGTCGACAACCAGCCGTGTGGCACGCCAGGCTTCGTAAGAAAGGCGGCCGAAATTGTCGTAGGGGTCCGTGTACATACCCATCTCCAGCCCCAATCGCTCGGAATACAAACCCCAGCCTTCGCCAAAAGCCGAGTGGTAGATGGAACGGCGAAACGCCGGCAGGTCCAGTTCGAGGGCAAGCGCGCTCTGTAGATGGTGCCCCGGCACGGCTTCGTGCAGCGTCAGTGCTGTCAGAGCGTACAGCGGTGCGGCGCGCAAGTCGGTGGTGTCGATGAAATACGTGCCCGGCGTGGTCCCGTCTCCGGTTGCCGCAACATAGTAGGCACCACGGCCCGGGTTGCTCTTGATGTTATAAGTCCCGCGCGGCAGCCGGGTGAAGAAGCGGGGTAACTCGCCTTCGGCTGTTTTTGCGATGAGTGCAGCGTTGCCCAGGAGTGCCTTCTCACTACCTGCATAGAATTCCGGCGCGTTTCGCAGATGTTCGAAAAAGTCGCGCAAGCCGCCGGCGAAGCCAAGCTGTGAGCGGACGGCTTCCATCTCGTCGCGAATACGGGCGAGTTCGGCCATACCCAGCTCATGGATATCGGCCGGCGTCATGGACGTTGTTGTGAAATAGCGCAACAAATACTCGTAGTACTCCCGGCCGCGGTGCACGTTGATAATTCCGGCGCTTTTCCGGCAATGTGGAATGTATTCATTGTTGAACACCTCCAGCAGGTCGCGGAAGCCGGGCATGATGCTGTCGCGAATCAATTCCGCGCCACGGGCGGCAAAGCGCTGTCGGTCATCCTCGGTGATCGCGGCCGGGAAACGCGTGAAAGGCGCGAACAGGGGGCTGTCTTCGGGGGTGGCCACTATGAGTTGTGAAATCGTCATGTCGTAGCCAGACATGGCCTCGCAATGCTGGGCGTATCCGCGCTGCGCAGCGTCCCGGAGCAACTTCAGGTGTTCCGCGTTGTAGCGTGGAAAGTCAGCGAGACTGACAAGATAACGTTCGTAGTCTTGGCTGGTAATGAACGCCATGTTGGCTGGGGCATTTACAAAGTAAGTGTGATAACCAAACAGCGCATTGACGGGGAAATAGCGGTCCGGTTGTTCGTAACTGTCGCGCTCCGTCATGCGCTCGTAGCGGAATACCCGGTAGGAAATCCGGTCCTGGCCAGTCAGGCTGTCGAGGTCAATGCGATTGAGGCGATCGAGGACTGATTCATTGTAAGCCTGGCGGCGCGAGTAGGCGTCAGCGGAGAAAGAGGGTAACGCGCCGTTCATGCGAAAGGCATCGGGATCACTGCGAAAATAGACCTGCTCGCGCTGGGTTGTTGCCCAGTGTTCATCAAGCAGGACGTGAAAATCATCGGCAGGCGCTGCGGCCGTCGTGTTCGCGTGAATGGCTGCTGTGAACAGCACGAGCAAAGTAAAGCGCGATATCTGTTGCATAGGTCAGATTTCCATGGCGAGCCGGCTACGGAACTTTAGCCCAATCGGGGCGTAAAGCGGAATCGGCGCTTGGTGGCGGGTAATTTCCGTGCTCCTGGCGTGAACTTGTGACGCAGCGCGCAGACGATGGTGGACGGCGCCCTAGAATTGGCCTATTCCGGCAACCGGTCCGTCCCCCATGCACGCCAAGACCCAAGTACAGGCCAAACCGCAGGCGCCCGGTATCGAGGTCAAGCCCAAGCAGGTTTCACACTTTGGGATCCTCTTCGAGAAAGTGGCGCCACTCTATACGTTGCTGCTGGTGCTGTGGGCCGTGGCCTTGATCGAATGGCTATGGGCCTGGAAGATCGCGATACCCGATCCGATCTACGTTACCTTGCTGGCCGCCGCGATGACCGTGTACGTGGCCGTTCGGACCTGGTCAGACTGGAACCACCTTATCGCGCTACGCAACCGACTGAATGAACAGTCGACGGTACGTGAGTTCCTTGATGGCCTGCGCGGCCTTGGGTATCGGGTGCTCCACAACATTCCCGGTGATAGTGGCAATATCGATCACGTCATCTTCTCCACCCACGGTGTTTTTGGTATTCAGGTGGTGGACCGTCGCAAAACAGCCGACAGTGATAACCGGATACGTTATGACGGTGCCGCTGTATCGTTGAATGGTGGCCCCTACGATTCGAGCGTCATCGATTTTGCCAATGCACGTTCGAAGCAATTGCAGCGCCTGATTCGGGAATGCACAGGTGCCGAGCTGCCGGTGAAGGCTGTGCTGTTATTTCCCGGCTGGACCGTGGAATCGGCTGAAAGCCAGAATCAGGCCAGTGTGTGGGTACTTAGTCCGAAGGCCTTGCCGATGTGGATAAAGAACACGCCGGAATCGATGGGCGGGCGAGAAGTCCGGCACACGGCGACCGAGCTTTCCGCTTACCTGGCCAACTACGAATAGGCGACGGGCATTTCTAAGCCTGGACGGCGGGCAATACGTAACGAACGACAGCGATAAAGTGGCAGGCGCCGCCAGCCAGCACGAACAAGTGCCAGATTGTATGGTGATAGCTCATGCGCCGTGCCACGTAAAAAGCAGCGCCGACCGTATAGGCGATACCACCAGCGATCAGCCAGGTCATGCCTTCGGCACCGATTGCCCCGGCAATTTTCGGGCTCGCCAATACGACCAGCCAGCCCATCAACAGATACCCGGCCAGTGACAGCCTGGGATAGCGGTGCCGGAACCAGAGCTTGCCAATAATGCCCGCCGTCGCAAGTGTCCAGATGGCAGCAAACAGCCACCATCCTGTTGTGTCCCGCATAGAGACCAGCAGGAAGGGGGTATAGGTGCCGGCGATCAGAATGTAAATTGCACAATGGTCGATCAGTTTGTACACGTGGGTATGCTTCGATGCATGCAGTGCGTGATACAGCGTCGATGCGAGAAACAGTGCAATCAGGCTGACGCCGTAAACAAGACTCGCAGCGATGCGCCATGGGTCGTCCATGCCAATCGACAGGTACAGCATCCAGCTCAGGCCAGCAATGCTCAGGAGCACGCCGGCACCGTGACTGCTGGCGTGCAGTAGCTCTTCGAACGATGTGTACCGTGCAGGGCTGATCGACATGGCCAGGGTCCGGCGAATACGGCGGGGAACTGAGCCACAGACTAGCACGGTAACGGACCTGTGGCTGGTCCACTTGCCGGTAATAGCGTGGCAGAATGGCGGCACACTGTCCCTGGATACCTGATGAATATGAACCGTTCCGCACGGCTGTTATGGCCCCTGATGATCCTCCACACGTCGGCGTTTGCACTCGACGTGACCTCGCGAATCGATGCAGTGGCGGTGTACCCCTCCGGAGCGGTGGTCACACGCGTGGCAAGTGTTGCCTTGCCTGCCGGCACCTCAACGATCCGGCTGACCGGACTCGTCAATGATCTGGACCCTGAGCAGATACGACTGCAGGCAGTGGCCGCAAACGTGGAACTGGGTCAGATCCGGATTGACAGGGAAGAGCAGCGCGACGCGTTCAACGCAGAGATTGACAGTCTCAATACGGAGATTGCCGCGCTGCAGGAGCGGATCGCCAGTATTGACGATGCGGTCAAAAGCGCCGAATTGCGCTTGAAATTTCTCGACGGTCTGGCAGCGGGGTATTCGAAAGAGGCGTGGCATGGCAGTGCTCAGGGAACGGCCGACATCAACAGCTGGCGACAGGCATTGGCGTTACTGGAGTCAGCATCGGGCGACGCGTATGCGACCGTTCGTGAGCAAAAAGCGGCTCGTACGGCTGCTGAACGCGAACTGTCCCTGTTGCAGCGGAATCTGGCAAGCAAGCGCGGCGGCGCGCTGAGCTCGACTGTACTCGAAGTTTCCCTGCGTGCAGCCAGCGCCACATCGACGGAATTGCGCCTGGACTACTTTCAGGACGATGCAAGCTGGCGGTCGCAATATGAAGCCCGGCTCGACAGCAATGCCGGCACCTTGCGCCTGACTCAGCAGGCGGTCATTGAACAAGGCACTGACGAATCGTGGAGCAACGTTATGTTGTCATTGTCTACCAGTGATCCGTCAGGCGATCTTGAGCCGGGTAGCCTGGACCCGGAGTTCCTGGATATCTACGAGCCACCCGCGCCATCCGCGCCCGCCAGAAGTCGTTTGCAACAACTCGGAGCCATGGCGGATTCCATGGAAGAAATGCTCGTTGCCAGCGAGAAAGTTACCTCACGCGTGGGCAACTACGCTGTGACTTACGACGTACCGGGGCGTGTCAGTGTTTCCAACAACAGCGACGAGACGCAGTCGTTTGATGTGACGGCGTTCGATACCGCTGTGAAGCTGGTAACACGCATAGTGCCGCGTAACGGCGATCAAGCTTATCTTGCAGCGCGCTTTCTCTACGATGGCAGCGTTCCCCTCTACGAAAGCGGCTTGCGTGTCTACGTAGACGGTGCCTATGCGGGTGCGAGCACGATGCCGACAGCACTACCGCAAACCGAGGTGACAGTGCCAATGGGTCAGGATCGGCGCGTCGAAGTGAAAGTCGTCGATCAGGGCGATGTCACAGGTCGTGGCGGCATCGTCAGCCGCCGAAAAACAGAAACGACGAACTACATCTTTGAGATAGCCAATCGCCGCCAGTCGGAAACATTGGTTGAAGTGGTCGACCGCTACCCGGTGCCGCGCAATAAAGATATTGAAGTCGACGTAGCACGTAATTCGACAGCGCCAACGGAAACCAGTTTTAACGATCAGCCGGGTGTCATTCTGTGGCGCAAGGCGCTAGAGCCGAATGAAAGTTGGCGGATTCAGCATCAGTACACGGTCACTTACCCCGCCGACAAGGTTCTATCGCGACAGTGATAGCCCGCGCGAACGGAAGTGCCCGGGTGATCTTGGCTGGAAGCAACGATGCTTTGCGCCTATCCCTGCCGGCAGCCGCCTGTAAGCGCGCCCTTCTGCGCGGCGCTGATGTCACGCGATTCATACGCAGGTTGCCGTGAGCCAGGCATCGATGAAGGGTATTTTCCATGCCGCTATCGGTGGCTGACAATGCGAGAGCCGGTGTTAGGGGAAGACGGGTTCGCGTTCGTCCGCTGTTAATGTTAATTGCACAGGGTTGTGCATAATCAAGAACAACATGGGCGATTCATTCAAGCGACCAATAAGCCTCAATCACTTGTCGTTGCAGAAACCGGGGTGGTCCGGTGTTGTAATGTACTTCCGGACGATGCTGGTTTAGGGTGTCGGCCGTCAATCGAAGAGGTTTATGAATCCCAGCAATCTTCAAGGTGAATGGCGTTGGCTCGGTAGTGGCTTTCTGCTCATGTGGTTCTCAGGGTTTGGCCAGACCTATTACATTGCTATTTTCGCGGGCCAGCTGAAATCCACTATTCACCTGACAGACGGCGGGTTTGGCAGCCTGTACAGCGTAGCGACACTGGGTAGCGCGGCGTTATTGGCGTGGGCGGGCAAGTTCGCTGACGACATCAGCGTCCGCTGGCTGGGGGCCGCCGTTTTAGGTGGCCTTGCAGTTACGTCGATCGGCATGGCAAACGTCAACTCCCCTCTGATTCTCGGTCTGGTCTTTTTCGGTTTGCGGTTCTTTGGCCAGGGCATGTGCACTCACGTAGCGATGACCGCTATGGGTCGATGGTTCAACCAGAAGCGGGGCCAGGCGGTATCTATCGCGGGTCTCGGCCTGCCGTTTAGCGAAGGACTGCTGCCCCTGTTCGCCGTCGGCATGATCAGTCTGGTTGGTTGGCGGAATACCTGGTTGGTATCGGCGGCGTTGCTCGTCGCGGTCGGTATTCCCGTTTTAATAACACTGTTAAAACACGAACGTCATCCAACCCGCGGTCCGTTAGCCAAGGAACACGATTCACGGGTCCCAGACCGACATCATTGGACGCGTACAGAGGTTTTGCGGAATCCCACATTTTACCTGCTGATGCCGATCACGCTGGCGGTGCCGTTTATTCTTACCGGGATTTTCATCAATCAGGTTCCAGTAGCGGAAATCAAAGGGTGGGATCTGTCACTTTTCGCCGCCAGTTTTCCATTGCTCGCAATTGCACACGTAGTCGCGGCACTGGCTACGGGGAAACTTGTAGACCGTTTCAGCGCCCGACACCTGCTTGCTGTAAGTCTGACGCCGTTAGCTTTGGGGGCAGCGATCCTTGTGTACGCAACGGATCCATTGGCATTACCGGTTCTGATGATGGTGCTTGGTATCAATCTGGGCATGTCGTCAACGACGCATGGGGCCTTGTGGGCAGAGTTGTACGGAATTGATAACCTTGGTTCGATACGTTCGATCATTACTGCAGTCACGGTTTTTGCGACTGCGGTCGCACCCGGGCTAATCGGGATGCTGATGGATCACGGTGTGGCACTGGAGTTTCAGCTTCAGGTGATGGCGCTTTACTGCATAACAGCGTCACTGCTGGCATACGGGCTCAGGCCGGCACTTGATCGAATTGCAGCGAGTTAGCGGCAGTTGTCAGACGTTCATCGACAGAGGGTTCGTGTTGCACAAGATTGCTCTATTTGCCGACGTACAGAATATTTACTACACAACCAGACAATCGTTCGGTAGGCAATTTGACTACCGGGCATTGTGGGAACGTGTCGGCGCGCAAGGCGACATTGTTGCGGCGACGGCGTACGCGATTGATCGCGGCGATGACAAGCAACGCAAGTTCCAGGATGCACTGCGCAGTATTGGCTTTGAAGTGAAACTCAAACCGTTTATCCAGCGTCGCGACGGTTCTGCAAAGGGCGACTGGGACGTTGGGATTGCCATTGACGTGATGGAAACCGCGCCGACCGTGGACACCGTTGTATTGCTTTCAGGCGATGGCGACTTCGATCTGTTGCTGGAGAGGGTTCGCAAGAACTACGGCGTCAAAGCCGAGGTATATAGCGTGCCTGCATTGACGGCGAATTCACTGATTGAACATGCCAGTACCTGGCACGCGATCGACAGGACTCTGTTGATCTAGTCATCCTTGCCAAGCATCGAACGAAGTTCCGCGACCTGAATTTCCAGTTGCTCGACCCGTTGCTCCAGGTCTGAAGTACTGCGGCGCGCGGGCGTCGGACTGGCCTCGGTCTTGCGCGCATGCGCATCCATGTCGATCTCGCCGGACAGCAGGTGCATGTACTCCGAATCTTTGCGGCCGGGTGTGCGCGGCAACTTTACGACCAGAGGGCCGCGTTCGTGCTCCAGCAATGATGTCAAGGTGGCCACAACGGCAGAATTGTCCTCGAACTCGTGCAGTCGCCGGCAATGAGTTCGTAGTTCCCCCGGTGTTTGTGCGCCGCGCAACAGCAATGCGCAGACCACGGCCAACTGAGCGTCGTCAAAATGGAAGTCACTGTAGCGGGTATTGCAAAAGCGTTGCGAGTACTTCTCGATATTGCTTTTGAAGTTCTCGTCGATACGCAGCAGGCTCTTTCCGTCCAGCAGGCGTGTAGCTCGCTGCACTTCACCTTTGTTCAGATTCATTGTCGGGTTGCGCCCCGACTTCTGATTGCAGGCATTCGTCAGCCCGTTGAGCGACAGCGGGTATTGATCCGGCGTAACGATGGATTTTTCAATCAGGCAGCCAATGATGCGGGCTTCTACAGCGTCTAATTTGAGCGGCACAGCGGGAACCTCAACGTGTTGCAGACTGCGGACTATAAGCGTTCTGGCGCAGTCCGGGGCGACTTTCTGGAAACAGCTCGACGGACCCGGCGGGCCGCAGGTGCCGGCTTGCCGGAAAACAGTGCATTAGCCCTCCTTCCGTTCAGGTCGACCTACCCGCATCGTCCTTCAGACGCATGACTTTGGCGCGGTTTACATACAGCAAATCACTGATTTTCAGTACCAGTGAGTCTTCGTATTTGCTCAGTCGGCCATCCGCGTAAGCGACTTTCCACAAGAGGTCGATTACCCGGACTTTCTCATCTTCGCTGAGTGAGTTGTGCAGTTGGCGCGTGAACTGATGCACTTCAACCATTGCTTCGGCTTTTTCGTCAGCCGCGTTCGTGAGTTGGTTGGCTTCTTCTGTGCTGAGATCGAAGTGCTTTCTGATCAGCTCGATGAGCAGTTCGAATTCCGCTTCCTGAAAATCATTGTCGGCACGCGCGACATCTACCATGAGTACCGCCGTCGCTATGCGAATGGCGTGTTCACGTTGTTCGGGCGTGTCACTCTGAGCCGTGTTGCCAGCCAGAGTTCTGTTTAGCCGTTCCGCAAGTCGCTTGAGCATTGTCTCTCCAGTCAGTGAATCACTATGTTACTGGGACGACGATACTGTCGTCGAGTTCGCATCAATGCGTTGCGTTCACGTAAATGGCCGGAACAGGGCGGGTGTATCTGGAATTACCCCGGGTCAGTCGCTGTCATGTTGGCGGCCGGACCTGCTTTCTGTACCCAGGAGGGACGGCCGGCGTGTCCGGAGAGGAGAACTGCACCGCCATCGGCACGGCTGTGCCGCAAATCTCTGCGTCCGTGTTGTGGTGGGCAGTGTAGAATGGCCCCACTCGCATGGGGTTCGTGTTGCTGGGCCCCTGACGCACAACGCCGGGATCCGGAGCGCTTTCAATGGGCACAATCACCGCGAAAATGGAAGCTGAACTGATTCGTATCTTCAGCCGTTTCGATACAGACGGCAGCGGTTATATCGAGGAAGCGGAGTTCCACAAGATCCTCGATAGCCTGGGATACGACGAAAGCAATGAAGTGCGCAGCCTCGAATTCGCGGCCATCGACGATGACGAAGATGGCAAAGTACGCTTTCGCGAATTCGCAGACTGGTGGCTCGATAACCGCTAGTTGTTGCGAGCGCCTGGCACGTAGCGTTCCTTCGTTCGCTTTTCGACATCTTCGCGATAGTACGCAACTTCCTTGAAGTCACGGTCGATGTAGCGCTGAACCTGGTCGTCAAAATGTTCGGACGACGGGTCGTTGCTCTGCCCACCGGCAAGGATCGTCCTGGCTTTGACCTTGTCGCCAAACTCCACGACCGCGACGAAACTATTGCCTCTGTATCCGTACAGGCGCTTGGTGCCGGCAAATCGTCGTGCACCGTAGGCCGCCAATGCGCCCCAGCGACTGGATGCCATGCCAACGGGAAGACTGGGCTTGCTGTCGTCAAAAGGCAGTTCAATGTCACCGTTCAGTCGCTGAAACCGATTCACTTCGCCCCACGGCATTTTCCAGCTGCCAAAGTCGGCCTCCAGATTGGCCAGCGTTTCCGCGAACAAATGCAGGCGTTCTGCCGGGGGCGAGCCTTCGCCGAAATAATTGACCCGATCCATGCCTTGCAGCTTGTTCGGGTTTGCACCCTGTTCTTCATAGTGCATGCCGTAGAAATGTGCGAGTGTCATAGCAACTGAATCGGCGCTGACGGTCATGTCCCAGTTACGCAATTCAGCAATGGCTTCAGCCATGTCACTCGCCGATTTTTCGCTGGCGTCCCAGGCCTCGATCAAGCCGGGAATCAGTTTCTCAAAGCCGGGCAAGTGAGGGTCATAGGCAAGATCAAGCAACGAATCCAGGGTGAGATCGCTGACTCCGGCAAGTACGCGTTGGGCGTGTACACCGCGGAAGTTCTCCGGGTCCGGTGCCATGTACACCGGATAGTCTTCGCGTTTCGGGCTGAATTCGGCGGCCGCGGTAAACGGTGTTGAGTTGGCATTCTGGATCCATCCGTTTTCCGGATTTGTGACGGTGATGATTTCATCCACGGTATGCAATCCCTGCCAATCCGTTGCCGGGTCGCTGCCGTCCACGGGCTTGCTGAAGTCGAAGGCCGGATCGCGTTGCGGGATAAAATTGCCGTGGAAGTAAGCGATGTTGCCCGAAGAGTCGGCGAAAACGGTGTTATTCGACGAGTTGGTGCGGATATCCATCATTTCGCGGAATTCATCGTAATTCTTGAGCTTGGTGCGGACGTAAGACTGGGTAAGGGCATTGACCGGGTCCCAGTTGATACGGGTTACAACCCAGCGGTCACCGGCTTTGTGGGTGACCGGGCCGTGATGAGTACGGTAGGTCGTAAACGTGCGTTCGCCGACTGCATCGCCGTCTGCGTATTTCAAGGTCACCTGCGACGTCTCGACAGGGCGCATTTCGTCGCCGTAGCGATAAACAAGCTTGCCATTGATCTGGCGGACGTCTTCCACGAACTCGTCCATAAAGTCCACGTTCGTAGATGTGTGCATCCAGCCGGTGTGCTCGTTGAACCCCTGATAGATGAAAAACTGTCCCCAGGTGACGGCACCATAGGCATTGAGGCCTTCTTCGCTAACGGCGTGAATTTCCCCTCGGAAGTAAAACGATGTGTGCGGATTAATCAGCAGCAGCGCATTCCCGTTGCGGGTCAGTTTCGGCGCGATGGCGATGCCGTTGGAGCCGGCAGGTTCAGCCGTATCAAGTCCGGCCCGGCGTGCTGCTTCTATGCTGTCCAGTGCGCGACCTTCGCCGTAGAACGCCTTGATGCCTTCCAGCGGAATTTGTTCGATATCGCCGCCGATGGACCCTTCGCTGAAGAACATCGGCATCCACGGTTCAAACCGGGTAAGCAATTTCGGCTCAACGTCAGGATGAGTCATGAGGTAGTAGTTCAGGCCATCGGCAAACGCGTCGCAGAGTGCCTGCAACCACGCTGGAGCATCAGCGTACGCTTGCTTGGCATCGTCAACGGACATGTAGAGGCGGGCGCGCAGGTCGCTGTAGATTGCTTCTTCGCCTTCCACTTCGGCCAGCCTGCCGGTGGCCCAGATATAGTTTCGTTCGATACGGGGAAAGTCGTCCTCGGCTTGCGCATACAACATGCCGAAGACGGTATCGGCGTCGGTCTTGCCATAAACGTGCGGTACGCCGAAATCATCGCGCAGAATCTCAACGTTGGCGGCGCGGGCTTCCAGGCGTGCTTGTTCGGGATCCGTGTCGTTGCTTGCCGATTCCGGCGGTTCGGGGGAGCAGGCAGCCAGGAACAGTATTGTGAACAGGGTCAAAAATGGAAAGCGCCTGATAGAAACCGACATGCCGAAACTCCCTGAAAATTGAATTCGAACGGAACGTGTGTGCTAGTGCTGACTCATCGCGACCAGAGAGTAGCAATATCAATGCATTGGGTCGATCTGCTTACGCAGGCGATCCATCGGCCAGTGCCCGCACGATGGACACGGTATCGTCGCCGGTCAGTGCGGCAGCAATCGCGCGCGCCATGCGCTGCCGGTGAGGTGGCGTTGTGAGAGTGGCCAGTGCCTGTTCGGCGAACGCGGGTTCTAGCGGGTCACCGCTGGTGGCCTGGATCAAACCGCTGGCGTACGCCGTGCGAAATTCCGGATGACATTGAACGGAGAACGCGTTTTTACCTTCGTAGACCAGGCCTGCCAGCGGACAGCTATCGGCGGCAAGCACGACACGCGCGCCAGCGGCCGCTTCGACCACCTGTTCCTGGTGGTAGGCAAGGCTTGATACCGTCACAAGGTCGCCATGGTCCTGGCTGCCCAGCACCGAATAGGTTTGTAGCCCGGCGATCCAGCCGTTCGCGGAATGTTCGACACGACCACCGAGCGCCTCGGCAATGAGCTGGTGCCCGAAGCAAATGCCAACCTGCGGAATCGCCCGCTCAGCACAGTCCCGGGACAACTTTTTCAGGGCGCTGATCCATGGGAAGTCATCGTGGACGCTGTGCCGGGAGCCCATAATGACGTAGCCGTCGTATTCTTTGGCGTCCGGAACCGAATCGCCGTTCACCACACTGATGGAGGTAAACAGCGTTCCCGGCATTTCATCGCTGATCAGGTCAATCAGCATTTCGGGGTAATTGCCGTGAGCTTCTCTCAAGGCGGGCCGGGTAGTCCCGGTTTCAAGGACAGCAATTCTCAATGCGATTGCTGCGTGAGGCTGCCCTTGTTGTTCAGTATTGCTCAAGCCTGTCTCCCAAACCTGCGCTGCGGGTATGCCAGTGTAGCCATAGTCCACAGCGCCGTCATGTGGCGTCAGGTGTTGCGCCAACGGTCGCGGTTGGTTCGCAGCATGGCCGGCGCGGTCGCTGGCCGGTGACCACCATGGAGAGGCTTGGTGTGCGCCGTCGGCGGCGATAACCCGGGATGCCGGTCCCTTTATTGGTTGATCCAGCTTCAATGGCCTGCCGCAGGGCAGATTCTGTCGGCATTTCGAGCAATTCTGTGCGCGGCGTCAGCGTTCTATACCTGGATACTGCCTAGTATTGCGATCTGATCTCCGGACGGACGACCGGAATACCGCTGAACACGGAAGTACGGATGCTGAATCATTCAGGAATAGGGCAGTACCTGGACGCAGAATCGCTCTGTGAGTTCGCCAGTCGAATCATTGAAATTCTGCCCGAAACCCAATCGATTGCTGTTCTCGATGCGGCGGGTCCGCTGGTCTGGTGTGGCCCGGATCAAGACGATGCCCGCTTGTGGCCAGCGGTCCAGGCTCACCTCGCACCGGCCAGTTCCACCGATCGTTGCGTAGAACTGGATTCCGGCAAGCGCCTCTACCAATTCTGTTTGCGTCAGACTGCCAGCGGTGATTCTGCCGGGACAGTGGCGCTCCTGACACACCGCGACGTTGGCCTGCTGCTGGCACAGGTCCGCAGTGAAATTGACGAGATCATCAGTTGTATCGTCAAACAACTGGATATACGGCTGGAGTTGTCGGGCGTGCGGCAGCAATCCGGACGCGAGCGTCAGGACATGCAGTTGTTATCGCAGCTCGACGAACTGCTGCGGCAAGATTATCAGGGCAATGCGGTCCAAAAAGGCCTGGACACCATCGGCCGCCAATTCGGCAGCAAGCTGGCGGTCATCGAGGTTCCGAATCAGGGTGTTCGTCACGCGTGGCGACCGGACGGCGATGTCAGTGCCGCGAACTGCGAGGCCATGGCGCCCATTCTCTCCAGCCTGTTGACTGCGGCACGGCAGCGCGGTCGGGTGTTGATCGCTGACGCCGCCGGCGTACTGCAACGGTTCGCCCGCATAGATGGCGATGCCAACCTGTTGTCTGCGCCGGTTGTCGACGACAGCGATGCAGTCGTTGGTGTGCTCGCCCTTGTCTCTACGACAAAGTTCTCCCGTTATGACGTTCGATTGATCCGGGTCGTGGCTTCCAGGGTTGCCGCACTGCTGACGCAACAGGATCCGGCTACGGCAGCGCCGGGTACGCGCCACGAATTGTTGCAGGAAATGGACAAGCAGCTGCAAAGCGATCGCACGGTACACCGTGCATTGTTACTGATCGATATCGACAAATTGCACGTCATTAATGAAATGCACGGTCATTTCGGCGGTGATGCTGCAATTGCCCGGGTCAGTGAAGTGGCGAAAAAGCACGCGGGCACGTCAGGTTTGTCCTGCAATATTTCCGGTGGCTCAATCGCATTATATCTGCCGCAATCCGACGAACAAAATGCCGTAGCCTGTGCGGATGCGATACGCGAGGCATTGCACAAGAATCCAGCGGTGTACGAGGGCAGGACCGTTGAGATTTCGGCGAGCATCGGTGTGGCCATGATGCCGATTGCAGCTCAGGACGCGCCCTCAGCGCTGAATATTGCCGAAGTGGCGTCTCGTTCAGCGAAAGCCCGCGGCGGCGATCAAACGGTGGTGTTCGATGATCTTGATGCGAGTGTTATGCGACGCCGCGAAGACCTGAATCAGGTTGGTGAGTTGCAGGCCGCATTGCTGGATAACCGCTTTGTCTTGTACGGCCAGCAGATTGTCGCGTTGCAAGAGGAGAACACACGCCCGCGTTACGAAGTACTGTTGCGCATGCTCGATGAGCGGGGCAACGTGCTGTCGCCGGATCGGTTCCTGTCGGCCGCCGAGCGTTATCAAATGATGACCTCGATCGATCGCTGGGTGGTTCGGGAAACGACCAACATGTTGAGGAGTGCTGACAACCAGCTGGAGATCAACCTGGCCAGTTTCAGTATCAACGTGTCGACTCAATCAATGATGGACGAAGACTTCGCCGGGTTTGTCGAGCAACAGGTTATAGAGAGCGGTATTGCCCCGGATACCTTCTGCTTTGAAATTACGGAAACGTCAGTCATACGGGATTTGCACAGAGCGCAGGAACTGTTGCGTCGTTTGCGACGTCTCGGTTGCAGACTGGCGCTGGACGATTTCGGCACTGGCCAGTGTTCCTTTGCCTACCTCAAGGACATTCCCGTTCAGTACATCAAGATAGACGGTGCCTTTATCCGCGACATTCTCGATAATCCCTTGTCTCTTGCCATCGTGGAATCCGTAGCCAAGATCGGCAAGGTCATCAATGCGCACACGGTGGCGGAGTACGTCGAAACTGAACACATACTGGACTGCGTAAGAACGGCTGGAATCGATTTTGCGCAGGGTTACCGTATTGGCAAGCCCAGGCCGTTGACGGAAATACTGGATGGATTTGGCGCGCCGATGATCAGCGAGGCCGACCTCTTGCAGGCAAACGCCTGATTTTTCTCGCAGGCCGACACCCGGCCGTACCATTGTTTGCTCCGCTTGACGGCCTGCAATCTGCGTGATGCCAATGCCGCGAGGCTGTCGACCGTTGGGTGCAATAGGGCGGAACGGCTGCGCACCATAGCCATTTCCGTCTCGACTCTGCGTAGCCTTGTACCGCCCTTTGCTTTCCATGCTCTCTGCACAGTTCGTGCTTGCAGGCTGAGCGCAATACTCAGCGCAAACCGCAGGCGGCGCCTGCAGCGCCTCAGCGCACTTCGTTGACTCGCAGTTCCGGTGTCCGCCCATAGCCTCCGGCAGTTGCTGTCAATGGTCGGGAGTCTCCGGCCATTCTTGACATTGGACCCTTATGAACTAGGGTCAAACCAACGCATTAAGAAAAACAAGAGCAGATCCATTCGATTCGACTGACCAATAATCAGAATGCACGTCAACATCGGGGAATGCACATGAATGCTGTCCGCCTGCCCGTAGTACTCGTATCTGTTTTCTTTCTCGTTTCGACTGCACTGGCTGAAGGGCCGGCCGAACAGTCAAGGGTCACGCAGAAACTTCTGGCTGACAGCGGCGGAACGGCGGATATCCGCGTCGACCCGCAGTCCGGACAGGTCAAATTCGTACGTTTGCCAACTCGCAGTGCACCGGGTGTGGCGAGAATGAGTCGCCGCGCGCCAGCGGACGACCGGGCGAAAGCATTTTTTCGCGAATATGGGGCTGCGTTCGGGGTCGAGAAAGCCGATGAGAACCTCAAGACTTTCAAGACGATGCGCGATATGTCCGGTAGAGAACATGCCGTACTCAGGCAGACTTTCGAGAACCTGCCTGTGTTCGGTGGTGAACTACGCGCGCATTTCGATGCAGCCGGTGAAATGTTCGCGGCGAATGGCAACTACGTCGCTGGCATCAAGATCGACACGACGCCGCGCCTGAGCGACCAGCAAGCGAGCGAAATTGCCATACACGCGGTGGCCGACGGCGCTACACGCTTCGCCAAACAGCCCGGAGGAGCCAGAGAACGGGCGTACCGGCAGGGCGTGTCGGCAACTGGATTGTCGGCGGCAGCAACCACCCTGATGGTATTCAGGGAAGGCCTGGTCCGCGGTACGCCCGGACAAGACCGACTCGCCTACGAAGTTGAAGTGATCAACCCGGCTGTCACCGTTCGTGAGTTCGTCTATGTCGATGCGCACAATGGCCGGGTTATTGATCAGATTACGGGCATTTATCACGCTCTGGACCGGGAAATTTCCGAAACGGCATTGGCGAATGTGGTGTGGGATGAAAGTGTCGGTGACCCGGTTCCCATTCCAGACGGCTGGGCCGCCGGCACCGCGCAGCAGGTGCTGGACTGGAACAACGAAATTGATGGCGCGCGTGAGACCTACAACTTGTTCGCCAGCATGTCGGCAGGCAGTTATGACTCGTATGACAATGCGGGGTCGACAATGCGCACGGTCAATAACGATCCGAACATTTCCTGCCCAAACGCAAACTGGAACGGTACCTCGACCAATTACTGCAGCGATGTGACGGGCGATGACACGGTGGCCCATGAGTGGGGTCATGCTTACACCGAGTACACCAGCGGCCTTATCTACCAGTGGCAGTCCGGCGCGTTAAATGAATCCTATTCGGATATCTGGGGTGAGGTCGTTGACCTGATCAATGCCCGTGGTACGGACGATGCGCCGGGCAGCAGGCGCAGCGATGGCAGCTGTTCGGTATTCGGCGTGGGAGTGCCCAGCGTCGACAATGCCTACCGTTGGCTGTCCGGTGAGGATGATCCGGCTTTCGGTGGTGCCATACGCGACATGTGGAATCCGACCTGTTACGGCGATCCAGGCAAGGTGACGGACAGCGAGTATTTTTGCAGCACTGCCGATTCCGGCGGTGTGCACTTTAATTCCGGCGTGCCAAACCATGCGTTTGCTCTGCTGGTTGACGGCGGCAATTACAACGGGCAGACGGTGAATGCAATCGGCCTGACCAAGGCCGCGCATATCCACTGGGCAGCACAAAGGTTGCTGACGCCAGTGAGCAACTTCGTTGATCATGCTGATGCATTGGAGGCGGCCTGCAGTTCGTTGATCGGTACTGACTTGCCGGCGCTGTCGACCGACTCGGCCAACGCAGGTCTGTCGGGAGAAGTTATTTCCGCCGCGGATTGCGCGGCAGTAACAACGGCAATCGCGGCGGTCGAATTGCGAACCCTACCTTCGCAGTGTGGTTTCGAGCCGCTGCTCGAAGCGGACGCTCCGGCATTGTGCGAGAACCTGGGTGCCGTGCAACCCGGTATCTTTGAGGACTTCGAAGCCGGCGCCTTGCCGGCCGGTTGGACGGTCGGGCGACGTGATGTTGCCAATCCGGCGACGTTCGATACGCCAGACTGGGCGGTGACCGAGAACTTGCCAGACGGGGCGAACAGCCTGTTCGCCGCATTCGTGCCTGACCTTGTCGTTGGCAACTGCCTGGATGACGACGAGTCGGGCGCCGTTTTCCTGGACAGCCCGGCGATCAACCTGCCGCTCGGCGAAGTGCCGCGACTGGCATTCGACCATTGGGTTGCAACGGAGGCCGGCTGGGACGGAGGCAACCTGAAGGTCAGTGTGAATGGCGGTCCATTCACGGTCGTGCCTGGCAGCAGTTACTCGTTCAACTCTTACAACACGAGCCTTGTTTCCGTCGGCGGCGGCAACACCAACCCGCTGGCGGGTGAGGAAGCCTTCAGCGGCAGCGATGCAGGCTCGGTGACCGGAAGCTGGGGGCAATCGCAGGTCAATCTGCTTGGTCAGGCACTTCCCGGTGACACCGTCATATTGCGTTTCGAATTTGGCGGTGACGGCTGTAACGGGCTGATCGGTTGGTACGTGGATAACGTGCAAACGTACTCCTGTTCGCTCGATGAGCTGCCGGTGTGCGGTGACGGCATAATGGGGCCGGGCGAAATGTGTGACGACGGCAACAGCTCAGGTGGCGATGGTTGTTCCAGCAGTTGCCAGATTGAAGCCGGCTATCGTTGTGATTCGCCAATTCCCGGCAGCGCCGGTGCGAACATGGTGGCGGATGGCAGTTTTGAGGCCGGAGCCTTTGGCGGCACGTGGAATGAATTCTCGTCCAACTTTGGCTCACCGATCTGCGATGTCGGTACTTGTGGCACGGGTACCGGCAGCGGCCCGTCGGATGGCCTGTTCTGGACCTGGTTCGGCGGCGTTGCCACCCTGGAAGAAGGCTCGGTGTCACAAGCGGTTGTGATACCCACAACCGCCGATGTCATGACCTTCGATCTCGAACAGATCATCTGTGACAGCGGTGCCGACTACGTCGAAGTGTTGATCGACGGCAACCAGGAATTCAGATCGGATGGCAGCGACGCTCTGTGTGGGACTCTGGGTTACTCGCAGCAAAGTGTGGACCTGAGCGCCTACGCTGACGGTGCAGCACACACGATTGAATTCCACTCGGAAGTCTTCGGCACGAACGGGGCAGGATCCAACTTCTTTGTCGACAATGTAGTTATCAGCGACAACGTTGCTACGGAAGGATTACCCAGCCGCTGTGAGGCAATCCCACTGGAAATGGCTTGCAATGCCGGCCGCGTCAGCTACGACGACGGCATTCCGGACAGCTGGACACTGGTCGACAACGAAAACTCGGGCCTGACCTGGACCAGCATTGCGAACTCCGGTGAACTCGGTAACTACACCGGCGGCAGTGGCGACGCGGCGACGGTTTCGAGTGACGCCTTCGGTCCTGCCGAAATCGACACCGAACTGCGCAGCAATACGTTCAGTCTCAAAACAGCAACTGCAGCATCGTTCAATTTCCGCGCGAACTACCAGAATTTTGCCGCGCTGGATTTTCTGGATGTTGACGTCAGTACGGACGGCGGAGTTTCTTGGTCGAACCTGTTGAGCTGGAACGAGGACCATGGTGGTTTCCGCAGCCCTCCCGGCGAGTTCGTATCGCTCGATCTGTCACCGTATCTGGGCGAGGACGAGGTTCAGCTGCGCTGGCGTTATTACGACCCGAACACCGGCGACTGGGACTGGTACGCGCAGATTGATGACGTTGATCTCGCTTGTGCTCTCAGCGGTCGCATGACCGGCGGTGGGCTGGTGCGGAATAGCTGGCGTGATTACTCGATACACGCGTTCACGCTGAGCTGTGAGGCGGATGCGAAGCACAATCACATGGTGATTACATGGAGAGACGGCCGCAATCTCGGGCTGTTCCGGTTGATGGAACTTGATTCGGTCATGTGCTCTGACCGTCCGCTGATCGACGAGGGCCACCCGGAAGCCGGCTTCGATACTATCGAGGGCAGTGGCAGCGGTCGGGTCAATGGCAAACCGGCGAGCATACGCTTTAAGCTGACTGACGCCGGCGAGCCGGGTTGGCGCGACGATCGGGTTGAATACACGATCAGTGGGCCCGATGGCGCCACGGTTTCCTCGACATTGAACGGCGGCAATCATCAGGCGCACCGCAATTAGCAGCTGGTTTGTGGCCGGGCAAGTTGTCCGGCCACAACGACTGTTGAGTGTGGACATGCTTTTGCCGGCTGTGCCGGAATTCATTACATTGTGTTTTTCACGACGGTGCAGCGACGATGTCTAGCCAGATCCTGTTAACGTTGATTGCCGTGCTGCTTGCGGGCTGCAATGGTGCAACAGCGGTGAATTCAGAGGTGGCAGCTACCACCAGCACAGCAAATACGCCGGCAGTGCTCGAACTTCGGTTTGACGAAACGCAGCATTATCAAGGGCTGCGATTACACTTGCTGAAGATCGAAGATTCTCGTTGTCCGACCGGACTGACGTGTGTTTGGGCCGGCCAGATGCTGGCAGTCATAAGTGTCGCGCGCGGTACTGACGACGCAATTGAAGTCAGTTTGCGCACGCGTGTTGGCAGCGAACCGGAATTGTCGACTGCGCTGGGTTATGAGTTCAGCTTGTTGTCTCTGGAGCCACACCCGAAAAACAACGTGACCATCAGTCGCAGCGAACAATCGTTGCGACTGATGATCAACAAGCTTTAGCCGCAAAGCCTGCGATTGAGTCCTGGTTCAGCTCGCGCGCCGACGAGCGCCAGATGACGAGCGGTTGTTGCGTGCAGCGCTGCGCTTCTTGGCAGTAGCGGGTTTGCCTGATCGATTGTCGCCCGAGTCATTGCGCGCAAAACGCGGTCTGGAGCGCGTATTCGCTGAGCGACCGTTCTTGATCGGTTCAGCCCGGATACTGGGGTCCACTTCAAAACCGGCTACCACCTCATTTGGAATCTTCGTTTTCAATAACGATTCGATGTCACGTAGCAGCTTCAGCTCGTCGACACAGACCAGCGAGACTGCCTGGCCGTCCTGTCCTGCGCGCGCGGTGCGACCGATACGGTGCACATAGTCTTCCGGTACATTCGGCAGTTCATAATTCACCACGTGCGGCAGACGTTCGATATCAAGGCCGCGAGCGGCAATGTCGGTTGCAACCAGAACCCGGACTTTGCCGGCCTTGAAATCAGCTAGCGCGCGAGTCCGTGCGCCCTGTGATTTGTTGCCGTGGATAGCTGCGGATGTCAGGCCGTCCTTGTTCAATTGTTCCGCCAGGCGATTGGCACCGTGTTTGGTGCGGGCAAACACCAGCACCTGACGCCAGTCTTCTTTGCCAATTCGCAATGACAGCAATTCACGTTTCCGGCTCTTATCGACCGGGTGAACAAGCTGGCTGACGCGCTCGGCAGTTGTGTTGCGCGCGGCGACTTCCACCTCAACCGGGCTGGTTAGCAAGTCGGCAGCGAGTTTGCGGATGTCTTCTGAAAATGTCGCAGAGAACAACAAGGTTTGCCGCTTCTTCGGCAGTACATTGAATATCTTGCGCATGTCGCGGATGAAGCCCATATCGAGCATGCGATCCGCTTCATCCAGCACCAGCAGGTCAACTTTGGAAAGGTCGATAGTGCCTTGCTGCATGTGATCCAGCAGGCGTCCCGGCGTGGCAACGACGATATCAACGCCGCGCCTCAATTTTGCGATCTGCGGATTGATGCTGACGCCGCCAAAAATCATTGTTGATTTGAACGGCAAATGGCGACCGTAATCGCGAACACTGTCCGCAACCTGAGCCGCGAGTTCACGGGTAGGCGTCAGGATCAAGGCACGCAAGGTGCGCTTGGAAGATTCTTTCTGTTGCATCAACTGCAACAAGGGCAGGGTGAAGCCTGCCGTTTTGCCGGTGCCGGTTTGCGCGCTGGCAAGAATGTCCTTGCCGGCGAGAATGGGCGGTATGGCTTGTTGTTGTACGGGGGTCGCTGTCGTGTAGCCCTGTTCTTCTACAGCACGCAGCAATTCGGCCGAAAGGCCGAGTTCTTTAAATAACATTGATTGTAGCTCCGAATCGTCTGACCAATGGCGACCAATGCCGCGACGGGTTCGGTCCAGACTTGGATTCTTGAGTGACTTCAGGCTGCGGATTGCAAGCCAGAAGTAAGTGGCGCAGACCGAAGTGCGCCAAGACGCGGCGGACTATAACAGAGTGAAGCGGAATTGGAAGGGCATGGCGCAACCGGTTTCGCAGCGATGCCGTTGCGGCTGGAGGCCGGGTGCGGGGCTGCGGCCAGTTACTGGCGCTTAGGCCGCGCTCTCGCAGCGATTGCGGCCGTTTTCTTTCGCCTTGTATAACGCGCTATCAGCTGCTTCAAATAAGTCGGCAGCGCTCTCCATGTTGTCAGCATAGGTGGCAATGCCGATGCTGACCGTGACGTTGCGATTGGGCCATGCATGGCGTTGGACAGCGCGGCGGGTCCGTTCGGCTATGACCCGTGCACCTTGCGTATCCGAACCGGGGAGTAACACCACAAATTCCTCGCCGCCGAAACGACCGACGGAATCGTAAACGCGGGTGACATCCTTCAACAAGGCACCCAGCATTTCGAGGATTTTGTCGCCCGCTTGATGGCCGTAGGTGTCGTTGAATGACTTGAACTCATCAACGTCGATGACCAGTAATGAGAATAAGGATTGTTCTCTCTTTGCTCTATCGAATTCTTCTGCCAGGCGAGTGCGCAAGCCGCGTCGGTTAAGCAGGCCGGTCAGTACATCAGTGACAGACTGCACGCGAAGGTTGGCATGGGATTCGTCCATTTTGCGTTTGTAGTCTTCGAGGCGCGCGACGTGATCGCCCTGATCAAGCAGTGATTGCTCGATATTCTCGATGTCATGCCGCATCTCAAGCTGGCTCACGACGAGTCGGGAGAGCAGACGCAACGCATCCGCCTGCGCTAAGGTCAGTTCACGCGGTTGCCTGTCGATGACACACAAGGTTCCGAGGGCTTCGCCGCTGGGCGCTACCAGTGGCACACCGGCGTAGAAGCGAATGTCGGGTTCGCCGGTCACCAACGGGTTTTGTTCAAAACGCGCATCTTTGCTGGCGTCGTTAACAATGAAAACATCGTCCGGGGTCATGATTGAATGGGCGCAAAACGCGTGCTCGCGCGGCGTCTCCTGGGCGTCCGGACCGACACGGGACTTGAACCATTGCCGATGCTCATCGACCAGGCTGATCAACGAGATGGGTGACTCGCAAATAAGCGATGCCAGACGTGTTATATCGTCGTAGTCTTGCTCCGGCAGCGTGTCGAGGATCGAGTACGCCTGGAGTTTGCGGATTCGATCCGCATCGTTTTCGGGTATTGGGACTGAATTCATTTTCGCTTATGTCCTTAATAACTAAGGCGTATTGCACCATCCATAGTGCTGGCAGCGCCCGTTACAGGCGCCCAAGCGCAGGTAATCGCCGTTGCTATGCCCTTTATCGGCCCGGATCCCCGTGACTTAAGCCGAATGTATAGTACTGGCCGCGTACACTGACGGCTCACGGCAACCAAAAGGCCTGTCTATCGGCCGGCATGAACACTATGGCGGTGGCAGCGAACTGCATTTAGAATCGCAGGGGTCCGACCAGGGCGGGTGTAGTTCAATGGTAGAACTTCTGCTTCCCAAGCAGATAACGTGGGTTCGATTCCCATCACCCGCTCCAGCCAACCCGCTTGACTATTCGGACTTGTAAACGACTCCGCCTTTCATAACGAAGCCGACATTCTCCAGGGTCGAAATGTCCTCAAGTGGATTGCCGTCCACGGCGATGATATCGGCGTAGTAGCCGGGTGCGATCTGACCGACCCGATCTTCCCAGCCCAGTAATTTTGCGGCGTTGACCGTTGCTGATTGCAATGCCTGCAATGGCGTCATGCCGAAACGAACCATGCGCGAAAATTGCTTGGCGTTGTCACCGTGCGGATAGACGCCGGAGTCGGTCGCGAAGACCATGTTGGCGCCGGCTTTGACCGCCATCGAAAAACTTTCGCGTTGCCGTTCACCCACCATACGGTC
Organism: Woeseia oceani; assembly: GCF_001677435.1. Lineage (GTDB taxonomy): Bacteria > Pseudomonadota > Gammaproteobacteria > Steroidobacterales > Woeseiaceae > Woeseia > Woeseia oceani. The sequence goes on from NZ_CP016268.1 coordinate 1,829,527, forward strand.
TTTGTTGATGTTTTCTTCGGGTACACCATTCGCTTTACCTTCTGCCAGCGTGTACTCGGTGTTGTAGATATCCATCGCCAGGTACGTGCCGTGCTTCTTGGCCATGCGGATGGCCTCATCATCGAGGAAGCTCGCGTGATCAACGGAATCGACACCGGCCAGAATGGCGCGTTTGATGCCTTCCGTTCCGTGCGCGTGTGCGACTACCCGGCGATTGTGAGTGTGGGCTTCTTCCACCAGCGCCTGCATCTCTTCCAGCGAGTACTGCGTCTGGCCCGGAATCGTGCCCTTGGAAAATACGCCGCCGGTAGCGGTGAACTTGATGTGGTCTACACCGTACTTGACGTTTTTTCTGACCTGTCGGCGGACCTCCCAGGGGCCGTCCGCGACGCCGTCTGCGCGTTCTGCAAATGTGTGGTTCAGTGAATTTCCGTCAGCGTGGCCACCGGTGATACCCAATGCCGGGCCTGCGACGGCCATGCGTGGCCCCGGCACTTCGCCGGCGTCGATAGAGTCACGCAGCGCGACATCCATGTAGTCAGAAGCACCGACGTCGCGAACCGTTGTGAAGCCGGCCAGCAAGGTCTTCTTGGCATTTACGACTCCGCCGATAACCGCACGGTGTGGCGACTGGAAATAACCGGTAAAAAAGTAGTTGTCGAGGTGTCCCATCAGGTGGGTGTGCATATCCATGACGCCGGGCATGACAAAGCGGTCCGATAGATCGATAACTGTCGCATCGGCGGGGATGTCGGCTGTTCGCTGGCTTACAGCGCTGATTCGTTCACCATCAATTTGTATGACGGCATCGCGCATAACCTTGCCGTTCACCGGGTTCAGGAGCTGGCCGGCCTTGACGTAAACCACGTCCGCCACGGCAGCGGGGGCACTTGCGATGGCACATGCAAGCAAAATCACTGACGCTGTAATTGTCTTCATTTCCGTCCTTTTCTTGGGCATGAACAAAATTCACTTCGGTATGGCGGCGCGACCAATGTCCATTTTTCAGCCACTCTGTACTACACTGACAATGGTTGCCGCTGCAATTAGTCTACCTAGGGGAATACCGTGATCAAATTCGAATTGAATGGCAAGGCTGTTACAGCCACGAGCCCGGATGACACGCCATTGTTGTGGGTCATTCGTGATGAGTTGAAGCTGAAGGGTACCAAATTCGGCTGCGGTATCGCGATGTGCGGTGCCTGTACAGTGCATCTGGACGGCAACGCGATCCGCTCTTGTGTGACGCCGGTAAGTGTGGCGGCGGGGCGCAAGGTCACCACCATAGAAGGTCTGGACAGTGCGGCGGGCAAGGCACTGCAACAGGCCTGGGTTGCAGAACAGGTCCCGCAGTGCGGTTATTGCCAGTCAGGGCAGATCATGCAGGCTGCCAATTTACTGGACACGAAGCCGAACCCGTCCGACGACGATATCAACTCGGCGATGAATGGCAATCTCTGTCGTTGCATGGCTTACGCACGAATCAAGAAGGCAATCAAAGTCGCTGCCAAGCGTGGGGAGGCCTGATCATGGTTATGAACGTGAAGACGTTGAGCAAAGACGTGAGTCGCCGCCGATTCCTGGTGGGATCCGCGAATGCCGGTTTGGTTATGGGCCTTGGCGCATTGTTGCCGGGCTGCAGTCAGGAGCAAGCGGCCAGCGATCTTGCAGCAGGCGACATGACAAGGAGTTTTTCCCCCGCAGTCTGGTTCGAGATTGATGCGCACGGTGCCGTCGTCGTCAATATAGCGAAGGCAGAAATGGGGCAGCATGTCGGCACCGCACTGGCGCGTATTGTGGCCGACGAACTGGGCGCCGCCTGGGACAGCGTCAGCATCAAGCATGTGGACACGGATCCCAAGTGGGGCTTCATGGTGACGGGCGGATCGTGGTCGGTATTTACGAGCTGGGCCATGTTGTCTCAGGCCGGTGCCGCGGGCCGCACAGTGCTGGTTGATGCAGGCGCTGCGCTGCTGGGCGTTCCCGCGTCGGACTGCGTGGCACGAGGCGGCAAGGTAAGTGCCGGCAATCAATCGGTCAGCTTTGCCGAGATCGTACAAAAAGGGGACATCAGCCGAAGTTTCAGCGAGGAAGAGTTGGCAGCGATGCCCATCAAGCCGGCCGCCAAACGTGACCTTATTGGCAAGCCGGTGGCGGCTCTCGATATTCCGGCGAAGAGTGTCGGCGCGGCCACCTACGGACTCGATGTCGAGCTGCCAGGCATGGTTTACGCGCACCCGTTGATTCCGCCAACCCGTTACGGCAGTTCAATTCTTTCGATTGATGACAGGGCGGCGCTCGAGATCCCCGGCTATCAGCGGACGATTGAAATAAACGATCCCAGCAAGCTTATTCAAGGCTGGGCTCTGGTCATCGCAGACAGTTTTCCCAGTGCGATGAAAGCGGCCGCCGCAATCGTCGTCGACTGGACACCCGGACCGACGGCGAAGGTTAGCGAGAGCGACCTGATTGCCGAAGGCGAGCGCTTGGCGAATGACAAGAGCACGGGCGTGCTGGTTGTCGACGACGGTGACGTTGCCGCCGCCCGTGCAGCGGCAGCAAAAACCCATACGGGGATTTACCGGACGGCGACCGCGCTGCACTTCACGCTCGAACCACAGAATGCCCTGGTCGAATTCGATGCCGACGGCATTTGTCACGTGCATGCGGGCAATCAATGGCAATCATTGATATTGCCGCAACTGGCGGCCGCGCTGGAAATGCCGGAGTCCAGTATTGTCATTCACCAGTACTACCTGGGTGGCGGTTTTGGTCGACGCCTGTACGGCGATCAGATGATTCCGGCAGCCTTGGCTGCGCGCGCGCTCGGCAAGCCGGTCAAGCTTGTGTTTCAGCGCGAAGAGGACAGCCGTTTCGATTGCACGCGTTCGGCTTCCGTGCAGCAGTTCGACGCGTCATTCGATGCCGACGGCCAGTTGACCGGGGTCGAGCATGCGGCAGCAGCCGGTTGGCCAACCCTGTCAATGGCACCCGACTTTCTCGCTGATGGCGTCGATGGCAACGGCAAGTTCGATACGTTTTCAGTCAGTGGCGCGGATCACTGGTACAGCCTGCCGAGCCACAGGGTACGTGCGGTCAACAACGATCTCGCGCAGAAAACGTTTTTGCCCGGCTGGTTGCGCGCCGTAGGTCCCGGCTGGATAGGGTGGGGCGTCGAAAGTTTCATGGATGAGCTGGCCAACCTGGCCGGTGTAGACCCTGTTGAATTTCGTCTGGCGCGGCTGGATGCGGCCGGGAAAAATGCCGGTTCTGCACCGACGGCTGTTGGCGGCGCTGCGCGCCTCGCGGCCGCATTGCGCGACGTACGGGATCGCAGTGGCTGGGGACGCGAACTCCCGGCGGGCGAAGGTATGGGAGTTGCTGTCTGTCATGGGCAGGAGCGGAACATGCCTACGTGGGTAGCGTGTGTCGCTCATGTGGCTGTCGACCAGAGTAGCAAAAAAGTGACGGTCAAAAAGCTCTGGCAATCGATCGATTGCGGAACGGTTGTGCATCCGGATGGCGCGCTTGCGCAGGCACAAGGTGCGGCGTTGTGGGGAGTAAGTCTCGCGCTGCACGAAGGCGCGGCGTTCAAGGATGGCCAGGTTGCCGAGCGGAATCTGAATACGTACACGCCACTCCGAATGGCCGATGTTCCGGAGTTGGATATTCGTTTTATGGCAAGCAGCGAAATGCCTACCGGGCTGGGTGAACCGCCATTGATTCCGGTACCGCCGGCTATCGGCAACGCGATCTTTGCGGCGACCGGTACGCGCGCACGAAACCTGCCGATCCGTTTGTAGCTTGCAACGGTGCTGATGCGTACCTCGCCGGTCATCAACGACTGACGAGGTACGCCTCTTTAGGCCAGCCTAGAAGAGGTAACCCTGGCGCTTGGCCGCGCGGGAAAATGCGATCAGGTAGATACCGATCAGGACGATTGCTACTGGCAATACAAGGGCCGGCGCGCCGAGAACCGCAAATGCGTCGGTGAGTAACAGGGTTGCGGCAAGCTGTGCCAACACCGCCAGTAGTGACAGGACGAACAGTGGAATTGCCCATGTTCTGCGCAATAGCAGTGCAAGACTGGCGAGCGAGCCACTGAATACAGCAATGGCGTTCGCGCCAGTAACCAGGCCCGGCATGTTGCTCCGCAGATTGCGTTCAGCTTCGGTGAGCGTGTTCAGGGCTTCCGGGCTGGCGGTGACTTGCAGTAAGTAGGCGGCGACGCCCAGCAAGTTCCACAGCAGCGTCAGGCTGCTGACGATCCAGAATCCACGGGTGGGTTGCGCATAAATTCTGTCGTTCATTGAGCTTCCCCGGTGAGTTTTTGGGAGACGGCTTGGGCGCCGCTTGTCCTGAGTGTGCGCCGCGCCTGCCAGACACGCAAATCACAAGTTCGGTCGAAAAAGACCAGAAAAGCATGGATTGCTGCCGCTTTTGAAAGCTGTGACGCGTTTCACGCGAATGGTTCATTCGCAGACTAAAGATTGGCCGCACACGGCCGCTAACGACTTACGAGTGGGGCGCGCTGCATGGACCCGTCGGCGGCCGATTAGCTATCGGTATAACAAGAACTTACAGAGACGCAGAACACACATGACTGAGCAATTACAGAGCATAGGGCGCTACGAGATCATTCGTCCCATCGGCAGTGGTTCCCAAGGGGCCGTGCACCTGGCCCGGGACCCGGTGCTGGATCGCTTTGTCGCGATCAAAGTGCTTAACGGCAGCAGCTCTGAACTGAACAGTCTTAGTGACGATGGCACGCCGCTTGAAGCGCGCATTTCCAGCAAGCTGAAACACCCGAACATTGTGCCGATTTTTGATGCCGGGCAGCACAACGGTGATCCGTATCTTGTGTTCGAGTTCGTGGAAGGCACGACACTGGCCGAGCAACTGAAGACTCAGGGCAAGATGAGCATCGAAGACGCCGTGCCGGTTATTGCGGCTGTACTCAAAGCGTTGGCAGCGGCACATGAGTCGGAAATATTGCACCTTGACCTCAGCCCGCGAAACATTCTGATCGACAGTGACAAGGTTCCGCGAGTGATGGATTTCGGTCTGGCGCAGTACGTCAATTTCACGCATCAATCCAGCGAGACGGTAACCGGCACCTTGCGGTACATGGCGCCGGAACACTTTCTGAACAAACCACTGGGACCGTGGACCGACGTGTTTGCGTTGGGCGGTACCTTTTACCAGATGATCACCGGCGAATATGCGATGAAAGGCATGACGGTCGAACAAGTGCAGTTGCAGATCATCTCGGCCAATGTCGACTACGATCTGTTAAAGAGCATTCCTCACGGTGTGGAATTCATTCGCTTTCTCCAAGGAGCTTTGGAGCGCGACCGGGAAGGGCGCTACGCTGATTGCGGGGTAATGAGCGAGGCATTCGCCATTTTTCTGCAGGAGACGGGTCTGGGCGAACTGGCCGAGAATGCGGATACCAATCACAGCACTATCGAATTCCTGCTGCGGCGCATGCAGCGCAAGGCCGATTTCCCAACTGTATCGCGCACGCTTTCAGACATTAATCAGATGACCGGTGAAGACTCGCGGGTTTCAGCCGACAAACTGGCAAACGTGATTCTTCGCGATTTTGCGCTAACGAGTAAGTTGCTCAAGCTGGTGAATTCGGCCTTCTATGGGACGCGCGCGAATGAGATCACCAGCGTTTCTCAAGCCGTGGTATTCCTTGGCGTTGAGCAAATTCGGCTGACGGCGAACAGCCTGACTTTTTTTGGTCACCTCAAAGGTGATTCAGCGATCCTGAAGGATTCGTTGACCCGTTCATTCTTCAGCGGCCTTATTGCACGGCACCTCGCACAGCGGGCCAAACTGCCACGCGCGGAAGAAGCGTTTATCTGCGGAATGTGCCAAAACGTCGGCGAGAACCTTGTTATCTACTATTTTCCCGACGAATACGCTGATATCAAAGCGCTGCAAGAAGATAAAGGCCTGGGCAAGATGGCGGCTTCGCGTGGTGTACTGGGTGTCAGCTATGCCGAACTCGGTGCAGCAGTCGCGAAGATCTGGAATTTGCCGCGTTCGATTGTTGATTCGGTGCGCGGCTTGCCGCCGGGTGTGGTTGGCAAGCCAAAAGATGAGAGTGCGGCATTGCGTGACATCGCCGTATTCGCCAATGATCTATGTGAGCTATTTCAGTCGCGCAGCAGCGACGAAATGCGCCCCGAGATGTTGTTCCTGCTGAAGCAGTTCGAAGCGAGTATCCCACTTGAGACCGAGTATTGCGTGAAGCTGGTGGGTGCCGGTTATCAGAAACTGAAAGAGTACGCGCCGATTTTCGAAATCAACGTCGAGTCAAGCGACTACTGCCGGGCAGTGCACAACTGGCTGGAACAGCAGATGGAAATATCCGCGCGCATCGCGGCCGCGGGTGGCAGCTGAGGTCATTGCCTACTCGCGGCGGCCGTTCCAGGCCAGTCTTGTTGCCGCCAGTCTTAACCGGGCGCGATTGGCATCCGTTGGCTGCGGTTCGGATTCGCCGAAAATGGCGCGGACCCAGTGACCGTCAGTCGGGTTGGGTAACAGGATGAATTTGTCGCCCCAGTCGGCGCGATCCCGTTCCATCAACGCCATCCGTTCAGCCACATCCTTCACGTAGTAGTCGCGACGAAAATCGTTCAGGTTATCGCCCAGCATCAAGGCAATGTCGAAGCGCTGTTCGATTGATCTTCTTGCTGGCGTTTTGTCGGATGTTTCGCGAAAGACGTACAGGTGGTCGCTGTCAGCGTAAGGGAATTCAAGTTCCTGTAACTGCACCAGCGCATACTCGTAGGTGCGTTCGCCCTGGTCACGGTTCGTGACATAGAAGACTTCGACACCTTGTTGCTTGCAGTAAGCCAGGAAATCGAGCGCACCGGGTACGGCCGTCATCAGGTTTTCCGGCAGCCATTCATCCCAGATGGCGTCATCAAAAAAATCCTTGCCTTCGTTGACGAGGTAGCCCCAGTAACTGTTGGCATGCAGCACGGTGTTGTCGAGATCGGCGATTACCGCGAGCGGCCGATCGTCATCGTCGCGCTGGGCGAGCGCGATCTGCAAGCGCAGTCGCGCAAGGCTGTACGCCTGATAACACAGTGCCTGAAACTCTGCCGCAGTTTGTTGCCAGGCCAGCGCCCACAGGAGTGGGTTGCTGTCGTCGTTGTCGACGCTGGCAGCTAAGGCGGGTGCGGTACTGGCTGCGCCGCCGGCTGCGAGTATCAGCGCCAGTATGCGGCGGCGGTCGTGATCGGTCAGATCGATCATGCGAATTCCTCGTGCTGGGTTTGCAGGTTGCTTGATTGTAGCGGGTTACGAGGAGTGCTCTTACTCCTCCGGGTCAAAAATGGCTTCGATGGGTTGTTCAAACAGCCGTGCAATGCGAAACGCCAGCGGTAGCCCTGGGTCGTACTTGCCGGTTTCGATGGCATTGATGGTCTGTCGTGAGACTTCGAGTTGCTCGGCGAGCGTGGCTTGTGACCAATCACGCTCGGCGCGCAGGATTTTCAGTCGATTCTTCACTGGCCGTCCTTCATGCGGTTGCTGCGGCCCGGCCGGAACAGCGCTTGCCTCTGACAGACAGTGGCTGGCGGCGGAGTTTGCGGGTTGTTGTGGTGTGCATCCTGGTCTTTGCGAAGCGGTGAGGGGGGATGTCTAGCGATATCGCCAGGCACCGTAGATTTGCGCAGCTGACCAGATCAGGACGACCGGAGTAAACAGGTCCATGGTTTGCGGTGCCTGGTGGCCAGCGGATTCCAGCAGCGTGTGGCCCGTCGCGAGCAACAAATACGCGGCCAGGGCAACACCTGCAGCGTCCGTTTGAATTTTTCGCTGCAGCTCGTCGGTTTGCTGCAGGAATCGCCGGTAGGCGAACAGGGTGCCGATCCCCAGCAGACTGGGCGCGGCGAGCAGGAAGATGAACAGAGGGCGTGTCAGTTCTGTGTGCTCCCTGAGCAGGCTGTTTGCCATGGTAAAGCTAATTGCCCAGACGAGGCATGTAGCCATGAAAGTGTACTGGTTACGGCGATCCTTGGCGCTGCCGAAGCTGTAGAAGAAGGGCTGTCTGGGTTCGTCAGTAGAGGAATTGTTGCTCACGATCTGCTCTGCTGTTGTAAAGATTACTTGTCATACCGGCACTGTATAGAGTGCTTGTCTAAAAGTAAAGTAAGCTTGTCATTCTGTGTTCCTGTGAACGACAGGCAAAAAGGACTGGCAAGCCCGGGATAACTGTATATACTCACAGCTACTGTCTATTTATACAGGATACCTACGATGGACCAGTTGACTCCCCGCCAGAAACAGATTCTTGAGATGATTCAAGACTTTATAGCCGAATTTGGTATGCCGCCGACGCGTGCCGAGATCGCCCGGGAGCTGGGTTTTAAATCGGTTAACGCGGCTGAGGACCACCTTCGTGCCCTGCAGAGGAAGGGGGTGCTGGATCTGTTGCCCGGTGCTTCGCGCGGTATTCAGCTCAAGGACTCCCTGCGCGATCAGCTGGGTTTGCCGCTGGTTGGGCGGGTTGCGGCGGGTAGCCCGATTCTTGCCGAGGAGCACATCGAAACGCATTACCGTATCGACCCTGCGCTGTTTCGGCCGAAGCCGCATTACCTGCTGCGGGTATACGGCATGAGTATGAAGAACGCGGGCATTCTGGACGGCGATCTCGTTGCCGTGCACCGCACGCCGGAAGTGCGCAGCCGGCAGATCGTGGTCGCCCGCATCGATGATGAGGTCACGGTGAAACGCTACCGGCAGGATGGCAAGGTGGTTTGGCTGCTGCCGGAGAACGAAGAGTTTGAACCTATCCAGGTCAATCTGGATGTGCAGGCGATGGTTATCGAAGGCGTCGTGGTCGGGGTCATTCGCGATGGCCTGTTGCTGCACTGACTGAACCTGAACGCCAACGCCCGGTATGAGCGATGCACTCGACAAACTGTTGCAAAGCCCGCGCCTGTGGCGAGGGCGGGCACAGGGCAGCGCCTGGCAGGGACTCGCCACAGGGTACCCACGCTTTGACGAGCACCTGCCAGGCGGTGGCTGGCCGCAGCATGCGCTGACCGAAATCCTGCTGGAGCAGTACGGCAGTGGTGAACTGAAACTGCTGATGCCGGCGCTGGCGCGTCTCAGCCAGGAGGCCGCTGGCTGGCTGAGCTGGATCGCACCGCCGTTTCAGCCGTACCCGCCCGCCTTGCAGCAATGGGGCATCAACCTGTCGCGGGTGCTGATCGTGAAACCACGGGCAGACACCGAGGCGTTATGGGCGGCTGAGCAGGCTTTAAGTTGCGGTAATTGCGCCGCGGTCCTGTTGTGGTCTGAGCGTTTTGACAGCACGGCGAGTCGTCGTCTGCAACTTGCCGCCGAACAGGGCAAGAGCTGGGTTATTGCCTTTCGTTCCCTGCGCGCGCGGCGGGAGCACTCGGCGGCCGCCTTGCGCATAGAGCTGCGGCAGGGCGATGGCGGCACGGATATCCACATTCTGAAAAGCCGTGGCGGGCGCCCGGCGGCGGTGCCGGGTGTCATTCACAATTATGCCGATCTGCCGGGGCATTAAGCCGTGGCGGTTGCCGGTAAAAAGCCCGCCCTGTTGCGGGACGCGGACCCGACGCCCGCTGTAACGCGCGCGCCGGAGCAACAGTCTTTACTGCCGGAGGAGCCGCCGCTACCGCCGCCACAACGTCAGCCACTGCGGCGCACGAGACCTGACGAACAACTCTGGCTGTGCCTGTATTTACCGCGTTTGCCACTGGAGTCATCGAACGTTGCCGATGACCTGCCTCTGTACGCGGTCTTTGAAGAACGGCAGGGCATACGGCAGATTCTGCAGGCCAGTGCAGCTGCTCTGGCTGCGGGCGTGCATCCGGGCCTGTCCGTAGATGCGGCACTGGCGCTGCTACCCGGCCTGCAACTCGAAGAACGCGATGCCGTTCGCGAGCAGCAGTTGTTGCAGGAGCTGGCGGCCTGGGCTGAACGCTACACGTCGTTTGTTGTGGTTGAAGCGCCATCGCTGCTGTTACTGGAACTGAAAGCCAGCCTGCGGCTTTTTGCCGGTTTGAAGCGCCTGCGCAGCGAGATCGTGAAGGCCCTCGAGGCGCAGGGTTACAGCGCCTTACCGGCCATTGCACCAACGCCACTGGCGGCCACCTGGCTGGCGCGGGCGGGCAGTCGGCGTTGCATTATCGCCAGTGACAAGCTGACCAGAGCAGTGAGTGTGCTGCCGTTGTCCTGCCTGGCATGGCCGGCGAAACTGACCGCCTCTTTGCAGGGCATGGGCCTGTCCCAGGTCGGCGATTTGCTGCGTTTGCCGCGCGCCGGTTTCAGTCAGCGCTTCGGCGCCCAGCGTTTGCTGGAACTCGACCGGGCACTCGGTCGGCTGCCGGACCCGCGCCCGCATTTTCGGGCACCGCAACCGTTCGTGGCCGATTGCGATCTTGATGGCGAGCACAGTGATCGCGCCTGGTTGCTGAACACGTGTGAGCAGCTGCTGCAGAAACTTGAACGATTCCTGCTGACGCGACAGTTGGCAAGCCGTCGCCTGCATTTCCGTTTCTACCATTTGCAGCACGCGGCCACCGCTCTGACGCTTGGCAGCGCCAGGGCGGAGCGCAGCAGTGCACTCTGGCTACAGTTGCTGAGCATCCGTTTTGAACAGACTGAATTACCTGCGCCGGTTATTGCCATTCGTTTACAGGCAGCGGACGGGCAGCCACTCACGGCGACCAGTGCATCCCTGGGTTTCAGCTCAGGCCCCGCTGACGAGGTACCCATTGATCACCTTATCGAACGCCTGGCGGCGCGTATGGGCAACCAGGCGGTGCACGGCATCGATACGGTGGCCGAACACCGGCCGGACCACGCCTGGCGCCGGCAACGGCTCATGGACTGCGTGCCACGTTGTGCAGCGCCGGCACCGGCACCGCTGTTACGGCGGCGGCCCTTGTGGATGCTGGAATTGCCGGAAGCCTTGTCTCTGCAGCACGGTCAACCCTGTTACCAGGGACCGCTTCAGCTTGAACACGGACCGGAACGGATTGAAAGCGGCTGGTGGGACGGTGCCAGTATTGCTCGCGATTACTACGTGGCAAGCAGTCCGGCGGGTAGCTGCCTGTGGATCTTTCAGGATCGCAAGGGAGGTGGCTGGTATGTGCACGGGTTTTTCGGCTGATGAGGGCTTACGCAGAACTGCACACGCTCAGCAACTTCAGTTTTCTGCGCGGTGCTTCGCACCCCGAGGAACTGGTCGCGACGGCGGCCGAACTCGGTTACGAAGCACTGGCGATTACGGATGAGTGTTCTGTCTCCGGGGTAGTGCGGGCGCACACGGCGGCAAAAAAGCACGGTCTGAAGAAGCTGCTTATCGGCGCGGAGTTTCGCCTGGCCTGTGGCCTGCAGCTTGTTGCTTTGGCCGCGAGTCGTGCGGGTTACGCCGCGCTATGCGGCTTGATCAGCCGCGGCCGCAGGGCTGCTGATAAAGGTCATTATCACTTAAGTGCGGGCGATTTCGCTGATGGCCTGCCGGGCTGTCTGTTGCTTTGGTTGCCGGACAAAAGCCTGTCACTCGCCCGTGAAGATCAGTGGATTTGTACGCGTTTCGCCGGACGACTGTGGATTGCCGTGGAACTGCTGGCCGACGGTCTGGACCGGGAACGTTTGCTTGGTCTGCAGGAACTGGGTGGGCAGCTGGGTCTGCCGCTCGTCGCCAGTGGTGATGTCCATATGCATTGCCGCGCGCGCCGCGCTCTGCAAGACACACTAACGGCCATTCGTGAAGGTGTAACGGTGGCGACGGCAGGCTTTTCCCTGCACGCCAACGGGGAGCGTTACCTGCGGCCGATCAATGTATTGCAGCGAATCTACCCGGCTGCATTGCTGGCAGAGAGTGTGCGCATCGCCGAGCGCATTGATTTCTCACTGGATGAACTGCGCTACGAATACCCGAAAGAGCTGGTGCCGGACAACGAAACACCGGCCAGTTATTTGCGCAAGTTGACCGAAGCCGGCATGCGCAGGCGCTGGCCGGCCGGCACGCCGGCAAAGGTAGCGGCTATTGTCGAACACGAACTGGATCTGATTCGCGACCTCAATTACGAAACCTATTTCCTGACGGTGCACGACATCGTCGCGTTCGCGCGTTCGCAGCACATACTTTGTCAGGGGCGTGGTTCGGCCGCGAACTCGGCTGTGTGTTTTTGCCTGGGTATTACGGAGGTAGATCCGGATCGCATGGTGATGCTGGTCGAGCGCTTTATCTCCAAAGAGCGCAATGAACCGCCCGATATTGATGTCGATTTCGAACACGAACGCCGTGAAGAGGTTATTCAGTACATCTACAGAAAATACGGCCGCGAACGTGCGGCACTGGCGGCTACCGTTATTACCTACCGGGCACGCAGCGCGTTACGCGATATCGGCAAGGTGCTCGGTCTGTCCGGTTTGCAGCTCGACAGGTTGGCGCGCTCGATGCAGTGGTGGGATGGCAACGAGGTTGATGACAGCCGCGTACGTGAAGCGGGTCTTGATCCCGAAAGCCCGGTGATCCGGCGATTGCTGTGGTTGACGCGGCAGTTACTCGGTTTCCCCCGGCACCTGTCACAGCATGTCGGTGGTTTCGTTATTGCGAACGGCCCCTTGTCTGAACTGGTGCCGGTTGAAAACGCCTCAATGCCGGACCGTACCGTGATCCAGTGGGAGAAGAATGACCTGGAAGAACTTGGCCTGTTGAAGGTTGACGTGCTGGGCCTCGGGATGCTGACGGCTATCCGCCGCAGCTTTGACCTGATCCACAAATTCGATGGGCGGCGCTACACACTCGCCAGTGTCCCGGCGGAAGACCCGCTCGTTTATGACATGGTATGCGCTGGCGACACGATGGGTGTATTCCAGATCGAGTCCCGCGCGCAGATGGCGATGTTGCCGCGGCTCCGCCCGCGCAGTTATTACGACCTCGTCATCGAAGTGGCAATCATTCGTCCGGGACCGATTCAGGGCGACATGGTGCATCCCTATTTGCGGCGCAGAAACGGCGAAGAAGCGGTTGATTACCCGAGTGAAGAGGTCCGCGGTGTACTGGAGCGCACGCTCGGGGTGCCGATTTTTCAGGAGCAGGTCATGCAGCTTGCCGTGGTTGCCGCTGGATTTACGCCGGGCGAAGCCGATCAGCTGCGTCGTGCCATGGCGGCGTGGAAACGGCGTGGAGGTCTCGGCCCGTTCGAAGACAAGTTAATCGACGGCATGCGTGCACGCGGTTACCAGGAGAGTTTTGCGAGGCAGCTTTTCCAGCAGATTCTGGGTTTTGGCGAATACGGTTTTCCCGAGTCGCATGCCGCAAGTTTCGCGTTGCTGGTGTACGTTTCCTGCTGGTTGAAATGCCATGAACCGGCAGCGTTTTGCTGTGCCTTGCTGAACAGTCAGCCGATGGGTTTCTACTCCGCATCGCAGTTAATTCAGGACGTACGCCGCCATGGTGTCGAAGTCCGGCCTGTGGATGTGAATAGCAGCGATTGGGATTGTACCCTCGAGTGCGCAAGTAACGGTCAGGCCGCATTGCGTTTGGGTTTGCGACAGGTCAAAGGTCTGCCAGAGGCAGCTGGACGGCGGCTTGCACAAGAGCGGTCGGTTGCTGCTTTTCGTAGTGTGCAGGACATGGCAGGCCGGCTGGGTTTGCAACGCAATGAGCTCGGCGCGTTGGCTGCTGCGGGTGCGCTTGCCGTGCTGGATGGTCATCGCCACCGCGCGCGCTGGACGGTTGCCGGGATCGAGGCCGCAACACCGTTGTTCGCTGACCTGCAACGCTATGAGCCGGCGGTGATGCTCAAGAAACCCACGGAAGGGCAGGACCTGGTGGCCGACTACCAAAGCCTTGGGCTCACTTTGGGCCGACACCCGTTGGCTTTGCTACGACAGCGCTTGGCGGAAACGCGCTATCTCATGTCCAGCGATCTCGCCGGTATACCGAGCGGTCGGCATGTTCGTGTTGCAGGCCTGGTTATTACCAAACAACGGCCCGGTACGGCCGGCGGTGTTACGTTTGTTACCCTGGAAGATGAGTCAGGTTATACGAACCTGATTGTGTGGAAGAAAACAGCCGAACGACAGCGACAGGTGCTGTTGAATGCGCGTTTGATGGGCGTGGAAGGCGAGTTGCAGATTGAGGGTAAAGTGATTCACATTATCGCCCGCCGGTTGATTGATCACAGCGAGTTGCTCGGCGATTTGACAGTGACATCGCGGGATTTCCGCTGATCGAAACGTAACCGTTGTCAGTCGTCGCCGTACAGGTCGAAGGAGTAGGTGTCGTCAAGGTTGCGACTTTCCTGAATCTCTTCAAGTCGGCGACGAATCTCTTTCTTGCGCATGACATCGTCGGCGCCGGTTTTCTCCATTTCCGCCATCAGCTTTTCGACGTTCACTTCCATGGAGACATCCAGGTCATCATCGTCGTCCGAGCTGTCACTCGACATTACTACCGTTTCAGTGCCGTCAAACTCCTCACTGTCGTCGCCGTCATCGGCGTCAACGTCAGGGTTATTGGCCTCATCGTTTTCCAAGTCGCTGTTGCGTTTCTTTCCCGGCATGGATTCGCCCCTCAACTCTAATCCACTTCATCAGCTACCAAGCATTTAAGACGCTCACTAGCTGTATACCCGGATTGCGGGAGTCGCGCAAGATCGTGTTCGGCAGTTCTGGGGGAAGTGCTGCAATACCCGCTGGCTGGCAGTTCAGAAGCGGAGTTCCGGTCGCTCAGGAGGCAATCAGATTGTTGATTTCAAAGATCGGCAGCAGAATCGCAAGCACGATGAGCAAGACAACGAGCGCCATGATGATGACCATCAAGGGCTGCATGATCCCCAGCAGGGCGGCGATGAGGCCGTCGACTTCCCGTTCCTGATTATTCGCGGCCCGGCCGAGCATTTCTTCCAGCCGACCACCGGCTTCACCGCTGGCAATAAGGTGGGTCATCATCGGCGGGAACACGCGGCTTGCAGCCAGTGACTTGCTGATCATGGCGCCTTCACGAATGCGCAGACTGGCTTCTTCAACGGCTTCCCGCATTGGTATGTTGACGACGACCTGAGAGGCGATACGCAGGGAATCGAGTATCGGTACGCCGCTGCCAGCAAGTATGCTCAGCGTTTGCGTGAAACGCGCGGTGTTTATGCCACGAGTGAGCCGGCTGATAATCGGCAGACGCAACAGGACTCGGTGATAGCGCCGTTTCGGACCTTCTTGTTGCAGTAGCTTGCTGATCCCAAAAACTGTTGCAACCACGCCGACTATCAACGCGAACCAGTGGTCCCGCAGGAAGTCGCTGGTCGCGATCATGATCCTGGTCAGTAGCGGTAATTGCTGGTCGTAGCTTTCAAATACATAGACGACCTTAGGCACCACGTAGGCGAGCATAAAACTAATGATGGCCACCGCAGTGACAAATAATGCGATGGGATAAATGAGCGCATTGCGGACCTGCTGTTGCAACACCTGGCGAGACTCAGTGAACTCAGCCAGCCGTTCAAGCACGGCATCCAGATGACCGGACTGTTCTCCCGCCGATACGGTCGCGCGGTACAACTCGGGAAATGCCTGTGGGAAATCACTGAGACCGTCCGCCAGCGTATGTCCTTCCATGACACGCGAGCGTACGCCGAGCAGGATGCTTTTGATGCGCGGTGTTTCACTCTGTTGACTGACTGCCAGCAACGCCTCTTCCAGCGGTAAACCGGATTGCGCCAGCGTGGCAAGTTGGCGGGTAAGTAATGCAAGGTCCGGTGCCGAGATGCCGCGACGTATCCCGGGAGTGCGGGTCTTCTTGTCTTCCTTGGAGGCGATCTCCGTGACTTTGACCGGCAGCAGTTGCCGATCACGGAGCAGTTGCCGGACATGTTTAGGCGTGTCGCCTTCCAGAAGTCCCTTGGACTCCTTGCCGGCTTTGTCGATAGCGACGAACTCAAATGCACCCATTGTCCTGATCCGCTACCGCTAGTCGGCGCGAGTGACGCGCAGAACTTCTTCCAGCGTCGTCTCGCCATCCAGTACTCGCCGGCGACCGTCGTCGCGAATACTGGGTGTCATGGTGCGTGCATGCTTTTCCAGTTGTTGTTCGCTTGCGCCATCGTGAATCATGGTGCGCATGACATCATCAACGCCAATGACTTCATAAATACCGGTACGGCCGTGATATCCCGCGCTGCCTTCAACACCTGGCCGGTACAGAGTCGGTGGCTCTGCGGGATCGAAGTTCAGCGTCGCGCATTCGTATTCACGGGCCGTATACGGCGTCTTGGTTTTCGGGTCCAGCACGCGGACCAGGCGTTGCGCGATAACGCCGATGAGGCTGGATGAAAGCAGAAACGGTTCAACCCCCATGTCACGCAGGCGCGTAACAGCGCCGACCGCGGTGTTGGTGTGCAATGTGGACAAGACCAGGTGTCCGGTGAGGCTCGCCTGAACGGCAATCTCCGCTGTTTCCAGATCGCGGATCTCGCCAACCATGACCACGTCCGGGTCCTGGCGCAAGATCGCGCGCAGGCCTCTGGCGAAGGTCATGTCCACTTTGGTATTGACCTGTGATTGGCCTATACCATCAATGAAATATTCGATCGGGTCCTCAACCGTCATGATATTGCGGCTGTTGTCATTAATGCGTTCGAGAGCCGCGTACAGTGTGGTGGTCTTACCGGAACCGGTCGGGCCGGTAACAAGAATAATGCCGTGAGGTTTGTGAATCAGATCGTCCATCAGGTTCAGCGATTCGCTGGCCATGCCGAGTGACTTCAGGTTCAGGCGACCGGCCTGTTTGTCCAGCAATCGCAGCACCACCCGTTCACCGTGCCCGGATGGCATGGTGGACACGCGCACGTCCACCGCACGTCCCGCTATACGTAACGAAATGCGGCCGTCCTGCGGCAAACGTTTCTCGGCGATATCGAGTTTCGACATGACCTTGATGCGGGATACGACCAGCGGCGCGAGTGCGCGGCGGGTTTGCAAAATTTCCTGCAATACACCATCGACGCGGAAGCGCACTCCAAGCCGGTTCTCATAAGGCTCGATGTGCACGTCCGAGGCGTTTTCTTTTACTGCTTCAGTAAGGACGGCATTGATGAACCGGATTATCGGCGCGTCATCGTCGCTCTCCAGCAAGTCCGACGGCTCCGGCAGTTCCTGTGCAACCCGCAGCAGATCCGTATGGTCATCGAGATCGCCGACCATCTGCATCGCCTTGTGACTGCCTTGTTCATAGGTCTGTTGCAGCAGGGTATCGAATGCGGCGGGCGATACTCGCGTCAGGCTAAGCTTTTTACCGGCAAACCGGCGAGCTTCAGCGATGCTGGTCGGTGAGGCGCCCGTGCGGTAGGCGGCTTTCAAGGTATCGCCTTCGTCGGACTGGATCAGGACGCCGTGTCGCTTCGCAAAAGAGAAGGGCAGTATCTTGAGGTCGCCAACTTGCGGCAGGACCGGTTCAACCGCCGGCGCGATGTCCTCTTCCAGAAACAGTTCCGGTCTTTCTTCCATCGTTCGTTATCAGTCTTGCGAATCGTTGTCAGACGATTCGTCGACCGGTACTGGTCGGTCGTAGCTTTCGAGAGGCGGGATTACTGGACGGTCAACGCCACGCATCTGCGGCACGTTGCCGCCGCCAGACTGAATGCTCCGGATGTAGTTGTACTTGGCGTCTGTTTCGATGGCGGTCTGGGTGCTGTCGCGCAGAATTTTCGGGCGGATAAAGACCATCAGGTTGGTTTTGACCTTGGTCACGCTGCGGTTGCGGAACAGCGCACCAAGAACCGGCAAGCGCCCGAGTACGGGTACACGCTGCGTGTTTTCTCGCAAGCTGTCTTCGATGAGCCCGCCGAGCACCAGAATGCCACCGTCTTCGACGATGACGGTGGTTTCTATAATTCGTTCGTTAGTGACCAGATCGGCTGCGCCGGCTGTTGCGGTTTCACTGAGGCTGGAAATTTCCTGAGATATTTTCAGCAGGACGGCGCTGCCTTCATTGATTTGCGGCGTGATTGTCAGCTTGACGCCGATCTGTTCACGTTGAATGGTCTGGAACGGATTGACGCTGCCGCCGCTGCCTGTGCCGGTATTCGTGAAGGAACCGGTCAGGAAAGGCACTTCTTTACCGACATTGATGGTGGCTTCTTCGTTGTCGGTCGTGACGATGGTCGGTGTAGAAATGATATTGGTGTCGGCGTCGCCTTCAAGCGCATTCAGTATGGCGGCGAAACTGGTGCCGCTATCACTGATGCGGCCAACGCCCGTTGTAATGCCTTCGCCGATAATACCGTCGGCGCTGGTTGGTGTTTCTCCACCAAGCAGTCCCGCCAGATTGATGATGTTGCTGCCGGCGTTGGAAAAGCGTGTGGCGCCGACGATGCTGTTGCTGCCACTGCCATCGATGGCCCAGGTGACCCCAAGTTCCGACGCCTTGTCTGCTGTTACTTCGACAATAATGGCTTCCACCAGCACCTGGGCGCGGCGGATATCCAGGCGATCAACGATTTGCATCAGCGAGCGCATCATCTTGGGCGGTGCGTTCATGATCAACGCATTGGTTTGCGCATCGGCCCACACGCTGACTTCCGACGAGCCGGCCGCGCCAGCCTGCGCTGTGCCACTCGCCGCCACCTGTTGCGCAAAATGCTGTTGCAGCTTGCCGGAGAGTTCTTCGGCATCCGCGTAGCGCAAATAGCGCACCTGGGTATCGCCGCCGTCTTCAAGCGGTGTGTCGAGGTGCGCAATCAGCGCGCGCAAGCGGAGTCGTTCGCTGCGATCACCGCCGATCAAAACGCTGTTTGTGCGGGCGTCGGCAACCAGGCTGGTGGTCACGGGCATGCCGTCCGTACGCGGCGTTTGGGTCAGTGTCGTGAGCACCCGGACGATCTCAGAGGCGGATGCGTGAGACAAAGACACGACTTCTATGTCTTCGTCGTTGGACTGGTCAATACGCCGAATGATGTTGATCATTCGGGCCACGTTGCCGGCCCGATCTGAAATAATAAGCATGTTCGAGCCGGGGTGAGCGGCAAGGTGGCCGTACTGCGGAATCAGTGGACGCAGGATGGGGACCAACTGCGCAGCACCCACATTCTGCACCTGAATCACCTGCGTCACTATGTCATCGGCACCGGCACCTTCACCGGACAGGAAACCGGGGTATTGGCGAGCGCTGGCGTTCGGCAATATCTTGATGAGGCCTTCAGACGGTATGGCGACGTAGCCATGCACTTCCAGGATCGAAAGAAAGGCTTCGTAAAAGGCCGCCGGCGACATGGGAGTCGCGGAGAGCATGGTTACTTTGGCATCGACCCGCGGATCAATCAGGAAGTTTTTGCCCGTTACTTCGCCAACCGCTTCGACAATTTGTCGCAGGTCAGCGTCTTTGTAATTGGGCGTGATGGTCGGCTGCTGGGCGCGAGCGGCGGGGAGGACACTCAGCGCCAGTAATAGCAGACCTATCGCCCGCAATCCCTGCGCCAACGTTGTTGTGCTGACTTTATTCAAACTGGTCCCTATTGATTGTCGAGTTGTAGCTGATTGGTATTCAGTACCAGCGTTTGCGGCTGGCCATTGCGTTCAACAGTGACTGAAACCTGTTCAGCGGTACCCAAATTCTGAAATATTTGCATGGCTTGTTGCGGATCCGTCAGAGCAGCGCCGTCGATATCTTTGATCAGGTCACCCGGTCTCAGGCCAAGGGCGGCAAACTGCCGCCGGTCGCGGCCAGGGTACACACGATAGCCCTGTTGCTGGCCATTGACGAAATACGGTGTTGGACGGATGACGTCAGCCAGCTTGGTAACGTTCTGTGCAACGATATTCTGAATGCTGTCTGAGGCGTCTTCAGTGACCGCTGCGCGGTTAACCGCCGAGACGTTGCGGCGACTGCGTGGCGTACTTTCAGGAAACTCTTTGGGCAACTTCAGAACTTCAAGTGCGCCGCTGCGGCTGAGAACGACGCGGTCGGTATAAACGGCATGCAAGGTCGCACCGGGCGCCACCGTATCGCGAATACTGTAGATTTTCTCGTCGTTGCGGTTGTCGGCGATGATGGCGATGGAATTGGCGCTGTCAGCGGCGGCAATGGTGCCTTTCAGAATGAGACTGAGGTTGGTTTCGGCCAGGTCTTCAACAGGTTGTGTCTCAACCTGCTGGACTGGCGCCTGCTCCGCGTTCGCTTCGCCGAACAGGTGGCTTGCCGCGATAAGCTGAACGTCCGCAGACTGGGCGCTTCTGGCGCTGTTAACGGCTGCCGTGGCTGGGGCCGTTATCGGGTCGCCTGCGGCCGGGGCGGGCACCAGTAGCCATGTCAGGCGGGCCAATTGCCAGCCAAATACGATGATCAGGACCAATGTGAGCCAACGCGGCAACTCCCGCGATACCATCGCCAACAGGCGTTCGCTGTCTAAGTTGCTGAAATCCGACCACTTTGCGTTCAATGTCATAACCGGTATCGGTGCCTCGGGGCGCTGTGTTCCAGAAGGTGGGGTGCGTTTGCCTCCCGGATATAAACGCAGCTGGGTGATGATACGGTTTAAAACCAGCCGCTAACAAGTCCGCGTCCAAAAAAACCTATATGGGGCAAGTATCTATCGCCATTTGTTGAGGCCATTGTAAGAAGCTGGGCCTCGCCGGTGGCAGGTGACCAATGCCAAATAATGCGAACCAGGGTTTAAGTACGCGGGGAACGGCCCATATATAATGCAGTCAGATTGCCGGGTCATGAAAAACGACCCGGGCAGCCAATTAATCACTCAACAATGAAGTCCGCACGATATGTCTACCGAGAACAACGATCCTTCACCGCAGCACGACGATGACCTGGCTGTAGAAGAGTCGCGGCCAGAGGTCAAGCAGCCACCGTTGTACCGTGTCTTGCTGCTGAATGATGACTATACACCGATGCAATTCGTTGTTGGTGTTCTGGAGTCGGTATTCAGGATGGAACGGACGGCGGCGACACGGGTCATGTTAGAAGTACACACAAAAGGTCAGGGTGTTTGCGGTGTCTTTACTTACGAAATTGCCGAGACCAAAGTTGCGCAGGTAACGAGCATTGCGCAGCAGCAGCAGCATCCTTTGTTGTGTACGATGGAAGAGGTTTGATTTTTTCCGAGCTTGGGCGCTCGAACTGAACGGGTAAAACACAATGCTTAGCAGTGAACTGGAGTTCTGCCTCAACGAAGCGTTTCAAAACGCGCGTGACAAGCGGCACGAATTCATGACCGTCGAACATTTGCTTCTGGCATTGCTCGATATTCCGCGTGTGCACGAGATTCTTAAAGCATGCGATTCCAACATCACCGATTTACGTCGGCAATTGACGGATTTTATCGATGAAGCGACGCCACGCATGGATGGCGACGATGAGAATGACGTGCAACCCACACTGGGTTTCCAGCGGGTGCTGCAACGCGCAGTTTTCCACGTGCAGTCGAGCGGTAAGAAAGAAGTAACTGGCAGTAACGTTCTGGTTGCCATTTTCAGCGAAAAACAGTCGCAGGCTGTGTACTTTCTTGCATTGCAGAATATCTCCCGACTGGACGTGGTTAATTACATCTCGCACGGCATGCCGAGCGTCCCAGGCGAGGGCAGCGCTGATCAGCAAGAAGCACCGTCTGTCGACGGTGAGGCGGAATCGGAATCCAGCGCCCTGGACAAGTACGCCACCAATCTCAATCAGCGGGCAATTGATGGCAAGATCGACCCATTGATCGGCCGCGACCTTGAGATCGAGCGGACCGTGCAGATTCTGTGCCGCCGGCGCAAAAACAACCCGCTTTACGTGGGCGATGCCGGCGTAGGCAAGACGGCGTTGGCGGAAGGCCTGGCGCGGATGATCACGGAAGAGCGTGTCCCCGAAATTCTGCGAGACAGCACGATTTATGCGCTGGATCTGGGCACGTTGATTGCCGGCACCAAATACCGCGGTGACTTTGAGAAGAGACTGAAAGCGGTACTGTCCGAGATCAAGCAGGACCCGGGTGCAATACTCTTTATCGATGAAATTCACACAGTGATTGGCGCGGGCGCTGCTTCTGGCGGTGTCATGGACGCGTCCAACCTGATCAAACCCGTGCTCGCGAACGGCGAACTTCGTTGCATCGGTTCGACCACCTATGCCGAGTACCGCGGGATCTTTGAAAAGGACCACGCATTGGCCCGGCGTTTTCAAAAAATCGATGTGCCGGAACCGAGCATCGAAGAAACGGTTGCGATTCTGCACGGTCTGAAATCGCGCTTCGAAGAACATCACGGTGTGAACTACCAGGATTCCGCGTTGCGCGTGGCCGCTGAGCTGGCCGCGAAACACATTAACGACCGTCAGTTGCCGGACAAAGCCATCGATGTGATTGATGAAGCAGGCGCGCATTTGCGCTTGCAGCCGGAAGAAAGCCGCGAGAGCGAAGTGACGGTCACGCTGGTCGAAAATATTGTGGCCAAAATGGCGCGAATTCCCGCGAAGAGCGTATCGGCGTCTGACAAGGATGCCTTGCGTACGCTGGAGCGGGATTTGAAATTGTCGATCTTTGGTCAGGACCAGGCCATCGACGCACTCAGCTCGGCGATCAAAATGTCGCGCTCGGGTCTGGGTGAAGAGGAAAAGCCGATCGGTTCCTTCCTGTTCGCCGGCCCGACGGGCGTCGGCAAGACCGAGGTTACTCGCCAACTGGCGATGATACTGGGCGTCGAACTCATCCGTTTCGACATGTCCGAGTACATGGAGCGGCACACGGTTTCGCGTCTTATCGGCGCGCCGCCAGGCTACGTCGGTTTTGATCAGGGTGGCTTGCTGACCGAGGCGGTCAACAAGAACCCGCACGCGGTTGTGTTGCTGGACGAAATTGAAAAGGCGCACCCGGAGGTTTTCAATCTGCTCCTGCAGGTAATGGATCACGGTACGTTGACCGATAACAACGGACGCAAAGCGGATTTCCGCAATGTCGTGCTGGTCATGACAACCAATGCCGGCGCGCAGGAAATGAGCAGGCGTGCCATGGGCTTTGCGCCGCAGGATCATTCATCCGATGGTTCGGAGATCATCAGCAAGGCCTTCAGTCCCGAGTTTCGCAACCGGCTGGATGCCATCATCCAGTTTGCTGCGCTTGATGCCCGTTCGATCAATCGGGTGGTCGACAAGCTGGTCGTCGAACTGGAAGCGAAACTGGGCGCAAACAACGTAACCCTGGAACTGGACGATGCGGCGCGGGCCTGGATTGCCGAGCGCGGTTATGACCCGAAAATGGGTGCGCGACCAATGGCGCGGGTTATCCAGGAACACATAAAACGGCCATTGGCCGAAGAGCTCTTGTTTGGCTCATTGGCGGACGGAGGCCATGTGCGGGTAGCCGTCGATGCGGACAAACTGGTCTTGAAAGCTGAGCCGGCACGGCGCGAACTGGAGCATCTGCCGGAAGCGGATACTTGAGTGGCGTAAGGTAAGGGGGCGCAGACTCAGGGGGCCTGCTGATTAAGAGCTCGGCGAATGCCGGGCTCTATTACTATCGGCCGCGGTAGACGATCCGGCCTTTGCTAAGGTCGTACGGGGTCAATTCCACGGTCACTTTGTCGCCGGTCAGAATGCGGATGTAGTTTTTTCGCATCTTGCCGGAAATGTGCGCGGTTACGATGTGGCCGTTCTGCAGCTCAACACGAAAAGTCGTATTGGGCAGCGTCTCGGTCACAACGCCTTCCATCTGAAGTGCTTCTTCCTTCGCCAAGTTCTGTGTCTCTGGTAATTCGGGCTCGCGCATTGTGCAGAAACGTCGCCGCCATTGCAATGCGGCATCTGCGGCGTTTTCAGGGCGAAATCAGATCGGTAGCGGCAATCGGGGTGTTTGGCAGGGCATCCAGGGCGGTGCGTGGCTCACAGGCAACATCCAGCAGGGCGCGAAACTCCCGGCGGGCCACGGTCTCGGCTCCCAGGGTGAGCAGGTGTCTGGAAACAACCTGACAGTCGATAACGGCGAAAGCCCGGCGTTCCAGTTCACGGCAAAGCGTGAGCATGGCAACTTTGGACGCATTGCTTTCCCGGCTAAACATCGATTCGCCGAAAAATACCCGCCCGATCGCCAGGCCGTAGATACCGCCAACCAATGCAGCGCCGTTCCAAACCTCAACGGAATGCGCCCAGCCCATGTCGTGCAACGCCTGATAAGCAAGTGCCATGTCCTCGGTGATCCAGGTGCCGCGCTGACCCATGCGTTGGCCGGCGCAACCGGCCACAACGTCCGCAAACGCGGAATTGAAGCGAATCTCGAAGGGGCAGGTTTGCAGCCAGCGGCGAAATCGGCGGGCTACGTGGTAATTGCCGGGCCGCAGGATGCAACGAGGGTCGGGGGACCACCAGAGAATCGGCTGCTGTTCGTCGTACCAGGGGAAAATACCGTGGCGGTAAGCGTAAAGAATTCGCTCGCCAGACAGGTCGCCGCCGGCCGCCAACAAGCCATCGGGTTCTTTGCACGCGCTTTCAATATCGGGGAATGCATCAACCGGATCATCCGCAGCGAGCCAGCGGATACCTGGAGCGCCGCGTTCGCTCACGGTGCTTCCTGGTCGGGTGAGCGACGGTAGGGGCTGTGCGCTTCGACGTCGTCAATGTAATTGTCGACGTGGGCCTGTTCCTGTTTCAGGTACTGGCCGACGGCGGCAAAAAACTCGTCGTGAGCCAGCCAGTGTGCCGACCAGGTATTGGTGGGCAAAAAGCCGCGGCTGACCTTGTGTTCGCCTTGCGTACCCGGTTCGAAACTTTGCAAGCCGTGTTCAATGCAGTAGTCGATGCCCTGGTAGTAACAAGTCTCGAAATGCAGTGCATCGTGCTGCCCGTCGCTGCCCCAATAGCGACCGTACAAAGTATCCGTGCTAACGAAGAAGACGGCCGCGGCGATGTGCTGCTCTTGCCGTTGTGCGAGTATGACCATGATATTGGCAGGCAGGCTGGCCGCTACCCGCATGAAAAAATCGAGATTGTAATAGGGCATACCGCCACGGTTCAGAAACGTACGACTGATCAATTCGTACACAGTTGCCCAAAGTTCTGCCGACATTTCATTGCCGTGCAGGCGTTGAAAGTAAATTCCCTGTTCGCTGACGGCGCGCCGGTCGCGGCGAACTTTCTTGCGTTTGCGGGAGCTGAATTGTGCGAGGAACTCATCGAAGCTCTGATAGTTGCGATTGCGCCAGTGAAACTGACAGTCTTTCCTCAGCTTCAAGCCGGCTTGTTGCAAGACCGGTAGTTCGTCCTCATGCGGAAATTGCACATGCAACGATGAGGCACCACGTTCTTTCGCGAGTGCGATCGCCCGGTCCAGCAAAGCCCGTGGCGCGGTATCAGCGAGATCCGCCTGGCAAAGCAATCGTGGACTGCCCGCTGGCGTAAACGGTACCGCGGAAACGAGTTTCGGGTAATAGTCGAGACCAGCCTGGCTGTAGGCACGCGCCCACGCCCAATCAAACACAAACTCGCCAAAGGAGTGCATTTTCTCGTACAGCGGCATGGCGGCGAGCAGCTGGCCTTCATCGTCGCGCATGAGCAGGTGGCAAGGCTGCCAGCCCGTGGCGGGCGAGACGCATGCCGTTTCTTCTGCGGCGACCAGGAACGCGTGACGCAGGAACGGGTAGTCGTGACGGTTCAGTCGGTCCCATGCCGCAGCATCAACGTCCTGTAGTCGCGCGACAATCTCGATCGGCATTATTGGACCTTCCGGCCGGGTGTCCGGCTCCCCGTTCAGGCCGCTGCGGCCGCCGATTCGGCCTGTTCATCAAGGTATTTTTCCGCGTCCAGCGCGGCCATGCAGCCGGCGCCTGCCGAGGTGATGGCTTGCCTGTAAACCTGGTCCGCGACGTCGCCGGCAGCGAAGACACCATCGATACTGGTTGCCGTAGCGCCACCTTGCAGGCCGGACTTGATGACGATGTAGCCGTTAAGCATGTCGAGCTGGTCGGTGAACAATCCGGTGTTGGGTTTGTGTCCGATGGCGATGAATACGCCGGTCAACGCCAGATCCCGGGTTGTGGCGTCTGCGCCCGTACTGCGGACGCGCAAACCGGTGACACCGGCCTCGTCACCGAGTACTTTATCGACGACATGATTCCACAGCAGCTCGATCTTGCCTTCTTCGACCTTTTTGAACAGTTTGTCCTGCAGGATTTTCTCCGCCCGCAACGAATCGCGGCGATGAACCAAGGTCACCTTTTCGGCAATATTGCTGAGATAAAGCGCTTCTTCGACGGCCGTGTTACCGCCACCGACCACTGCGACCTGCTGATTGCGGTAGAAGAAGCCGTCGCAAGTCGCGCAAGCGGACACGCCGCGGCCTTTGAATGCCTCTTCGGATGGCAGCCCGAGATACATGGCTGTAGCGCCCGTCGCAATGATCAATGCATCGGCTGTATAGCTGCCATAGTCACCTTCCAGCAGAAAGGGTCGTACGCTGAGATCGGCTTTGTTGATATGGTCATTGATGATTTCAGTGTTGTAGCGCTCGACGTGCTGCAGCATGCGCTGCATCAGGTCCGGGCCTTGCAGGCCTTCAACATCGCCCGGCCAGTTGTCGACGTCCGTGGTCGTCATCAACTGACCGCCTTGTTCAACGCCGGTAATGATCACTGGATTGAGATTTGCGCGCGCGGCGTAAACGGCCGCTGAATAGCCTGCCGGGCCGGAGCCCAGGATGAGGACGCGGCAATGTCTGGATTTGCTCATGTATACTTCGCCTGGTTTGTGCCTGACGGCGCACATCGTGCTGTCCGAAGATCAGATAAATGCGTTCGCTGCGGCGGGATTCAAGTCTGTTCGTGGAAACAGCACCGTGTGCTGCTGTGTCGCCAGTGTAGGCAAATGCGATACGGCGGGCAAAGTTGAGCGCGGAGGGCCGGCGTGGCGGGTCGCCCCTGATTACCCGGCGAGCCGTACAACGCGACCTCGCCACTCAGGTGTACTAGAATCAGGTCCTTGTCTTTGTTATATCGCAAATTACCTTAATATGGCACGACCCAGCCAAGCTGCCCGCTCGGACAGCGCACTCTCAGACCACGTCGTCCGCACGCTGCGCGAAGGCGCCCTCTATGTATTCGGGGCATTCGCACTGATTCTGTGGTTCGCACTGTTTACCTACGATCAGGCGGACCCGAGCCTCTGGCAAGCGAGCAGTGCGGACCAGGTGAGCAATGGTGTCGGCCGGGTCGGCGCCTATCTTGCTGATTTGCTGTTCACGCTGTTCGGGCGCCCGGGCTACCTGTTCACGGTCATGGTTTTTTACATCGGCTGGATGATCTACCGGGAACAACGCACGAAACAGGAACTGACCCGCGCCGACGTTGCGCTGCGCGTTGCTGGCTTTCTGGCCACGCTGATTACCAGTTGTGGATTGGCCACGTTGCATTTCTCGTCATTGGACTTTCGCCAGTCCGCCGGCGGGATCGTCGGTCAGGTTGTCGGCAATGGACTCGAATCCGTAATGAAACTGTTGGGTGCCAGCACCTTGCTGTTTTTCCTCTGGATGGCCGCTATTTCACTGTTCCTCGGTGTGTCGTGGCTGAAGATCATGGACCGCATTGGTCGTGCTTGCCTTGATGGCTGGGACGCGGCCCGGGCGCGGGTAGGTGCCTTGCGGGACCGGGCAGAAGGCCGGCGCCAACAGGCAGCGCGGCAGGATGTTTTCAAGGCCGAACAGAAGCGCACCGCCAATCGCACACCGCCGCGTATCGAGCCGGTCATGCCCGCGGTAGAACCCAGTGAACGGGCGGAGAAGGAACGACAGGTGCCGCTGTTCGATCCGCCGGATGCCGGCGAACTGCCGCCGCTGTCGTTGCTGGATGACCCGGCACCGCAGAAAGCAGGGTATTCCAAGGAATCGCTGGAAGCGATGTCGCGCCTGGTCGAATTGAAGCTGAAAGATTTCGGAATTCAGGTCGAGGTTATTTCCGTCTCGCCGGGCCCGATCATCACCCGCTTTGAACTGGACCCGGCCCCCGGCGTGAAATCCAGCCAGATATCAAATCTGGCAAAAGACCTTGCCCGCTCACTGTCAGTCGTCAGCGTTCGGGTGGTCGAAGTCATACCAGGCAAGTCCTATATCGGGCTGGAAATACCGAATGAGACCCGGGAAATCGTTTCGTTGGGCGAGATCCTGAAATCCAAGGCTTACGACGATATGGCCTCGCCCTTGACGCTGGCGCTCGGCAAGGACATCGCCGGTCATTCAGTTGTCGCGGATCTGTCGCGCATGCCGCACTTGCTGATCGCGGGCACGACGGGCGCCGGTAAGTCGGTAGCGATCAACGCCATGGTCTTGAGCCTGCTGTACAAGGCGCAGCCGGAGCACGTGCGACTCATCATGGTCGACCCGAAGATGCTCGAGCTGTCGGTTTACGAAGGTATTCCGCATTTGCTCACGCCCGTCGTAACCGACATGAAAGAAGCCGCGAACGCGCTGCGTTGGTGCGTGGTCGAAATGGATCGACGTTATCGCCTGATGGCGGCGCTCGGTGTGCGCAACATTGGTGGCTACAACCGCAAGGTGAAAGATGCGATCGCAGCGGGCAAGCCGATCAAGGACCCTACGATCATGCCACCGCGGCTCGAGGATGACGAAAAGGTCTGGGAGCATCCGACGCTGACGCCGCTGCCGTTTATCGTCATCATCATTGACGAGCTGGCTGACATGATGATGGTTGTCGGCAAGAAGGTGGAAGAGCTGATTGCCCGGCTTGCACAGAAAGCGCGCGCTTCCGGCATCCACATGTTGCTGGCGACACAGCGTCCGTCCGTTGATGTGATCACCGGTTTGATCAAAGCGAACATTCCGTCGCGTATCGCCTTCCAGGTGTCGGCGAAGGTGGACTCACGCACGATTCTTGACCAAATGGGTGCAGAGCATTTGCTGGGGCACGGTGACATGCTGTATCTGCCGCCCGGTACCTCATTGCCGACCCGGGTCCACGGCGCATTTGTAGCCGATCACGAAGTGCATGCAGTCGTGAAGCATCTGAAGAAAAGTGGTCAACCGCGCTATATCGATGAAATTCTTGAAGGCCCATCAGGTCAAAGTGCAGGACTGGCTGGTATCGACGGGATGTCAGGCGATGCCAGTGATGGCGAACAGGACGCACTTTACGATCAGGCGGTACAAATCGTTATGGAAACCCGCAAGGCCTCAATATCCGGCGTACAACGTCGACTGAAGATCGGTTACAACCGCGCGGCGCGCATGGTGGAAACCATGGAGCAGGCCGGCCTGGTTGGCCCGCTGCAATCCAACGGTACCCGGGAAATCCTGGTGCCGCCGGCCTCGAAAGAGTGATGGCGCGGCTTATGCACGAACTGAACACGGTGTTTCGGACACTGCTCTGTAGCGCGCTATGCATGGTGCCAGCGACATCGTTCGCCGCTGAGGCAGTGGGTGGAGAAGCGCTGCTGCGGCATTTCGTCGAAGACATGCAGACGCTTTCCGCCACGTTCGAGCAAACTCTGGTCGATGCGGATGACAATGTCGTGGAAGAATCCGAGGGCACAGTCCAACTCAGTCGTCCCGGGCGTTTTCGCTGGACGTATACCGCGCCGTACGAGCAACTGCTGGTTGCTGACGGACTGAACGTATGGAGCTACGACGCCGATTTGGCGCAAGTAACGGTAAAGCCGCAGGCTGAGGTGCTCAGCAATACGCCAGCGGTGCTGCTGGGCGGCGGTGGTGATGTTTTCGAAGACTTCACGCTGGATGAAAGCTTCACTGATCGCGGTGTTGATTGGTTGCGGCTGACCCCGGCCAATAGCGATGGCGGTTTCGAGAGCGTCGATCTCGGTTTTCAGGACGGCATCCTGTCGCGAATGATTTTTCTCGATGCCTTGGGGCAAAGCACGCTGATAGCCTTGTTCAATGTCACGGTTAACGAACCTGTTGCCAATAACATGTTCACGTTTGAGGTGCCGGATGACGTTGACCTTGTCGGTGAACCTTTGACTACGACCATCGCCGACGAATAGTGCTGCCGTTACGTCACACCCGGCGTTGGCGATTCGTCGGCGCAATCATCCTGCTTGTTGTATTGCTCGCAACAATGGCACCTGCTTTTCTGTTTGATGTCCGTCTGAAGCAAGTGGTCTCGCACGACAAGTGGGCGCATTTCCTGGCCTTTCTGATTCTGGCTGTGTGGTTCAGTGGGCAGTATGCGCGGCAGTCCTATTGGAGACTCGGCACGGCACTTCTGGCCTTCGGGGCATTGATTGAGGTCTGTCAGTATGCCAGCGGCTACCGCAGCGCCGAATGGCTGGATCTTGCCGCAGACCTGGCCGGTATTGTTGTCGGCCTGCTGCTTGCTGTGGCGGGAGCAGGCGGCTGGAGCCTGCGGCTTGAAGAATGGCGCCGGGTTCGAAATCTGGCGGGACGTTGATGGCTGATTTGTTCGACTCCACGACTGACGATGGCGGCAGACCGCTGGCGGACAGGTTGCGGCCGACCGGTCTCGATGACTACTTCGGCCAGCAACACCTGCTGGGCGAGGGCAAACCCCTGCAAAAAGTCATTCGCTCGGGTCGCGTGCATTCGATGATTTTCTGGGGGCCACCGGGTACAGGCAAGACGACCCTGGCGCGTATCGTGGCGGCCTCTACGGATTCCCATTTCATAGGCTTGTCGGCCGTGATGGCCGGGGTAAAGGATATCCGCGCCGCCGTCGCTGAAGCCCGTGAGCACCGCGCACAGTACCAGCGACGAACGGTGCTGTTTCTCGACGAGGTGCATCGTTTCAACAAGTCTCAGCAGGATGCTTTTCTGCCGTACGTTGAAGATGGCACGCTCACCTTCATTGGTGCGACCACCGAGAACCCTTCTTTCGAGTTGAATAACGCGCTGCTATCCCGCGCCCGGGTTTACGTACTGAAGTCGCTAGACACCGAGGCGCTGAACGGCATCCTGGATCGTGCGATCAGCGAAATTGCAACGCGGCTCGGCATGACGGAATTGAATATTGAAGATGAGGCGCGTGATTTGCTGCTGCAGGCAGCGGACGGCGACGGGCGACGGGCATTGAACCTGCTGGAGATTGCGACCGACCTGATTGAACCGGCCGCCGGTGCCGAACTGATCACGACGGCGCTTGTGCGCGAAATCGCGGCAGGTGGTCGACGTCGTTTCGACAAACAAGGCGAACAGTTTTACGACCAGATTTCCGCCTTGCACAAATCGATTCGGGGCTCAGCGCCGGATGCATCGCTGTATTGGATAAGCCGGATGCTGGATGGCGGTTGCGAGCCTTTGTACATTGCCCGCCGACTGGTACGGATAGCCAGCGAAGACATAGGCAATGCGGACCCGCGCGCGTTGCGCATCACGCTGGATGCCTGGGAGGTTGTCGACCGCCTCGGTAGCCCGGAAGGCGAGTTGGCATTGGCCCAGGCTGTCGTTTTTCTTGCCTGTGCGGCCAAAAGCAATGCGGTTTACACAGCCGCAAAAGCGGCGGCGGCTGACGTGCAGGAGTTCGGTACGCTGGATGTGCCCAACAAATTGCGCAATGCGCCTACCGCGCTGATGAAGGACCTCGGCTACGGCAAAGGGTACCGCTACGCTCAGGATGAAGCCGATGGTTTCGCCGCCGGTGAGCGCTATTTTCCGGACGACATGCCGGATCGCACGTATTATCATCCGGTCCCCCGCGGACTTGAGGCCAAAATCGGCGAAAAGCTCCGCGATCTTGCCGAGCGAAACGCGCGACACAAGCGCGCACCGGCCGCAAAAGACGAACCCTGAACACACGACTATCGAGCGTCAAACATGATTGATCCGAAGATTCTGCGCCAGTCCAGTGACGAAGTTGCTGCCAATCTTGCCCGCCGTGGCTTTGCATTCGACGCCGGGGCATACCTGGAACTTGAATCTGAGCGCAAGGAATTGCAGGTGCAGGTTGAAGCGTTGCGCAATGAACGGAACGCGAGTGCCAAACAGATCGGTCAGGCGAAAGCCAGGGGCGAAGACGCAACGCCACTACTGGAAGCCGTCAAGGATCTGGGGATGAAACTGGATACGGCTGACGCTCGACTGCAGCTTGTTCTACAACAGTTGCAAGACATCGAACTGGGCTTGCCTAACTTGCTGCACGCCGACGTCCCGGATGGCAAGGAAGAAAGTGACAATAAGGAAGTCCGGCGTTGGGGCGAACCGCCGGCGATGGATTTCAAGGCTCGTGATCATGTTGAACTTGGGGCGCAGTCAGGTCTGCTTGATTTCGATACGGCGGCTCGTATTTCCGGTTCGCGTTTCTCCATTCTGCGTGGACCGTTGGCGCGCCTGCAACGCGCGCTCATTCAATTCATGCTTGATGTGCACACAGCCGAACACGGCTATGAAGAAACCTACGTGCCGTACCTCGTACAGGCAGACGCGTTGCTGGGCACCGGGCAGTTACCGAAGTTTGAAGCGGATCTGTTCAGGACGGCGACGGAAACTCCGTACTACCTGATTCCAACCGCTGAAGTGCCACTGACCAATATGGCCCGTGACAGCATCATCGATGCCCGGGAACTGCCGCGACGGTTCGTGGCGCACACGCCGTGCTTTCGGTCGGAAGCGGGGTCTTACGGCAAGGACACGCGTGGCATGATTCGCCAACATCAGTTTGAAAAAGTGGAACTGGTACAGCTAACCCGGCCGGCCGACTCCGACCGTGCGCTGGATGAGCTGACAGGCCATGCCGAAAGCATCCTGCAGCGCCTGGGCCTGGCCTATCGGGTTGTGGTCTTGTGTGCCGGCGACATAGGCTTCGGATCGCGCAAGACATTCGATATCGAGGTTTGGTTGCCCGGGCAACAGCGCTACCGGGAAATTTCCTCCTGCAGTAGCTTCGGCGACTTCCAGGCGCGTCGTATGCAGGCACGCTGGCGGAATCCGGAGACGGGCAAGCCGGAGCTGCTACACACCTTGAACGGTTCCGGCGTCGCAGCTGGTCGCGCACTGGTTGCGATCATGGAAAATTACCAGAATGCGGATGGCAGTATTGCTGTGCCGGATGCATTGAAACCGTATATGGCGGGCATAGAAACCGTTTCACTCTGAGCCGGGTCTACTTCCCGGAGACGTAGTCTTTCAGCTCGACGAATGCCTGCTGCCAACGGTCTTCCGCGCGCCGGTAGTCCATCTGCCAGTCTTCCGTGGCGGGAATGCCAGCCTCAATGACGGTGAGTTCAGTCTGAGCCTCCTTGGTCGAGCCGAGGTCTTTCAGGATGAAATCGACGGTGATGGGGCCGCTCGCCAGTGGTTCTTCGCCTTCGCGCGGTGCCAGAACGAGCCGCATACGCCGTGGCGGCAAAAAGATATCAATGCGGCCATTGAGCTGGGTGTCGTCATCAAGAGTCAATGCAACGGGCCCGCCGATAAACGGCCGGAAACTGCCCTCGCGAGCCAGCCATT
Source organism: Woeseia oceani (assembly GCF_001677435.1). GTDB lineage: Bacteria > Pseudomonadota > Gammaproteobacteria > Steroidobacterales > Woeseiaceae > Woeseia > Woeseia oceani. The sequence continues at coordinate 1,862,940 of NZ_CP016268.1, forward strand.
TGGTAATTGCATCGATATCGGTGATGGCCGCCCAAACTTCTGCAGGTGTTGCGGCGAGGACGATGTCGTCGCGCAGACTGCGGGTGACGTGTTCGGGGTGATGCATGATACGGGTGCGAATAGTCTGGTCTTCGTCGAGCTCTGTTGTTGCAGGGGGCGCGGCCCCGGCTTTCGGCGACGAAACGATGTGCAGATCGCGTTGCGGGAAGGGGATTTCCACGCCTTCGGCGCGAAATTCGCGGTCAATCGCAAAATTCAGGTCGCTCAAGACCGTGTAGCGGCGTTCGATACGCTGGATGCGCACCCGCAATTCGAAGTCCAGCGACGAGTCGCCGAAGTTCATGAACAGTGCGCGCGGGGCCGGCGCTCGGCCATCAGTGATGACCTCGGGGTGCTCTGACGCGACGCGCTCCAGAATCTGTTTGACCTTTTCTGTGTCGCTGCCGTAGGCGACACCGACCCTCACCAGCAGGCGACCCTGTGGGTCTCGCAGCACCCAGTTTGTGACCCGACCGGAGACCAGCTCGGAGTTCGGTACCAGGACATTCTGATTGTCCTGTGTCTCTATCTCCGTCGCTCGAATTCTGATTCTGCGCACGAAGCCTTCAGTGTCACCCACCGAAATAAAGTCACCCGCGCGTATGGGACGTTCGAAGAGCAAAATGAGGCCCGACACAAAATTGTTCGCAATTTCCTGCATGCCGAACCCAATACCGAGGGCGAGTGCGCCACTGACGATTGCCAGACCACCGAGGTTGACCCCGGCCATGGTCAGACCGATCAACGCGGCGAGTATGAAACCGACGTAGCCAATCAGGGTAACGACGGCCTCGCGTGCGCCTCGTTCGGCAACGATATGCTGCAGCCAGCGCTGGTCTATCCAGCGTTTGATCCAGCCAAGCAAGACGATTACGCCGGCAAAAACCAGGATCCCGCCAATGATATTAAGCGGGACCAACTGAATCTGGCCGACGGTATAGCCGACTTCGATTCGATTGAGCAATTCATCAAGCGTGGTGCCGGACTCGTCCCATACGTAGATCAGGTAGACCGTGAAACTCAGCCAGAGCACGAGATCGGCAATCAGTTGCATGAAGCCCAGCCCTGAACGAGAACTGTCTTTCCGTACGCCCAGATTGCGCCGAAAACGTATCGCGCCTGGCGAGTCGTTTTGCATCAGGTACGTAAAAGCCTGATAGACGAGCCAGAGGAGGATCCACAGGACCAGCAGAGCCAGCGCCGTGCGGGTGGCTCCATGAACGATAAACCCCGCCAGATTCTGGTAGCCCAGTAACAGACCGACAATGCTGGCGGCGAGCACGAGGGTGCACAAGTGGCGTATAGCGCGGAACTGATGCCGCAGTCCGGGTATTCGACCCATGTAGCGAAGCAAAAGAATAAGCGCTGTCGCGACCAGGAAAATCATCGATGCCCGGCCACCGACGCTTGGATCGACAAGCCGGATGGATAGCCAGTTTGTGCCGAGTACGATGAAGCTGGCGACCAGGGTTAAGAGCAAAAAACGCAGGCGTAAGCGTAGTGGCCGGACATGTTCCGGAATGAGGCCCTTGATGGTGCTTGCGGGAGAAAGTGGACCTGTTGCCCAGTCAATGATCGTGCAGCCGAGGCCGTACAACAGGACACCCGCCGCGACCCGCACCACGATCAACTCAAAGCTGGCGTTCTGAATCCCGAGAAACAAAACCAGCAGGAGCGCGAGGCCCTCCAGCAGCAGCGGCGAGTACTGCGCCAGCGGCTTCGGGAACAAGTACTTCATTTGTGGTTCCGCCGCGTGGCCACCGCCGGCCTCGAACCACACCGTAAAACGGTGCCGCAAATAAAGTCCCACTGCCGCCGCCAATGCGCCGCCGGCGACCAACATCCATAGCAAGTCTGCCGCCGTTAGGCCGTCTTTGAGGTCGAGTGCCACGGCACCACGCAGTTTGGCCGGCATTGCCGTCAGGCGTGTCGGCAAGGCACTCGCCATACCGACCACAGATTCCGTCCTGTTAAGCAGGAATTGCTGCGACACGGCCGTTTGAATTTCCGTGATTTGCTCTACCAGTGCGATGGCTTCATCGCGTACACCGCCACATTCGGACTGGCGGGAAATCGACTTGTCGAGTGCAGCCCGGATCTCCCGACGCTGGTCCATGACAGTGCCGCTGACTTCTATGTCAATTTCGCGCAGTGGCTCATACCGGGCTTCAAGCCGTTGTCGTTCAGCGCTGGCTTCGACATTGCAATTGCCAGCAGCTGTCGCGATATCGGCTGAGCGACTTCGCGCTTGTGCAAGAAACCGGGACTCGACGTCACCGCTGCTCAGGCGATTCGCAATGTCCAGCAATACGGCGCCGGCAGCATAAGGATCGAACTGTTCCGCGTCGTCCGCAACCGTAGCGGCCGGCAAACTGGCAAAGGCAAGCACAAGGACGAGCGAGGAAAAGCGTGGCGGACGGGAGCGTGACGCTGTGTTCATCAGGTTCGGCATTACCGAAGTGAACAGTGTCGAAAAAACATCAGATTGGATGGGTCGCCGTGAACATGCGCGGCGTGCAAACAATCTGCAAGGCGCCGGGTGCGAGATGCATTGCCCGGCGCCACAGGATTTATCAGTCGCGGCTCATGAAGAGCTGCAGGACGTACCAGAACATCAACATGATCGATGCAAACAACGCCATTGACGCTGCAACGTACCGCTCTTGTGAGTAGTGATGCATGATGTTGGATGTGTCATAGAGAATTGCAGCACCGGCGAAGCCGATCATTGCAACGGAGAACCAGGTTCCCAGCTGAAAGCCAAACAACAGGCTGGCCACGATGCCAACCATCGCGAGCAAACCTATCCAGACCAGCATGCCACGCAGAAAGGAGAAATCCTTGCGGGTAATCATGGCGACGGCGATAAGACCGACACAGCCGAGTACCGTGACCCCTGCCGCCGAGTCAATTACGCCCGGTTGGGTGGCTTCCGCGATAAAGAGTAGGGGTGAGAACACCAGTGCCTGTACGACAATGTAGACCGCGAAGGCAGCGTACTGCGCTTGTTTGGACTCCAGCCGATGGGCAACGTGGGTAGCTCCCCAGCCAGCCAGCATCAGGCCGCCGATAACCAGCAACCAGTTGTTGATCATCGGCGCGGCAATGCGTGCGGCGATACCGGACTGAAAGAGATAGGCCTCGACGGCGGCGAAAGCCAGAATGCCAGCTACGACGTGTGCGTAACATTTCCAGATGAACTGCGAACGGTCTTCCACCGAAAGACTTGAGGCCGGGGCAAGATAATTCACGTTGTCATTCATTCAGGTAACTCCTGCGGTCATTAGTGACGGCCATCTTAGCATTATGCGTGCGGCAAAGCGCCTGTTGCGGGCCGTCGGGCAGCGAGAGCAGGGCGGACGCCGTGCACGGCGTCCGCCCTTTCCTGATTCCTATTTGCGGACGTATTTTTTGACTGTTCGCGGACCCACTTCGGCGCCGTATATGTTGCCGTTGGCGTCAACGGCAACGCCTTCAGCGGCGCTGGTTGCCGAGTTGTCCTGGTCCGGTTCGGGGTCCGGAATAAAGCCGGTGACAAAACCATCACGGGCACTGCCGATGCGGATACCGCGTTTCCAGCCCGGGTTGCGTCTGGCGTTCGATTCGGAATCCGTGGAATACAGAATATCGTTGGCGTCGATGAACAGACCGCTGGGTCGGCCGAACTGCGTCCATGTAGCGAGGTGCTTGCCACCCTGGTCGAATATTTGCAGGCGGCTGTTGCCGCGATCCGCCACGAACAGACGCCCCTGTGAGTCCATCGCCAGTGCATGTGGATCACGGAACTGGCCGTCGTTGTCACCGGTTGTGCCCCATTCGCCAATGTACGTGCCGTGCCGATCAAACTTGACGATACGATTGTTGCCGTCCGCATCGTGGCCGTCAGCCACAAAAATGTCACCGTTAGGAGCAACCAGGACATCAGAGGGCTTGTTAAAGGTATCCGGTCCGGGTCCGGCCACGCCTTTTTTGCCGAGTGTCATCAGCAACTTGCCATCAGGGCTGAATTTCATGACCGTGTGACCAACGCCTTCCGGCACCGGTGCGTAGCCGACGGCATCGGCAATCCAGACGTTGTCGTCACGGTCGACGAACATGCCGTGTGGCCAAACAATTTGACCCGCGCCAAATTGCTTTACGGCACGGCCGCTTTGATCAAACAGCACTACCGGGTTCAGATCACTGCCGACACACAGGTTCGTTCCGCAGCGGTCAGCTATCCAGATGTGCTGGCCGTCGTTCGCCGGGTAGATTGCACTGGTCGCGCCCCATTCGCGGTTGTCGGGCAATTTGGCCCAGCCTTCCACTGTCCGGTAATCGTTTGGTGCGTGGTTTTGGGCAGTGGCTGTGCCACACAGCAGAGCCACGATAGATGCTGATACCAATGCGGTACGGCGGCTCGTCATTCTCTTCGACATTTTCATTCCCCCTGGAGTTAACAACTAGGCGGTAGCTCTGGGCTTGTTACTCCTGAGCTTCGCCTATGGTGTTTCGCAATATCCCAACGCCCTCGACTTCAATCTCAATGACGTCGCCGGCACGCATCGCACTGGTGTCGCCCGGTGTGCCGGTGAAAATCAGATCGCCCGGGTAGAGCGTTGCGTACTGACTGATGTGGCTCACGATGGCATGCGCGTCATGAATGAAGTCACGCGTGCGTTGCGACTGCATCACCTTGCCGTTCAGGCGCGACTGCACCAATACGTCGTTGTAATTGATGCCGGTTGCAATCACCGGCCCGAGCGGTCCGAAATCGTCGCTGGCTTTGCCGCGAAACCACTGCAGGTCGTTGGCTTGCCATTGTCGCTCGCTGATGTCATTGCCGGCGGTAACGCCGAAGATGTAATCGGCGGCCTCACTCGCCGACACTTTGCTGGCTTGCTTGCCCATGACTATCACGAGCTCCGCTTCGTAGTGCAGGTCCGTTGCGCCTGCCGGGGGCCTCACCACGGTCTCGGGGTCGGTAATCGTTGTTGGCAACTTCAGGAATATCGGCGGGTGAGCCGGCAACTGACGATGGCCGCGGTGGCTCAGGTAATTGTAGCCTACCGCAAAGACCTTCGACGGCTCGGCTGGAGCCAACAGTCGTACCTCGCTATGCAATACGCTACGTCCGGTCGGCTTGCCGTTTAGGTACGGCGCAGCATCAAGTTGCTGGATACGTTCGCCGTCCAGGCGTCCGTAACTGATCGAATCGCCATGCTGGTAGCGGACGTAGTACTCAGTAGCGGTGGCTGCCCAGGCATTTACAGACAGGCCGGAGACGATCAACAGTGCTAACTGTAGTGTTCGCATTCATTCCCCCTTAACCGCCAGCGTTATCTGTCGCGCTGCGACATGCAAGCGAGTGCAATACGCTCTCTGGGCGGCTAAGGGAATAGTCCGAGTCTTGCCTTGCTAATGCAAGTGATCGGTCCGGCTGAAACCATTGCGTCACTGCTGGTTGCCGTTGGAACGAGATTGTAATTGCTCGAGAAACTCGGCATCGTGAGCGCGGCTTGCAAAGGGGGAACCATGCAGGAGTTGGGTATCTGGACGTTGTTGCCGCTGCTGACAACGTTACTGCTCGCGTTCGTGACACGCTCGGCATTGATATCAATGCTGGTGGGGACGTTTGTTGGCACTCTGTTGCTGGGCAGTATGCCGGGGGCAGGGCTTAATCAGTTGTTCCAGGCATCGCTGGGCAATGCCGACTTCATCTGGATCTGCGAAATCGTCGTCCTTATCGGCATTCTGTTCGCGCTGTTCCGCCGAGCTGATGTCCTGAATGCGCTGGCGGCCCGTTTCTCCGGTGGCCATGGCAGCCGGCGCAAAGTCGAACTGTCTGCATGGTGCATGGGCTTTGTCATTGTCGACGATTACTTCAGCCCGCTGCTTACCGGCTCGGTGATCCGGCCGATGTCGGACAAGGCGAAAGTCCCCAGGGAGAAGCTCGCGTTCATTCTGGATTCAACCACGGCCTCGGTCTGCATTCTGGTGCCGTTCACCGCCTGGGGTGCCTACGTTGCCAGTCTCATCGCCCAGAACGACGCGGTCGCGTCCGTGAACGAAGGGCTTATGATTTTTATCGCGGCGATTCCCTACAATTTTTACCCCTTGCTGCTCATCGCTTTCACCTTTTTCATTTGCCTCGGTGTGATTCCGGATTTCGGGCCGATGCGTACCGCCGAACGTCGGGTGCGGGCGACCGGGGCACTGGTCCGTCCCGGCGGCAAGCCACTGTCCGGGGCGGATGACGGCATGCCGGCGGTTAATCGCAAATCGCCGCCGTCGCTCTTGATTGAACTGGCGGCGCCGGTATTCCTGCTCATAGGCTTTGGTGCGTGGTCACTCATTGCCGGCGGTTCGGTAATGATCGTTGAAGCCTTCATGCTGGCGAATGCTTACCTGTTCGTGGTCCTCGCCGTACGCGGTGAATTCGTCAATGTAAGCGACGCCGCTGATGTTATTGTCAATGGAACGCGCAGCGTGATGGAGGCGTTGCTCATCGTGTCGCTGGCCTATGCGCTCAATGCGGTCACTGCCGAACTGCAGGCTGCCAACTATATTATTGACCAGTTCGCCGCGTACCTGACGCCGGCAACCGTTGTTGCGCTGACCTTTGTGCTCACGTCACTGATTTCCTTTTCGACTGGTACGTCATGGGGCGCGTTTGCACTGATGATGCCGGTGGCGCTGCCGCTGGCCTTCGAATTCTCGGGCGGCGAAATTACGCCACTGATTTTTCAGACGGTGGCGGCAGTGGCCGGCGGCGGCATTTTCGGCGACCATTCGTCGCCGGTCTCCGATACCTCTGTCCTTGCTTCCGTTGGTGCCGGCAGTGATCACATAGATCATGTTGTCACTCAGCTGCCTTACGCCGTGTTCATAGCGGTATTGACGGTGGCGTTGTACCTGGTTCTGTAGGGAGGCCGGCTTGAATCAATTTGATGCAGAAGTGGAACGGCGCGGCAGCAACTCGTTCAAGTGGGATGGCAATGAGCGGCAGTTCGGCCGCACAGACCTGCTGCCGTTCTGGGTCGCCGATATGGACTTCGCGACGCCGGCGCCAATACTTCAGTCGATCAAGGATCGCGTCCAACACCCGGTACTCGGTTACGAAGTGCGTCCCGCGGAGTACGTGGATACGGTCATGGGCTGGATTGCACGCCGCCACGGCTGGAGCGTGCCGCGTGACTGGCTGATGTTTTGTCCGCCGAGTTCGATCGTCGCCATTTACGGTTTGATCATGACCCAGACCAAACCTGGCGACGGCATCATCGTGCCAACCCCGACTTACGGACCATTGCTCGAACTGGTGGAAAAGAACGGGCGCCGATTGATCCGTTGCCCCCTGCGGGAAACCGCCACGCGCTTTGAACTGGACGTGGAGGGCATGGCCGGACTCGTTGAGCGTGATGGCATGATGGTCCTGCTCTGCAGCCCGCACAACCCAACCGGTCGGGTGTTTGACGACACGGAACTGAGCGCGTTGTCCGAGCTTGCCAACGAGCGGCAAATGATCGTGGTCTCGGACGAGGTGCACGCGGACCTGATCCGACCGGGGCGGCGCCATACGCCGTTTGGCAGTCTCGGCGTACCGCGTTCTGCAACCGTGTTTTCGCCGAACAAGTCGTTCAATACCGCCGGGTTGCCGCAGTCGTCGTTAGTGATTCCTGACGCTGCCATGCGGCAGTCGATGCAGGGGTTTCTGGACATGTTGCAGATCAATCACGATCACACGTTCGGTGGGCCGGCGATGATCAGCGCTTACCGTGAATGTGAAGGCTGGCTGGATGATGTCGTGCGCTATATCGATGTCAATCATGCGCGTGTGGCACAGTTTTTCAGCGAACAGCTGCCGTCTGTGAGGGTCTGGCCGGCCGAAGGGACCTACCTGGCGTGGCTGGATTATCGCGCGCTCGGCATGGACGAAGGCACCGTGCAACGCCGGCTCGTGGACAAAGGAGGTGTAGGCCTGTACCCGGGCTCCTTGTTCGGTGAAGAGGGGCTGGGGTTTCTGCGCATGAACGTTGCCTGCCCGCGCAGCGTGCTGGAACGGGGACTGCAGCAGATCAGACGGGCGTTGCTCGATTAAGAGACTGGCGGAATTTTGCCTTCACCGGTTGAATCCGCGCGCGCCGTCCCGCACAATTCGCCGCGCTGTGGAGACGGCGCGGTTCCGAACGCGGGAACGGCGCACCGCAGCAGAGTCGTTTCGGAGAGGTGGCAGAGCGGTTGAATGCACTGGTCTTGAAAACCAGCAAGGGTTAATAGCCCTTCGTGGGTTCAAATCCCACCCTCTCCGCCAGACCAGTGAAAGAGCCCCAACAGGGGCTCTTTTTTTTGGCGCGGCGTTGTGTGGGTGTCGGGTGGCGGTGAACGCGGCCGGCACTTTTCGGTCGAAAGTCGCTATGACCACTCTTGATGTCGGCCGACGCAGACCGGAGAACGTGTTTCTGGTTATTTGCGCCCTTATATCGCTTGCTGTGACCCCGCAGCTGCACGCGGATACCCGGCCGCGCGCTGTTTTTGAAGCCTTGCAGCAGTCCGGCAACGAAGACCCGGCAGCCTGGTTGGAGCTGGCTGTTGCGGCGCGCGAGGCGGGTGACCTCGAGTTGGCGGCGCGCTCGTTGCAGAGCGCCGAAAACCACGGACTGACGTCGTTTCGGGCAGGTCTTGAGCGGGCGCGACAGCGGCTGAGTGCGGATGACCGGAGCGGGGCGCTGGCTGAATTGCAGGCCCTGTTCGAGGGTGGTTTCAACACGGTCGATGCGATCCGCCAGGACCGGTTGCTGAACCGTTTGTCCGGCGACCCGACGTACGCGGCATTACTCGCGAGCATGGAAGCGCGCGCATTCCCTTGCGAACACGGCGAACGGTTTCAGGATTTTAATTTTTGGCTGGGTAACTGGGACGTGCGCCTTGCAAACGGCACGTTCGCCGGCACTAACAGGGTTCGCAGCGCCGAACGTGGCTGTGTCTTGCTCGAGGAATGGACTTCCGCGACCGGCGGTACCGGACGCAGTATTAATTATTTTGATGCGGCGAGCGGCGAGTGGGTGCAGGTCTGGAACGATGCAGGCGGCTCGCAGATCAGTATTCGCGGCGGCCTGACAGAGTCCGGCATGCGTTTGTCCGGTCAGATACACTACGTAAGCAGTGGCCTGACCGCTCCCTTCCGGGGGGTGTGGACGCCGCTGCCCGATGGTCGGGTGCGCCAGTTTTTTGAACAAGCGTCCGCGGACGGTACTGGCTGGACACCGTGGTTCGAAGGCTTTTACAGCCGGCAAGAATCGCAATAGCGAACAGGAGACACTTTGAACTCAGGATATAAACAAGGGCCATTGCCCACCGGCAACCCATTGGCAAATGCACTGGTCGTGGTCGTTGGAGCTCTGGCTATCGGCGTGTCGCTGGTCCTCGGTATGGTTGCATTCGTCGTACTCGGTTCTGTCGTTCTGGTTTTGGCGGCAATTGTGGCCATACGCTTATGGTGGTTTCAGCGCGGCTTGAAAAAGCAGGGGCGCAACCGTTCGTCTGCACGGTCAGACCGGCAGGAAGACGGCGTCATCGAGGGCGAGTTCAGAATTGTATCCGCTGACAAGGACTCGTCAGAATCACGCTGACTTCTCAAGCGTTCTACGTAGTCAAAACGAGCAAAACCCCGTAAGCTCGCAGTCCATGAGCAATGGAAATTCAGAAGCAGACCGGCGCAGCCGGCGACGCAAACGCCGACTGACACTCGGCGTCATTTACACCGCAATCGCGATTGGTCTGGCGTGGTTCTTCGAGTCACAAGCCACTACGACCATCATATTTGTACGGCACGCCGAAAAAACCAGCGAGACGGAGACCGACCCGAGTTTGTCGGCCGCCGGCCAACGACGGGTTGCCGAGCTGACGCGGCAGCTGATGGACGCTGACGTCATTGCCGGGGTCGATGCCATTTATGCAACGCCTTACAAGCGCACGCGAGAGACGGCGCAACCATTGGCGACGGCGCTGGATCTGCCGGTGACCAGCTACGACCCGGATGACAACGATGCCGTATTGGCGGACATTCTGGACAAGCACAAAGGCAAGATCATCCTGGTGGTGGGTCACAGCGATACCTTGCCGGGTTTGATCGCCGATCTGGGTGCAAGCAAACGGGTGCCGCCTATTGCTGACTACGAATACGACAACCTCTACCTCGTGTCCATCCCGTGGTTTGGCAAGACCAAAACGATCCGCCTGCGGTACGGCGAACCTTATCAACCGGCCGTAACTCAATAGCAGTATTAGCTTTAATTGTAGCTAATAAACCATTGATAAATAATTTGTTTTATCAAGAAACACTGACGATCAGTACACCCGGCCGGGGTTGTTACGACCTTGGCGGGCAGGTACACAGCTGTGTGCAAAGGTCCGGCATTGTTCGCGGTATCTGCCACCTGTTCATTCGCCACACCAGCGCCTCGCTGATGCTGTGCGAGAACGCGGATCCCGACGTGCAAAGCGATCTTGAGGCCTGGATGGCCCGCGCGGTTCCGGACGGCGATTCGCTGTTTCAGCATACCGCGGAAGGGCCGGACGATATGCCGGCGCATGTGCGCTCCGTGCTGACTCACTCCGACCTGAATGTGCCGGTGCAGAACGGCGTCTGCGCCCTCGGCCAGTGGCAGGGAATATACCTTTGGGAGCACCGGCATGCGCCGCACGAACGGCAAGTCATGCTGACCATCTACGGCGAAGCAGCCTGATCGGCATGGTTTACGCCGGGTCGTCGTAGCGGCCACTGCGCAGGCCGGCCGCCTCTCTCAGCATGACCGCTTTTCGAGGAATTCGGCGTGGCGACTGATCAGGACATCAGCCAGTACCGCGTCCTGAATGGTTCGATCCTGATTGATCAGGAATGTCGCGCGCCGCACGCCAACGCCAAATGGACCATCAACGTCGTACATCTTGATCGCCACTTTGTCCTCATCGGAAAGCAAGGTGAAGGGCAGTCGCTGTTCTTTCCGAAATCGGGCATGGCTGGCGGTGTCTTGCGGGCTGATACCCGCCACTTGCAAGCCCACTGCGCGCAGGTCAGTGAACATGTCGCGAATGGTGCAGGCCTCCCTGGTGCAACCCGGTGTGAAATCGGCCGGGTAAAAATAAAGGATCAGCGGTCCGTCGGCGAGCAAAGTCGATAGTTCAACGTCCTTACCGGTGTGATCCGGGAGGACGAACTCGGGTGCGTGTGTTCCAGGTTGCAGCATCTAGTTCCCCGTTTAGTGAGTGGCCTTGTTGAAGTCCACCTCCATTACCTGATAACCGGGCTGCTTCATGCCCAGCGCGCGGTAGGTGTGCTGGGCTGACGTGTTGTCGTTTTCGACGTACAAACGCAAGCCACAGCATTGTGGATCTTCGCGTGCCTGGTGCTCAACGAAGCGGTACAAACTCGCGAAAACGCCTCGCCGGCGAAAATCCGGATGAACATAGACGCTTTGAATCCACCACATGCTGCCATTGCGCCAGTCACTCCACTCCCATGTAACCATGATCTGGCCGACGATTCGACCGTTGACTTCTGCCACCCAATAGCGACCTTTGCCTGGGTCGGTCAGAGCCGCCGATACTCCCGGCTGCAGCAGATTGAGGTCAAGTTGCCGGCCCTCGGTTTCCGTCGCCATGGCGGCATTGTAGGCAACCAGGGTTGCCGCATCGGTGGCTCGCGCGTCGCGCACTGCTATGTTCATACGTCCTCGTCGAATTCTGAAAAAGAGGGTCAGTGCCGGTATTATGCGTAAATCAGACGGACTACAGGGCGTGAGTATGAATTACGGAAGCAAATTCCTGAAAATAATGGCCACGACCGTGGCTGTTGCGAGCACCGTACTTGGTGCCTGTAGTCAGAATGGCGCGGAGGATAACAACGCTTCAGACCTAACGAAGGTTCCGGAATTTTCAGCGCGGCAGTTCTACGAGACAACCAGCTACAGCATGGTGAGCTCGACCGGCTATGCATTCGCACCTGACTCCATGTCGCTACTGGTGTCGTCGGATGCCAGCGGGGTATTCAATGCGTGGGAACTGCCGCTGGACGGTGGTTCCGCCAAAGCGCTTACTCATTCCGACGACAACGCAATCATCGCGTTGAGCTGGTTCCCGAATGACCGGAGGATTCTCTACACGTTCGATGGCGGCGGCAACGAGTTGCACCACGTCGCGGTTCTGGAGCCCGATGGTGAAAGCCGCGACCTGACCCCAGGGGATGAGCATAAAGCGCAGTTCCTGCGCTGGTCGGGGAACGGTGAGTATTTCTATCTGCTGACGACAGAGCGGGACCAGCGAAATTTCGATATCTACCGTTATTCGGCAAGCGACTATTCACGTGAAATGGTGTTCGAGAATCCGGGTTTGAGTGTTGGTGATATCTCTCCGGATGGCCGCTGGGTTGCGCTTGAGAAGCCGCGGACCAGTGCCGATTCGGACGTGTACATTGTTGATCTGCAGGCTGACGATGCGCAGCCAAAGTTGGTTACGGAGCACCTTGGCAACGTGGCGCACGGCGTGTATTCGTTTACGCCGGACAGCGCGAACCTTGTTTACAGTACCAACGAGCACGGCGAGTTCACTCAGGCCTGGACTTACAACCTGATGAGCGAAGACAAGTCCGAACTTGTTAGCGCCATCTGGGACGTTAGTTACGTGGTGTACTCGCCCTCTGGCCGCTACCGGGTCAGTGGAATCAACGCCGATGCCCGTACCCAGGTGACTATGTATGACACGGAAACCAACGAGGTGCTGGAGTTACCAGCACTGCCGCCCGGCGACTTGGGGAGTATCCGGTTTGCTGACGACGAAACGCAGATAGCACTGCTTGTGAATGCCGACAACTCGCCGGCGAATGTACACGTGATCGATTTTGCGCAGCGAGTTGCACGGCAGTTGACCGATGCGCTGAATCCGGCGATTGAGTCTGATTACCTCGTACAAAGCGAGGTTATTCGGTACCCCAGTTTCGACGGTATCGAGATTCCGTCTATTCTGTACAAGCCGCACGGTGCCTCTGCCGAAAACCCCGTGCCGGCGCTGGTCTGGGTGCACGGTGGGCCCGGCGGTCAGAGCCGTACCGGTTATAACGCTACGCGCCAGCATCTGGTGAATCATGGTTACGCCATTCTGGCAGCGAACAATCGCGGTTCGTCCGGTTATGGCAAGACGTTCTTTCACCTCGACGATCGCAAGCACGGTGAAGAGGATCTTCAGGACATCGTGTACGGGCGCAAATACCTCGAGACGCTGGACTGGGTGGATGAAGACCGCATCGGCATCATCGGCGGCTCGTACGGTGGTTACATGGTGGCCGCTGCGTTGGCGTTCGAACCGGAAGTGTTTGACGTTGGCATCAACATATTCGGTGTGACCAACTGGGTACGTACCTTGCAGAGTATTCCACCGTGGTGGGAGTCCTTTAAAGAAGCGCTCTTTGATGAGATGGGCGACCCGGCCACAGACGCTGATCGCCACCGCAGAATTTCACCATTGTTTCATGCGCAAAACATCATCAAGCCGCTGCTCGTGGTTCAGGGCGCGAACGACCCGCGGGTATTGCAGGTCGAAAGTGACGAACTGGTTGCTGCAGTACAGAAAAACGAAGTGCCGGTGGAATACGTCGTGTTCCCGGACGAGGGACACGGCTTCGCGAAACGTGAGAACCGCATCACGGCATCCGAAGCCTACGTCAGGTTTCTGGATACTTGGCTGAAAGGCAAGCAGACGGCCGACTGAAGCAATGACACCGGACGTTGAGATCCGGCGCGGCAATCGTGACTGACGCCATTATCTATCTGGACCCCGACAGTCCGCTGAATCTGCAGAATCAGATCCGGCAAAAACTGGTCGATGGCATACTCAATGGCGCTTTCCCGCCGGGCAGCCGCTTGCCGTCGTCGCGCAAGTTGGCCGGGCAGCTTGAAGTGGCGCGAAATACCGTGGTCCTGGCGTATCAGCAATTGCTGGCGGAAGGCTATCTGGTCAGCCAACAGCGCAGCGGTATTTTCGTCAACAAGGAGATGCTTGATACGCGCGTGGGCTTTCGGGGCGAAACCGTCGCTGCGAGTGCCGAAGAAGCCGTACGGTGGAAGCGCTGGGTCAAGAGCGAAGCCAACAGCGGCCGGGCGCCCAGGGATCTGCCTAGCTGGTCCAAATACCCGTACCCGTTCATCGACGGCAAATTCGATTCTTCGCTGTTCCCGCTGGCCGAGTGGCGCGAGGCCAGTCGACTGGCCTTAAGTGTTGCGGATGTACGTGAGTGGTCTACCGGCAGCGGCGATACCGATGACCCGATGCTGATCGAAGAGATCCGCACCAAGATACTTCCGCGCCGGGGTATCCAGGCGAAACCGGACGAAATCCTGATCACTCTCGGGACGCAACACAGTCTTTACCTGCTGAGTGAATTGCTGGCGAGCAAGTCGGTAACCGCCGTCATGGAAGAGCCGGGCAATACAGCGATGCGTCAACTCCTGGAACGTCGCGGCGCACGAATACAGCAACAGGAAGTCGATGCATCCGGCATCGTCGTTAACGATGCACTGCAAGCGTGCGACCTGGTTTACGTAACACCCAGCCATCAAATTCCTACCACGGTAGCGATGCCTGTTGAACGACGGAAGAAACTGTTGCGGGCGGCCAGCGAACAGAATTTTCTCATCGTAGAAGATGACTACGAGTGTGAAACCAGTTATCTCGAACGGCCGGCACCCGCGCTGCGGAGCATGGACAAGGAAGGGCGGGTGGTTTACGTCGCCAGTTTCTCCAAGGTATTGGCGCCGGGCATCCGCTTGGGTTTCATCGTCGCCAATTCGGAATTCATTCGACGCGCCAGAGCATTGCGAAGGGCGATGCTCAACCACCCGCCGTTGAACAACCAGCGTACCGCCGCGTACTTTCTGTCGCTGGGCCACTATGACGCGCTGATGATGCGCATGGCGCGTACTTTTCAGGAGCGACGAACGGCGTTACGTGACGCGTTGAACTACTACCGCTCCGTATCGCTGGAGATTACCCCGGAAGTGGGGGGGACGACGTGGTGGGTCCGTCTTCCCGAGGATTTCAATGTGGACTATCTCGCCAGCGAAGCAGAACGGGAAGGCATTTTGATTGAACCCGTTCGCCACTACTACGCAGATCCTGCCAAGGCGCAAAACTGCTTTCGAATGGGCGTTACCAGTTTGCCCATAGAACAGATTCGGCCCGGCGTTTTAAAGCTCACGGAGTTGATTCGCAATCTGGCCAGTGGCCGGGTAGAGCATCTGGATTCCAGCAGCGGTGAATGGCTGACCGGCGCCGAGTTAAGCGCGGCGATGAGTGACCGGATCATTCTGTACAACGTTGTATACGGTGTTCCCTGCACCATTGAGCTTCACAGGGACGGGCGTATGGTGGGCCGCGCAGGGTACGCGAATGAAGATTGCGATACGGGACGCTGGTGGGTCGATGGTGATCGCTGGCACCGGCAGTGGCAGCAGTGGGTGTATGGCGAAGAGGCCGCCTATTACGTTGTGATCGATGGTGACCGTATCAAATGGTTTAACGAGGATCGACAGATCGTCGATGCGGCTTTCATTCGCACAGCGGTAACAGCGAATTGAGGCACAAAGCGGGCCGGAGCTTCGCCGTGCTGGAATCGAGGTGGTGGAACGCGATATCCTTCCGCGCTCTCGCAACAACATCTCGCCTTGTTGCTATTGCGCCCGTAGCTCAGCTGGATAGAGCACCTGCCTCCTAAGCAGGGGGTCGCAGGTTCGAATCCTGCCGGGCGCACCAGTTTCTCCTGGCTGCAGTTCTGAACTGCGGCTGCTGTCCCCGGAGTCTTGGGCCACGGTTACACTCGTGGTCGAAGCCTCGCGCCGTCGCGCAATTGGCGAGGTTTCGCCAACGATGCCAGGGCACAGTGACCGTTATCTAGCCCGATGTGGCGGACGCAATTGCCGAATAACACCGCCATGTGTTTCCCGCTGATTCCAAAGTGTAAGTGATTGTAACAATGCAAGTGCCCGATATTGCTAAGTTTTTCGACTATTCTTAGAGTGCTCTACAGGTTTCGGGATTTCCCGCTGAGAGAGGCAGTACAGTGCAGGCACAGACCAGAACGAAAGTGCACATTTCCGAGAGCGGTCTGTTACCCGATGCGATTATTCGCGCGGGCATACGCAGGCTGTTGAAACAACGGCTCACGGATATTCATGCCGATGACTGCGAACGCTCGGCAGTCGCCCTGTCCAGCTTTGTTGAGATGATGAACGCCTCCGCCATCGCGTTGCTCCCGGAACTCGCGAATGAGCAGCACTATGAAGTGCCGGCGGAATTCTTCGCGGAGATCCTGGGTTCCCGTCGCAAGTACAGTTGTGGCTACTGGAGCCAGGGAACCGACGATCTGGATGTTGCGGAAGCGGACGCATTACGAATCAGTTGCGAACGCGCCGGTATCGAAGACGGGATGGCGGTTCTGGATCTGGGTTGTGGCTGGGGGTCGTTGAGCTTGTGGATAGCAAGTCGTTACCCGCACTGCCAGGTAACGGCGGTATCCAATTCCCGCTCGCAACACGACTACATAGTCGCAGAAGCCGCCAGACAGGAACTGAGCAACGTCTCTGTTCGCGTCTGCGACATGAATGACTTTGATCCGGGGCAATCTTTCGATCGCATCGTCTCCGTGGAAATGTTTGAGCACATGCGGAACTACGCTGAATTGTTCAGGCGTATCTCGACCTGGTTGCATCCCGATGGCCGGTTCTTCATGCACATTTTTTGTCATCGCAGTACGCCTTACGAATTTGTCGACAAAGGTCCGGGTGACTGGATGAGTCGGCACTTTTTCTCGGGTGGCATCATGCCGAGCAACGATTTGCCGTTGATGTTCCAGGACGACCTGAGACTGGCAGACCGCTGGCGCTGGAATGGCCGGCACTATGCGCAAACGGCGAATGCGTGGCTATGGCGGATGGATCTGCGCCGAAACAAGTTGATGCCGATACTTAAAGAGACGTATGGAACGGCTCAGGCGCATACCTGGTGGGTGCGCTGGCGTATGTTCTTCATGGCCTGTGCCGGACTTTTTGACTACAACAATGGTGAAGAGTGGTACGTCGGTCATTACCTTTTTGAGCGCCGCAGCGCAGGGAGCGGTTGACAGCATGTCGTTACTCGTGAATTTTCTGGCGTTCCAGGTGGCCTGGTTCTCTGCGGTAATCAGTGCCGCGGCAGGCCAACCGTGGATAGGCATGTCCGTGATGGCCGTTGCCGTAATGCTGCACATGACCCTGGTAGCCCGTCCGGCCACCGAGCTTGGTCTTGTTGTTGTATGCGCTGTCATCGGTGGTACATGGGACAGTGTGTTGGTGGCATTGGGCTGGGTAAGTTATCCCTCTGGCATGCTGCATGACGCGTTCGCACCGTACTGGATCGTCGGTATGTGGATGCTATTTGCCACAACGCTGAACGTGTCGCTGGGCTGGTTAAAGTCACGAGCCTCGCTCGCCGTTCTGTTCGGCGTGGCAGGTGGTCCACTGGCTTACCTTACCGGAGCGAAACTGGGTGGCATCGTTTTAAGTCAGCCGTTGTTTGCGCTCATGGCTCTTGCTGCCGGCTGGGGAATCATGATGCCGTTGTTGCTGATTGTGGCACGGCGTCTTGACGGCGTTACCGTGCGGTCCGCTGCACGCACTGGCTGGATTCTCGACTGATGGCCTTGAGTTCTCCATTGTTGCTGGCACTGGCGTTGATGCTGTTGATCAGTCTCGCTGCTTGGGGCGTCAGCCTGATCCTGAACGACGTGAGCTTCGTCGATAGCATCTGGTCATTGTTCTTTCTTGCAGCGGCCGTCGTCTACCTGCAGCAGGCGACTGCAACCGGGCCGGCCGGAATTCTCGCGTTCGTCTTGCTGCTGGTCTGGTCCCTGCGCCTGGCATTGCACATTGCAATTCGTAACTGGGGCAAGCCAGAAGATGCCCGTTACCAAAAGATTCGGGAGAACAATGAGCCGAACTTTCGCTTCAAGAGCCTCTACATTGTTTTCGGCTTACAGGGCGTATTAGCGTTCATTATTTCATTCCCGCTGTTGTTTGCGGTGAGCAATACCGACTCACTTGGCGGACTGCAATGGGCGGCTGCCGCACTTTGGCTGCTTGGCTTCGTGTTTGAAGCGGGGGGCGACTGGCAGCTGATGCAATTTCGCAAGAGACGTCGCAGTGAAACCGCGGTTCTGGATAACGGACTGTGGCGCTACAGCCGGCACCCCAATTATTTCGGTGATACCTGCGTGTGGTGGTCCTACTGGCTGTTCGCAGCGGCTGCCGGCGGCTGGTGGACTGTGTTTTCACCGTTGCTGATGACGTTTCTCATTCTCAAGGTTTCCGGCGTGTCGTTGCTGGAAAAGACCATCGGCAGCAGGCGACCGGAATATGCCCGTTACGTCGCTCGTACCAGTGCGTTTTTTCCCTGGCCGCCGAAACGGCAGGAGCATTGAAATGGTATTGCTGCTTCGCATTTGTGTATCGCTCTTACTGGTTGCTGGTTGGCAACACACGGCACTGGCCAATGAGTCGGAGCGTTGGGAGTTCAGGGTGTCACTCGATGGTTCGGTTATCGGAACCCACCAATTTCAGCTTGATGAGTATGGCGAGTCATTGCAGCTGACGAGTATGGCGACGTTCGACATCAAGTTCATGTTCTTCACAGCTTACCGTTACCGCCATGAGAACAGTGAAACGTGGGCCGACGGCTGCCTCGATGAAATACAGGCGCGCACGGTGACCAATGGCCGAACCGAAAAGGTTATCGGCGAACGAGAACAGGGCGCATTCGTGGTCGAAAATGACGGTGTTCAGACGCGACTACCGAACTGCGTGATGTCTTTCGCCTACTGGAACCCGGACTTTCTGCAGCAGCCACGTCTCTTGAATCCTCAGACCGGTGAGTACCTTGATGTCTCAGTGACGTCTTTGCCGAATGCCACTTTGCAAGTGCGGGGCGAGCGGCAGCAAGCCAGGCATTATCGCCTGACTGCGAAAGGCGTAGATGTGGAACTCTGGTACTCGCAGGAAGGCGAATGGCTGGCCCTGCAATCCATCGCCGGCGGTGATCGTGTAATTCGATACGAGTTGATCTGACATGAAAATGATAACTAAGGGACGACGGATATGCGGCTTGATGGTGTGGGTGGTAGTCATGTCAATTAGTGCGTGCAGCAGTTCCGGTCAGCCATTGGCAACGGTCGAATACGTCGACCTGGACCGGTTTATGGGTAGCTGGTATGTCATCGCGAATATACCGACCTTTTTGGAAAAGGACGCGTACAACGCAGTGGAAACCTACGAGCAGGATGCCGATGGCAGTATCGAAACGACATTCACTTATCGCAAGGGCGGCTTCGACGGTGCGCGCAAGAAGTACACGCCTCGCGGATTCGTCGGCGACGACCCGTCCAATGCAGTCTGGGGCATGCGCTTCATCTGGCCGATTAAAGCGGACTACCGGATCATTTATCTGGATAAAGATTATTCGGTAACCGTTATTGGTCGTAACAAGCGAGACTACGTCTGGATCATGGCGCGTGAACCGCACATAGACGACGAACTTTTCCGGCAACTGACATCGTTCATCGAGTCGGTTGGTTATGACACCGACAAGATGCGCACAGTACCGCAGCAGTGGTGATGAAGGTGGCAATGGTGCAGATATCTGAGTCAGGCCTGTGAAGATCGCCATAGTCGGTAGCGGCATTGCGGGCAATACTGCCGCGTATTTGCTCCGCGCCGAGCATGAGATCACGGTATTCGAGTCGGCACCTTATGTGGGTGGTCATACCAATACAGTGAGTGTCGAAAGCTCCATCGGTACGCTTGCGGTGGATACGGGCTTCATAGTGTTCAATGACCGTACCTATCCCCGGTTCAACCGCTTGCTGACTGAAATTGGCCAGGACTGGCAGCCCAGCGTGATGAGTTTCAGCGTGCAGTCGGCGGATGGCGGACTGGAGTACAACGGAGCATCACTAGGCAGCTTGTTCGCACAGCGGCGCAATCTGCTTAGACCCTCTTTCTGGCGCATGCTCAGGGACATTCTGCGTTTCAACCGCGAAGCTGTCGAATTCCTGTCGTTCGGCAATCCCGAGGAAACGGTCGGAGCCTATCTCGCCGGGAACGGTTACTCGGCTGAATTCATTGATCACTACCTGGTGCCAATGGCGGCCGCAATCTGGTCCGCGGAACAGGCCTCGGTGCTGGGTATGCCGATGTTGTTTCTCGCGCGCTTTTTTCAGAATCACGGTTTGTTGCAAATCAAGGATCGCCCGCAATGGCGGGTGATCAAGGGCGGTTCACGCGCTTACGTCGAGCGTTTGACCAGCGCCCACGCGGATCGAATCCGGCTGAACTGCGCTGTGCGGGGGATTACCCGCCGCGCCGACGGTGTGTATATCCGCTCAGAGGCTTCTGCCGTCGAGCGGTTCGACGCGGTGTTTTTAGCCTGCCACAGTGACCAGGCCCTGGCGCTGCTCAGTGATGCCGATGAACTGGAACGGGAGGTCCTCGGCGCGATGCCTTATCAGCGGAACGAGGCCGTGCTGCACGCGGATACGCGGCTCATGCCGAGCCGCAAGTCGTGCTGGGCGGCATGGAATTATCACCTGCCAACTGAGCCGGGCGGACTGGCCGCGGTGACCTATAACATGAACATATTGCAAGGGCTGCCGGCTCCCGAGCAGTACCTGGTATCGCTCAACAGCGAGCGGTACATAGACGAGCAACGGGTCTTGCGGCGTATCGAGTATGAACACCCTGTCTTCAGCCTGCGTTCGCATGCGGCGCAGTCGCGTCATGCAGAGCTCAACGCCAACGGCCAAACATTGTTTTGTGGGGCCTATTGGCGCAATGGCTTTCATGAAGACGGGGTGGAGAGCGCCATTGCGGCCGTGCGGCACTTTGAGGAGGCCTGTGCGAATGGACAGCGGCATTTTCGAAGGACAGGTTAGGCACGTCCGGCACGCGCCGGTTGGCCACCGCTTCAGCTACAGGGTATTTCTGATGTACCTGGATCTGGAAGAGCTGCCAACGGCTTTTGCCAGACGCTGGTTTTGGTCAACAACAGCGCCCGCCATCGCCCGCTTTCGTCGCAGCGACCACCTTGGAGACCCGGCGGTTCCGTTGGCGACAGCCGTGGCCGCGTTGGTTCATGAAAGGACTGGCAACAGACCGAATGGTCCTATTCGCCTGTTGACGCACCTCCGCTATTTTGGCTATTGCTTTAATCCGGCCAGTTTTTACTATTGTTTTGATGCCACCGGTCGCTTCGTTGAAACGATTGTTGTTGAAGTGAACAACACCCCATGGGGTGAGCAGCACTGTTACGTTTTGCCTGTGCCGCCAGGCACCGAGCCAGGTGCGATGTTGCGATTTCAACCTGACAAAGCAATGCACGTTTCGCCGTTCATGCCGATGGACATTGACTACGACTGGCGTTTCTCGCAACCGTCCGCTGCGCTTAACGTGTTTATGACCAACTGGCGGAACGGACAGCGTGTTTTCGATGCGTCACTTGTGTTACAGCGTCGGGAAATCACGGGTGCAACCTTGGCAAGGGTTCTGATGCTATACCCATTGATCACAGTCCGGCTAATAACGGCCATTTACTGGCAAGCACTCAAACTGTGGTTCAAGCGTGTGCCATTGCATATACACCCGGCTAAAAAGGACAAGGCGGTGACGCGATGAATGACCTGTCTCTAAGCTCGCCCCGTTTTTTGGCGGGCGCGCCCCGGCCTCGGGGGCTCGATATGCTGGCCCGGCGTAAAGTGCTGGCCCGCCTCGAACACATAAAGCACGGGCGCATTGTGCTGCACGAATCTGACCGCAGGCGTGTTCTTGGTGATCGCCGCCTGTCCGCTGAACCGGCGGTTGATATCACTGTTCTTGATCCGCGGTTCTACAGCGACGTGGCATTCGGCGGAGCGATTGGTGCAGCCGAGGCCTACATTCGCGGCTACTGGGAAACCGACAACCTGACTGATGTGGTTCGTCTCCTGTTGCGCAACCGCGAGGTGCTGGAGAATCTGGAAACAGGACTTGCACGCCTGACGAGGCCACTGCAGAAGTCTTTTCACTGGTTGAACAGAAACAGCCAGAAGGGCAGTCGGCGGAATATTTCGGCGCACTACGATCTTGGCAATGACTTCTTTGCGCTTTGGCTGGATCAGCGGATGATGTACTCATCGGCCTACTTCGAGCAGCCGGACGCATCGCTGGAAGATGCGGCGACGGCAAAGCTGGACCGGATCTGTCGCAAGTTGCAATTGTCGGATCGCGACCAGGTATTGGAAATCGGCACAGGCTGGGGCGGCTTTGCTATCTATGCGGCCAGTCACTACGGATGCCACATTACGACCACCACTATTTCGCGCAAACAGTACGAGCTTGCCCGGGAACGTATCACCGCATTGGGTCTGCAGGACAAGGTAACCTTGTTGCTCAAGGATTATCGGGAACTGGAAGGGCGCTTTGACAAGCTTGTCTCCATCGAAATGATCGAAGCAGTCGGCAGTCAGTATTTTGCCAAATACTTTGAGACTTGCTGTCGCTTGCTAAAGCCCAACGGCATGATGTGCTTGCAGTCGATCACGATTGCCGATCAACGCTATGCGACCACTTTGAAATCGGTGGATTTCATCCAGCGGTATGTTTTCCCTGGCGGTTGTCTGCCATCGTTGACGGTCATCGCAAATACCCTTACTTCGGTAACGGACATGCGAATTGTTCACTGTGAAGACATCGGGCCGCACTACGCGAAAACGTTGCGTCACTGGCGTGCACGATTCACGGCGCAAAAGAAGGCCGTTCGGCAGATGGGGTATCCGAAGGAATTCCTGCGACTTTGGCACTACTACCTGTGCTATTGCGAAGGCGCGTTCACGGAACGTGCTACCGGCACAGTGCAACTGTTGCTGGCCAGGCCGGGCAATCGGGATTTGCCGTGGCAAAGCTGAGGGAACCCGTCGCTGACGTGTCGACTGGTTCATTGTTTTCGTGACTTGCGGCCAGTAACCTAGTTTCATCGTCCCCAAATTCAAGGTGGCATGCTGCGGATCGTGGCACTGATCAACATGCTCTGGCGCACTATCAATACCACCCTGTTGGCCCTATGCCTCTGTTCGTGGGCATTTGCCGACGACAGCGAAGACTTTCAAAGTGGCCTCCAGTCCTTTCGTGACGGCGAGTTCGAATCGGCATTGAACCACTGGTTGCCATTGGCAGAAGCGGGCGACCTGAGTGCCATGTACAACGTCGGCCTTATATTCGATGAGGGCCTCGGCGTCCCGGTCGACAAGGCGCTTGCATTGCATTGGTACCGCCAGCCGGCGGAAGAAGGTGATGTGTCCGCCCAGTTCAGCATGGCGACAATTTATGATTTTGGCGAGGGTGTACCTGAGGACAACATCGCAGCGGCGCGCTGGTACGAAGCGGCCGCGAATCAGGCGGACGAACAGGCGCAATTCAATCTTGGTGTGATGTACAGCCAGGGTGAAGGAGTCGAACAGGACGTGCAGCATGCCATTCATTGGTATGGGCTCAGTGCCGACCTTGGTTACGCACCTGCACAGTTCAACCTGGGTTACATCTACGACATGGGCGCCGGAGTGCCAGAAGACAATGAGCGTGCGCTGCAGTGGTACCGGCTTGCAGCCGCGGCCGGCGACAGCGACGCGTACTTCGCTATTGCGTTGATGTACGACGAAGGCGATGGCGTCGCCGAGGATAATCCAGCCGCTGTTGACTGGTATCAGCGGGCAGCGGCGGCAGGCAATGCCCGTGCCCAGTTCAACCTCGCCATCATGCACGATGTGGGTGAAGGCATACCCGAAGACAACCTTGCAGCCTTGCACTGGTACGGTCTCGCTGCCAAACAAGGGCACCGGTCGGCGCAGGTCAATCTGGCTATCATGCTGGAAGATGGCGAAGGGACTAGCCCGGATCTCGCTCAGGCGATGCATTGGTATCAGCAAGCCGCGGCTCGGGGCTCGGCGCGCGCCCAGTACGCTATAGCGCTTATGTACGACGAAGGCAAAGGCGTTGCCGAAGACAACGCAGAGGCTGCGGTCTGGTACCGTCGTGCGGCGGAGCAGGGCGATGCGGACGCTCAGAACAACCTGGGTGCAATGCATGACGCGGGCGAAGGCATTCCCGAGAACAATGAACTGGCTCTGTACTGGTACACACTGGCCGCGGAACAGGGCAATCCGGTAGCGCAGAACAACCTCGGCGCGATGTACCTGAGTGGCGAAGGTGCAACTGAGGACAAGATTGAGGCGTACAAATGGTTTTATATTGCTGAACGCCTTGGCAATGCGGCCGGCAAACAGAACCGGGTGGTTTCGGCGCGAAACATGCTGCTTGCGGATATCCTGCAAGCACGCCGGGCTGCACGCCAGTGGCTGGATCGTTTTCACGCGGACCGGACACCTTAAGCAGGTTCGCTGACCAGCGAACGACGGCACGCGCCGTCTGGTTTGTTAACATAGCGTTTTCACTGTTCCTGACCGTATTGCGCTATGCCAATTCAAACCCGTTTCCATGACTACACAGATGGCAGTACCGCGTTGCGCGGCTTTGTCGCCTGGGATGATGCCAAAACGGAGCCTCGCCCGGGTGTGTTGATCGCGCATTCCTGGCGCGGTCGAAGTGAATTTGACGATCAGAAAGCGCGTCAGCTGGCAGCGCTGGGCTACGTCGGATTTGCGCTCGACATGTATGGGGCCGGCAAGCTGGGTACCTCGCCCGAGCAGAACCGCAACATGATGCAGCCACTTATGGATGACCGCAGCGGGCTGCAACGTCGCATGGCTTGCGGATTGACGGAACTGCGCGGTCTCGCCGAGGTCGATGCTGCCAGGACAGCGGCGATAGGCTTCTGCTTTGGTGGCTTGTGCGTACTGGACCTCGCTCGCAGTGGCGCCTCCGTCAACGGTGTGGTCAGTGTGCACGGACAGCTCGGTGCGCCGATGAATACAACTCCGCAAACCATTACCGCCAAAGTGCTTATTCAGCATGGCTGGGATGATCCGATGGCAACGCCCGAGGATGTTCTGTGCATCACTCGGGAATTGACGGCACGAAAAGCCGACTGGCAATTGCATGCACACGGCCATACCCTGCATGCATTTACCAATCCCGCTGCCGCCGATCCTGCCAACGGTTTGCAATTTGATGCCAACGCGGATCGCCGCAGCTGGCAGGGAACGCAAAATTTTCTGCGCGAAGTGCTCGACTGATACCTACACACCAATGTTTGTGTTAACGACGAGGTAAGCCGTGAAATTCATACTGAAGCTGGCAGGCACATTATCTGTTTTGGCACTGGTCGCCTGTGGCGACAAACCCGTGGCTGATTCGGCTTTTGCTGTAGCCCCGGAGGTTGGCGCGGCTGAAGAGGCTGTAAAATTGATCACCGCTGACTCGATGCGGGATCACATCATCGAATTGTCCGATGACAAGTACGAGGGGCGGGGTCCCGGCAGTCGTGGTGACCGCATGGCGCGGGACTACCTGGTTGAGCAACTGAAAGCGCTGGGTCTGCAGCCAGGCGCTGCCGATGGCAGTTGGCAGCAGCCGTTTAATCTGGTTGGTGTGACCGCCGAGCAGCCAGCCGTTTGGCGGTTTGCCAAAGACGGGCAGGAAACCACGCTAAAACAATGGGATGAATTCATTGTTGCCAGCGGTGTGCAAGCGGAACGGGCCACGGTGGCAGATGCGGAACTCGTCTTTGTTGGCTACGGCATCCAGGCGCCTGAGTACCAATGGGATGATTACAAAGGCATGGACCTGCGCGGCAAAGTGCTGGTCATGTTGAACAACGACCCGTCCTGGGACCCGGAGCTGTTCGCGGGCGAGACGCGTCTCTACTACGGTCGCTGGTCGTACAAGTACGAAAGCGCGGCGGCCCAGGGTGCTGCCGGGGCAATCATCATCCATACCACGCCGTCCGCGGGTTACCCTTTTCAGGTTGTGCAAACGTCGTGGACCGGTGAGCAGTTTGAGTTACAGGCTGGCGATGAACCGCGTATGCAGGTCGAGGGCTGGGTAAGCGAAGATGCGGCCCGCAAAGTGATCGCCATGAGCGGTCATGATCTGGACGCATTGCGGGAGGCGGCTGACAATCGCGATTTTGCGCCGGTACCGTTGGGTGTATCTACGTCTATCGCCATGGACGTGTCTATCAATCGTGTCGAGTCCGCCAACGTGCTGGGCCAGATTCCGGGCAGTGACCCTGAGCTTAATGACGAAGTGGTGATTTACACGGCACACCACGACCATTTGGGTATCGGTACGCCGGATGCCTCAGGCGACAATATCTATAACGGTGCGATGGACAACGCCTCAGGTGTTGCCCAGCTGTTGGCGATCACACGTGCGATCAAGGCGTTGCCGGAGGCGCCACGGCGTTCGATTCTTATCGCATTTGTCGGCGCTGAGGAACAGGGGCTGCTGGGCTCCATGTACTACGCCGCCAATCCGACGTTCCCACCCGGGAAAATAGCCGCCAACATCAACTACGATGGCGGCAACATCTGGGGGCATACCCATGACCTGACGTTTATCGGGCTTGGCAAGTCAACCATCGACGGCATCGTCAAGGGTATCGCCGCGCAACAAAACCGTGTTGTCAAAGCAGATCAGTTTGCCGACCGTGGGTATTTCTATCGCTCCGATCAATTCAGTTTTGCGAAAATCGGGGTCCCGGCGTTGTACCTCGATACCGGCACCGAATTCGTCGACAAGCCGGCCGATTGGGGTGAGCAGCAGGTCAACCATTACACCGACGTCAATTACCACCAGCCCAGTGACGAATACGATCCGAGCTGGAATTTCGACGGCATGATCGAAGACGCCAGTCTTGGCTTTTGGACCGGGCTCGCGATCGCCAACAGTGACACGATGCCAAGCTGGAACCCCGGTGATGAGTTTGAAGCGGCGCGTCTTGAGGCATTAGAGGCCGTTAAAGACTAGGCTCAGGTTTTTGCTTGCCTGACGGACGGGCGCTGGCGGGCGAACCAGTAGAGCACCAGCCCCGCCGCCAACAATGCGCCGGTCATGGCCCAGGCATCCGTCGATGACTGGAACATGATCCACAGGCAAAGCAGCAATGCGAAGCCCGGGATGGCGTAGCCGCCAGGCAAGCGAAATGCCTCTGCGCGTTCCTGTTCATTGGCACGTCGCCGCACGATGGGCAGCGACACAATGCAGAGGGCATAGGAGATCAGGCGGGTCAGCGAACTTGCTGCCGCCAGCCAGACGAACGAGCCGGTGAGGGCGAAGACGGTTCCGAGTACGCCAAGAAAGACGATGGAATTCGCCGGGGTCGCGTGTTTCTCGTGCACTTCGCCGAACCAGCGCGGCAGCAAGCGTTGCTCCGAGAGTGCAAACGTCAGCCTCGGTACCGCGAGCATGATTGACGCAAGATTGCCGCCAATAGAAAACACCGCCGCCAAAGCGATAACGATGCCGCCCGCCGTGCCGGCGAGGACTTCACCGACATCGATGAGGGTCTGGCTGCCATCAGCGTCGGGCAGTACCGAGATATAGACAAGGACGATCAGAAAGTACAGGACCGCAATCATTACGATGGTCGACACCAGGGCGCGCGGCATCGCCTGTTTCGGGTTCTTTGCTTCGCCGGAAATGATGGTCGTGGATTCGAAACCAACGTAGGCGTAAATCAGTAGCAGGGTTGTTCCGCCGAGATCGTCAAAGCTGGGCAAGCTGCCTGGAAAAAGCGTATCAGGGCTGACGTATTGCAGGCCCAGGAGGATCATGAGCACGATCGGTGTCAGCTTCATGAACGTAAAAATGGCGAGCGTCCGAACGCCGTCTTTTACGCCAACGTAATTGGCGTAGGTGAGACCGGCGCCGACACTGATTACGAACACGGCGCGACCGATGCCATCACCAAACCAGGGAACAACTGCACCCAGATAAGTGGCCATTGCTGCGGTGTTTGCCGCAAATGCGGTCATTCGGCTGAGAAACAGTATCCAGCCGGTGCTGAAGCCAACCAGCGGGCCGAACGCGGTGCTGGTGTACAACACCGGGCCACCGGTCTCTTTGAAGTAACTCGATAGCTCGGCAAATGTCAGAACGATCGTAATGACCAGGACGCCGACGATCAGAAACAGCCAGGGACTCCATGGCCCTGCCTGTGCCGCAATGGATGCGGGCAACGCAAATATGCCGGCACCAATCACACCGTTGAGTGCTAATACCGCGATACCAAGAAAGCCAATGCCTCGCAGCAGCTGTTTAGGATTGTTTCCGGGAACGGTGGACGAGGTCATGGTCGGAGCCCTTGTTGTTGTTTTTGTTCAACGGACCATAGACAACAACCGGGGCATAGCGCAACTGGCTTGAGTTCTCGCATGTTTGTGCTCCGACCCGGCGGCCCCCGTCGCACTACCGCTACGTGCAGCGTCATTGCGCTGCCCGGGCGGACCGGCAGGCATCAAGCGCTCGTAAGCACCGATCATGGCCACGGTGAGTGTTCCCGAGTCCGGTTATGCTGCCCGCTCAGGTTGCAGCCGCGGCGACCTCCTGCGTGGACTTTACTGCAGGACAGGCGATAATGGAGCGCATCTGGACACGCCCGGGAGCCGTGCAATGCGAATTTCGCCAGCCATATGTGCCGCGTTTATCGTAGTCTTAGCCGCCTGTTCCTCAAACACCTCAGAAGTGCCCATGCCCGAGAAAATACCGCATACCCTGAACATCCACGGCGACGAGCGCGTCGATGACTATTTCTGGATGAACGACCGCGAAGACCCGCGTGTGATCGACTGGTTGAACAAGCAAAACGAGTGGACCGAGAAGCGCATGGAGCCCATGCAGGGCCTCAAAGCCTCGTTGTTCGATGAAATGCGGTCACGCATCAAGGAGGAAGATTCGTCGGCGCCGTACAAAGACGGGGATTATTGGTACTACTACCGCTACGAGGAGGGTCATGAGTACCCGGTTTACTGCCGCAAACGAGGGCAATTGACTGCGCCTGAAGAGGTGCTGCTCGATGTTAATGGTCTGGTCGGCGAGCATGAATATTTCGCGGTCCGTAACTTTGCGGTCAGTCCTGATCACAAGCTGGCCGCGTATGGTGTTGATACCCAGGGCCGGCGTTTTTACACGATCTACTTTCTTGATCTTGAGACTGGACGCCTGCTGGACGACCGGATAACGGATGTCACCAGCAATTTCGAATGGGCCAACGACAGCAAGACGTTGCTGTATTCCGTTCAGGACAGCGAAACCCTGCGCATGGACCGCGTGTACCGACACGTACTGGGAGAACCAAAAGACACGCTGGTGTACGCCGAACCGGACGACACCAACTGGTTGTGGGTTGAGAAGTCATTGTCATCCCGCATGTTCTACCTCGTTAGTGCGGCGACCGTCTCGACGGAAGTCAGATACTTACCTGCAGATACGCCGCTAGCCGAACCCCGTCTGTTTTTGCCGCGCGAGCCGGACCATGAATACTTTGTAACGGATGGCGTTGACCGTTTCTTCGTTCTGTCCAATGACAACGCGAGGAATTTTCGGGTATTCGAGGTGCCGCTCGACAACACGGCGCGAGATCAGTGGCAGGAGATTGTACCGCACAGGGAAGATACGCTTATCGAAGGCTTCGATATCTTCAAAGACTATGCGGTGCTGTCCTTGCTTGAGAACGGGGTCGTGCAGCTCGAAGTGATGCCGCGTGGTGCAGGCGAAACGTACCGAATTCCGTTCGACGAAGACGTCTTTACAGCCTATTCGGACGACAACGTCCAGTACGATACACACTGGTTTCGCTACGGTTATGAATCCATGACCACGCCGGAATCGGTCTACGATTTCAATCTGCAGACGCGGGAACAAAAACTCGTCAAAGAAGACACGGTTCTGGGAGGATTCGACCGTGCCAACTATGAGTCGAAAGCCATTGTTGTGCCGGCGCGGGACGGGGCATCGATACCCGTATCCATGGTGTACCGCAAAGGTATCAAGCTGGATGGGACTAATCCCTTGTTGCAGTACGGCTACGGTTCGTACGGAGTCACCATTGATCCATCATTCAATTCGGATCGACTCAGCCTGCTGGATCGCGGGTTTATTTTTGCCGTAGCGCATATCCGCGGTAGCTCGAAGCTGGGTCGTGAGTGGTACTACGAAGGTCGCCAGCTCAAGAAGATGAACACCTTCAATGATTTCATTGACGTGTCCAGATACCTCATTGACCAAGGTTACACGTCCCCCGAACACCTGTACGCGCGCGGTGGCAGTGCAGGCGGTTTGTTGATGGGCGCTGTCGTCAATATGGCGCCGGAGTTGTACAAAGGTATCTCGGCGGCCGTGCCGTTTGTTGACGTTGTAACGACAATGCTGGATGACAGTATTCCGCTAACCTCCGGTGAATGGGACGAATGGGGTAACCCGAACGAAAAAGAGTTTTACGAGTACATGCTGTCGTATTCACCGTACGACAACGTCGAGAGGAAGGACTACCCGAATATGCTGGTGACCACCGGTCTGCATGATTCGCAGGTACAGTATTGGGAGCCAGCGAAATGGGTTGCCAAGCTTAACGAATACAAAACCGACGACAACATGCTGCTACTGAAGACTGACATGCAGGCCGGGCACAGTGGCAAAACCGGTCGTTTCCAGAGTCTGGAAGATACGGCGTTGTATTATTCGTTCTTCCTGTGGCTGGAAGGCATTCGGGAATAGTGCGCTGGCAGCGGAAGGGGAGCGCCATGGCAAAAACGTTTGTGATATTGGCAGCCGTTGTCTTGTCGTGGTCTGTCCAGTCCGCGGCCGATGAACTGACGGACATCAATAATTTCCGGCAGTACTCGGCTACGTTCGCCAGTGCCGGTCAGCCCACGTTGGAGCAGCTACCTGTTCTGCGCGCTGCCGGCTTCGAAAGAGTGATCTACATTGCCTGGTCAGATCAGGCCAAAGCACTGCCGAACGAAGACCGCCTGGTCGCCAACCTTGGCATGGACTATTTGCACATTCCTGTTGACTGGGACGCGCCGAAGGTTGCGGACTTTCAGATGTTTGCTGCGGCGATGCAACTGTCTCCAGTGCAGAAGACATTACTGCATTGCCAGGTCAATTTCAGAGCTTCTGCATTCAGTTTCCTCTATCGGGTCATTTACGATGGCGTGTCTGTTGAAGAGGCGAAACGTGATCTGAACTCGGTCTGGCGGCCCAACAAGACATGGCGAGACTGGATATTCGACGTTCTGGCCACTCACAAGGTGTCGCCACACTGTACGGACTGTGACTGGAGTATCCCGGCGGAATAAGGCAGTTGCGCGTGCAACTTGCCGGTAATTGAATGGCTGCCGCGGTTATGCTCCAATCGCCTCGCAGCACCGAACGTCTATTTCGGTCCGGGGGGGTCCATGAAGTTCACATCCAAACTGTTAGTCAGCAGTGTTTTTGTCTTTGTATTCTGTGCCGCAGCTCAGTCGCAAGAAGCCGACCTTGTGCTGCGTAACGGGGTAATTTGGACCGTCGATGAAGCGTTACCAAAAGCCGAATCGATTGCGACACTGCGAGACAAGATCATCTATGTCGGTGACGAATCCGGCGTCCGTCAACACATTGGTCAGAACACCAGGGTCATCGATCTCGGCGGTAAACTCGTGGTGCCGGGATTCAACGACAATCACGTGCACTTCGAAGGCACCGGGCGCTTGTTGTACGGCTTGAACTTGCTGGATGTTTCCAATGCCGCGTTGTTCGCCGAACGTATTCGGGAAGTTCACGAACGCTATGCAGCCGGAACCTGGATCACGGGTGGCGACTGGTCCGCGTACGAGACCTGGGCTGCCAATGATGTCGCGGAAGCTGGCAGGCAGGTGAATCCGGATGACATGTACGGCAATTTGTTTTTGCCAAACAAATCCATGATTGACAGCTTCACCAAAGACCGACCGGTATTGGTCAGACGTTTTGACCGCAAGGTGTATCTGGCGAACAGCGCCGCCCTCGAGCGTGCGGGAATTCGCAAAGGCATGCCGGACCCGGAAGGGATTGCAGTAGAGCGTGATCGTTCCGGTGAACCGACGGGAGCATTGTTCAATCCCGTAGCGGGTGCCGTCGAATCTACAGTGCTCGTTCAGGACAATGTTCGATTGTTGTTCGAAGAGCACATCCCGGAGCCGTCGCGAGAACAACGCACGGCGGAAACGCTGCGCGCCTGGGAACAAATGAAGTCGGTGGGTGTGACCAGTTACTCCGACGTCACGTCGGCGCCTATTCAGGTTGATATATATCAGGAGCTCAAAGACAAAGGGCTGATGACAGCGCGGGTCCGCTATCGACCGCCGCTGGACCAGTGGGAGTCGATGAATGCTCTGGGGATTCACGTTGGATTCGGTGACGAATGGATACGCTACGGTGCGGTGAAAGCGTGGATCGACGGGATCATGGGCAACAGCTCAGCGCGCTTTTATGAACCCTATACGCACAATCCATCGAGCCGTGGCATATGGCGCGACATCATGTTTCCGTTCGAGCGCAGCCCGGACAATCCGGAAGATATGCAAAGTCGCCTGGAACGACTCGCGCTGCAGGCGGATGCACACGATATTCAGTTGACGGTGCATGCAATCGGTGACGAAGCGAACGGCTATCTGATGGATATGGTGGAACGCCTCATCGAGAAGAACGGTGAACGCGACCGGCGGTTCCGGCTGGTACACGCGCAAGTGATGACCGACCGGGACATTGAACGGGCGGGTCGCATGGGCGTTGTTATGGAAGTGCAGCCCTACCATACCTCCGACGACATGCGCTGGATGGAAGAACGAATCGGGCGCGAACGCTCACGCGGCGCCTATGCCTTCCGGCGTATGTGGGATGCCGGTTCGGTAGTGAGCTTTGGCTCGGATTCACCGGGTACCAATGCATCTCGTTATTACCTGAATCCGCTACTCGGTATCTACGCAGCGGTTACGCGCAAGACGTTGTCAGGGGCACCGGAAGGCGGCTGGTTTCCCCAAGAGAAGCTGACAGTGGAACAGGCTATACAGGGTTACACGCTGAATACGGCCTATGCGGCCTATGAGGAAGATATCAAAGGCTCGCTCACTGTCGGCAAGCTGGGTGACTTCGTCGTGCTATCGGATAACCTGTTGACCATGAATCCCGACAACATCAAGGACGTAAAGGTACTCACGACCGTTGTTGGTGGCAAAGTGGTGTACGAAGCGCCCTAGACCAACGGTGTTCGAAGTCATTCAGGGGAAGCGGTAGTCGCTTCCCCTTTATTTTGTGGCCAGCCCACACTAGGCTGCAGTCTTCGATCTGTGTAGGGATGCCTGTATTGATGTCTGCCAATGAATCCGCCGTCACCAAGCGTTCGATTGCGATCGCTGGCAACATTGGGGCCGGAAAGTCGACGCTGGTGGAGTTTCTCAGTACGACTTACGGTATTGCGCCATTCTACGAGCCCAGTGAAGATAATCCTTATTTACCGGACTTCTACAAAGACATGAAACGCTGGGCGTTTCATTCGCAGATATATTTTCTCGGCCACAAGTTCCGCATTCATCAGGCACTGGATCGTATGCCCGGCGTCGTCGTACTTGACCGCACGATATTTGAAGACGCGGAAATTTTTGCGACGGCTTTGCATGACATGCGGCACATCGATGATCGGGACTGGGATACGTATTGTGGCTTCTATCAGGCCATTCTGCAGGCAATCAAGCCTCCCGATCTCATGATCTATCTCCGTTGTTCCATGCGCACTTTACGCAAGCGCATTCGTCTGCGTGGCAGGGCAATGGAACAGGACGTGCCGTTGAGTTACCTCAAGCGTCTCGATCGTTTGTACGAAGATTGGATCGAGCGCTACGAGCTTGGCGACAAACTGATTCTGGAAACCGACCGGCTCGATTATATTCACGATCTCGTGTATCGCCTAGACGTCATGCAGCGCATTGAAGCTGTACTGCCAGCTGAGATCCACAGGCCCGGAGCTTGAGTGCGCGGCGAGACACCCGCCGGGACGGCCGGCGCTAGCTGCCAAACGGTTCAATAAAGCTCGACGGTACCGGTTCACCATCCGCGTAAGCCGGTGTGAATTCGCTCTCATTCAAGGTGGCAAGAATAGCGTCGGAGCAACGTTGGGTAATGGCGGCGCCCTCACCGGGGAGAATGCTGAAGTTACTTTGAGCGCCATCTGCTGCGACGTGGGCTTTTGCCCAAACTGTAAAGCGTACGCGCTTTGGGCATTCCTTTTGCCAGCGCTCTGAAGTCAAGCCACGTTGCGCCGCAATATGCTCATCACCGTAGGCCTCGATATTTTCTTGCAAGCCCGGGTTGTTCAGTATTCGAACGGTTTGCTCATCGCCGGCTTTGCGAAATTCAACCCGAAACTGGACGTAGACGCTGATCGCTTTGCCATTGACGCGGGCAGGGGTCATACGGGCCTTTTTCGCGGCGAGGACAATGGCCTTTATGAAGACTTCATCACCGGCGTTCTTGACGTAACAGCCGCTTTCTTCCATCCGTCCGGAGGCCTTTACCTGCGACGCGCATTGCAATATTGCAGTAGCGTCGCCACGCAATTCAGGAAACTCAATGCGCGGCAGCAACGGGTCTTCAGGATGATCAAACGTGGCGGGTACGCGTTCGGCGGCGGCCAGCGATGAAAACAACAGGTAACCAATCAGGGTGTAGCGGCTCGTTCGTGCGGTCATACAGGGTCCGTAAAGCGGAGACGAAAGTAGCAGGTATTTTAATCAGAACCGGTTACTGATAAAGAGTTCCGTGGCAAACCTGTCAATACCGAGGGGCGGCTCATTCGCTCAGGGCCTGAAATTCGTACATGGCTTCAATGATAGGCGATAGTGGTTCGCCGTAACGTCCAAACCAGTTGTGATACAGGCGTCGGATGCGGGCATCGTCGTACAACGATGCCAATGCGCTGTCCGCCAGCAAGCGGAAGTCTGTGTCGCCGCGTTTAATCATTAGTGAATATGGTTCGCGTGAAAACACCTGGCGGGCCATGACGTACTGCGATGCGCCCGCGCTGCGGAACACCTGGCCAATTAACATCGCGCGGTCCGAGGCATAGCCGTCCACCTTGCCTTCATTCAGCAACTTCATGCCTTCGTCGTGGGTGCTGATCAATGCAAGCGTAAAGCGGTAATCGTTCAGTCGGCCGTAACGCAGCAGAGCAGCTTCGGTCGTTGTGCCTTTGATGACCGCGACCCGGGTATCGGGCAGGTCCTCCAGAGAAGCGATCGGTCGCTGCTTGCGCGACAACACGGTGCCGCCTGTAATGAACGTCATCAGCGTAAAGTCGACCTGTTCCCGTCGCGTCATCGTGACCGTGGTGGCGCCGCATTCTATGTCGACAAGTCCGTCGGCAACGGCGCTGATTCTATCTTCGGGCGCAACCAACGGAACGTACTCGAGCTTGAGGTCGCTGCGTCCGAGTTTCTGGCCGACCGCATCGGCGATATGCCGGCAAAGCGCTATCGAATAGCCTGTTGTTTTGCCATCCGCGTCAATGAACGACATGGGTGGGGCATCGGGTACAAAACCTATGCGGAATGTCCCGCTCGTAGCCACATGTTGCAGCGTGGGACTATTGTATTCATCTGCGATGACAGCCTGAGTGGTCACCAACAGGACTGCGAATGTCAGCCAGCGATTCATAAGATTCTCCGGACTGCGCGACCGCTATGGCCAAGCGACTTCCTGCAGTCTGGCAAGGCTGGACGTTGAAGTCCACTTAGCGGGCAAGTTTGCAGCCTATTCGGGGCGCAGGCGTATGATTTCGAGGGTATTCTTCTCAACAGCGGCTCTTGAGTACAACATGGGAAAGGAGGAATCAACGGCCCAGCCCTCGAGCAGATTGCCGTAGAACGGAGATCGCGGGTCGCCCGACTGGCCCGGTGCATTGGTCATTCGAGCTGCATCCCAATTGCCCACGTCGAGTACCATGCGGAATGAAGCGCCTGAGCGGACAGAAAAATCTGCCGGATTGAAGCCGGTATTGTTGGTCGTGTTGCTGCTGCCACCGCGGGCGTAGTCGGGGTAAGTCATGCTGGCCCGCAATTTTTTGTCAGCAAGATGGATAAGAGGGTGTTGGAAGCGCATTCGGTGCAGATCACCCCAGCGCCATTGGTCACTGCTGGTGCCCAGTAGCGCCGCCGTCTCGTTCCAGGCATTGCGCAGCGTCACGCTGACGATGGCATCCGTTTGCTCTTCATCCAGCACGCGGAGGATTGCGCGGGTGTCCAGACTGATTGCAATGGTGGACATTTTTGTCGCTAACATCGAACTGAGCGCCGGCCGCAGATGGCGATGCAGCCAGACGTTGTACAACGCGGCAGGAGCGGAGTCCGGTGTCAGAGTGGCATCCCACTCGCGCAGCATTCTGGCCGCCGCTTGGCGGTCGTCTGCAGGGATAGCAGTGACGAGTTGGCGAGCGAGCACCGAGTGATAATCGCGTTGCAAAGCCAGTGAGTTTTCGAGCGTATGCTTGTCGTCGTCAGCCAGTACTTCCCATAGTCGCTGGTAGCGCCACGGCGCAGACCATTCGAAACCCAGCGGGTACTTGCTGATCGGGTAGTCAGCTGGCAGGTTATTGGAATTGGCGGAGCCCGTGTAGCCGCGCGCCGGATTGTATTCGACCGGCAGCACGTCCATGTCGTGGTAACCGTCCCATTCATAACGACCGTCGCCTGGCACGGGCAGCAAGCCATCGAAGCCGACCCGGCGCGGAAACAGCCCGGCGGGCTTGTAGCCGATATTGCCGTCAATGTCGGCATACACCTGGTTTTCGGACGGGGCTCCCCAGCGATTGAGTGCGGCCAGAAATTCACGCCAATTGTTGGCACGCATGTATTCAACACTGCCGAAATACGGCGCCATACCGGCATCCAGCCACGCGGCCCTCACCGCGTAGAACTGTGTGTCGGTTTCCGCGACGATCGGGCCATGCCGCGTAAATCGCAGGCGAACATCAACGTCTTTGCCGCCACGCACCTTTATCGTTTCATGAATGTCAGTGACGTCTTCCTGCTGCTTGCCGTAACGATAGCTATTGCCATCGGCGGATCGCTCGTAGACATAGACGTCTTCCTGATCAATCGGAAAAATAGTCAGACCAAATGCGATGCGTTCGTTGTGGCCAATGGATATGCCGGGCAAAGCAGGTTCGCCCGCGCCAATGACGTTCAAGTCGGGAGCGACCAGATGGGCAATGTAACGAAGCGAGGGAACGGCGTGGCCGCGATGCGGATCATCGGCGAGGATTGGTCGGCCGGTGCTCGTTCGTTCCGGCGCAACCGCCCAGTTGTTGCTGCCGAGACTGGTGTCTTCGCTCTTGGCTCGTGACAGCAAGACCGCCTTTTTTGCGTCGTTGAATACGACAGGTGCCGTAGCCAGTTCGTAGTCAAGCAGTACATCGTCGGGAATGTCACATGGATTCAGTCCGTCCGGAATTTTGGTTGTCCACGCCGGTTCCAGCGGTCGCCAGTATTCGCTGGCATCAAGGTCGCCGGTACACGCAAGGCGGGCTCGTTTGATTTCGCTGGCCGCGTTTCGCCAGAGGCCGTGACCTCGAATTCGTACAACGTCGTCGGCCTGCCACTTTTGCGGCTTGTAATTCAGTAACTCGAACTCCGGCGGTAGCAGGTCCGGGCGGGAATTGAGCAAGTCAATGTACGCGTTAATGCCGGCCGTAAACGCAGTGGCGATTTCCTTGGCATCAGAGCCATAGGAGAGCCATTCACGGTACATATCGCCACGATAAAGGAAGAGGCGAGAGGCACGGTCTTGAGCAACGTAATCGGGACCCAATACGGCGGACAAGCGGCCAAGGCCGCGTAACCGCCATAGATCGATTTGCCACAAGCGGTCACGGGCGGCGTTCCAACCCTGGACGAAAAATGCATCGTAATGCGTGCCGGCGTAAATATGCGGTATTCCCCAGCGGTCAATCAGAATTTCAGCCGGTTGCTGCAGGCCTTTTGCGGTGAATTGCCGTGGTTCGTCCGCGAAGGCGGTCGCTGAAAATACCAATGATAACAGGGTCAAAAATTTCATTCGGCACTACACTCCGTGTCCATTAGTAACCAACGCAATCCAGTACGTTCATGCACCAGCACACATTGCGGGCCATCCAGCAGCAAACGGAATACCTCCGCCGACGAGTTGATCGCGCTACCCTGACCTGCGTTTCCAGTGGCAGCGGTTGCAGGATCAAAATGCAAGGTGCTGCTGACGGTAAACGCGTCGTCCGCCAGGGTTACCGGTCTGACACCCAGTGCAGCACCGATGACCTGACTCAGCTCACGTCGACTCTCGGCATCAGCCTTTGTGATCCGTGCCGGTTCGCCTTCCGGCAGAGGCGTGCTGCTGCAGCCAGCATTTAATGCCAGTAACAATGACAGGCACGGTAATAGTAATTTTTGCATCAGTTGGTTTCCACGATGCGCATCTCGCGCCACGGTGCTTTCGGCAGGTACAAGTTATCTTCGCGGTAGTCGCCCGGGAAGGTCTTGCCGAGTCCCGGTATGCCGATGGAACTCGGCGTAGGGCAGCTGCCGTTTTCACGGTACTGCAGGGCAGCGGCAAAACGCCGTTCGTTGATGTCTCCCAGTGGCTGACTGAAATCGTCAGCGACCTGACAGCCGGGCAACACAGTGGTTTGAATACTGGCATTTTGCGGTGAAAAGCCATCCGCATAGTCGCCGAAACCC
Organism: Woeseia oceani; assembly: GCF_001677435.1. GTDB lineage: Bacteria > Pseudomonadota > Gammaproteobacteria > Steroidobacterales > Woeseiaceae > Woeseia > Woeseia oceani. Next base: position 1,901,746 of record NZ_CP016268.1, read on the forward strand.
TGTTCATTCTCACCACGGAACTGAATCGTGAAATATGTCGTGCCGCAATTGTCCGTCGGATAGAAGCCGTAAGGCTTGCCGCAAGTCCGCGAGCCGATCTGAATGACGTCGATGCCTATGCCGCGCAAGCCATTGATCACGGATTCGCTCGCGGAGCAGGTTCCGGCGCCTGTCAGTACGAAGACCCGCGAGAGGTTGAGCGCAGGCAAGAATTGCCCGGCGGTACTGGTGTTGAAGAATGGCATTGGCGTGATGGTCTCACCGGTGATCGGATTCCTTGCCGTGTGTTTGTCGTTGAAGCGCATCGTTTCAAAAGTACGGTTTGCGGTGGCCGTATTACCGGCGATCATGTAGGCCAACTCGCTGGCGATATAAAGAAAGCCGCCACCGTTGTACCGCAGATCGATAACCAGGTCGGTCACATTGTCGTTTGCCAGCTGCGTGAAGGCATCGATCAGTCCCTGTTCGGCGGGTGCGATGTGATCATTGAACAGCATATAGCCAACGTTGCCACTGGTTGTTGCTACCGTGCGGACGTTTTGCACGGGTGTTGACGTTACCGTCTGTGCGGTCAGGTTGATGTTGCGTTCCGTGCCGTCGGGGTCACGCACCCGAAACTGATGAGACTCACCGGCAGCCGCGGGTGACAGGCCATTGTTTAGCGTGTCTGTATCGCTGCCATTGGCGACATCGACGCCGTCGATCTCAAGAATTGTCGTACCACGTACAAGGCCGGCAGCGCTGGCAGGCGTGTTCGGGTCGGTGTAGGCGACGAGTAACTGCCGAGGTGGTGAGCGGGAGAGCAAGGCCCACTGCACCCCGTAGCCGACAGCCGCGCCGGTTTGCGACTGTGCGTACCACTCGGCACTGTCCTGGGTGAAATGGTATTGGTCTTTCGGTGTGCCGGAAATCGTTGTAGCGCTGGTCTTCAGCCCCTCGAAATACTCTGCTGTGCTGTACAGCGCCGGATTACGATCGACGATTTCCCGGTACCAGAGATACGTGTCATTGCTGTAAGAACGAAGATAGTTGTTCTCGTCAGTGCGTGAGCCGCTGCGGTCAGCATAGGCCAGACCGGTGGCCGGATTGATGCCCGTGCGGGGGTTGACGCACAGGGACTGGAAATCGCTCGCAGGCGGGAATACGCCCTGGGTCCAGCCGTTGTTGCCGGCACCGATGCGGCCAGCGCTGCCGCCACCACTGCCGCCACCGCCACAAGCGGCTAGTGCGAGCAGCACAACGAGGGTCAATGGGCAGGCCCGGCCGCGTCGAGACCGGAAAGCAGGGCGTGATGCGGTCATAGTGATGCTGTGAGTCAGGGTCGAACCATCATACCGACATGCCTCTGGCCCGGCGAGTCCGCGATCATTGCTGAGAAGGGTTGCAGGGCACAGTGGTGGCCCTTAGGCTAGTCGGCTCGATCAGGCAAGGAGAGCGTTCTGGAACATAAAGTCTTGGCGCCAGTTACGATAGACGCACGTTTTTGCGGCCCGGAAAATTCGGGGAACGGTGGCTACAGTGCAGGACGCCTTGCGTCCGGGATGGCGGGGAGTGTGGAAGTGACGCTGCGCAAGCCGCCGCCGTTGCAAGTGCCCTTGACTGTCAGAGTAGAAGCGGACGGCTCGCGCGGCATGTACTGCGGTGTGGCCCTGGTGGCAAGCGCACGGCCGGCTCCGGTCGTGGTCCGCGATCTGGCCGTGCCTTCCTTTTCTGCGGCGGCAGAGGCTGCGACACGCACGTTTCCCGATCACCTGCATCAGGTGCCGGGCTGTTTTGTTTGCGGTCCGGATCGATTGCCCGGCGAGGGCTTGCGCTTGCACCCCGGGCCGCTGGATGCAGCCGACGTAGAGTGGCAGGGGCCAGTAGCCTGTACCTGGGTGCCGACCGCCGATCTCGGTGATCAGAACTCAGTGGTGCGCAGTGAGTTTGTGTGGTCCGCGCTCGACTGTCCAACGGCGTATGCCTGTGCTTCGATGGCCGGTATGCGATTGTTGCTGCTTGGTCGGCAGACGGTAGAGATCCTGCGTCTGCCGACGGTCGGCCAACGGTGTATCGTCGTGGCGCAACGCGGTGCCCATGAAGGCCGGAAGTTTTTCGCCGATGCCTGCCTGTACAGCGAACATGGCGAGGTGATGGCGCGCTGCAATGCGCTGTGGATTTCGGTCAGCCAGGAAGTGTTGCAAGGAGCTTCCCGGAAGGCGGGTTAATGCAGCGGCGCGACCTTCGGCCGCACGGGTTGCAGCTCAATGTGGGCGGTGCGGGTTTGATTCCGTCCTGCCCGTTTGGCCGCGTACAGTGCTTCGTCGGCGCGGTGCAACCATTCATCGGCCGATTCGCCGCTTTCAAGTTGCGCGACTCCGAGCGAAATAGTCACGGCGCGGTCCCTGGCCAGTTCATTGGCCTCTACCAGGGTGCGTAGCTGCTCCGCCAAACGCGAGGCCTTGTCGATGCCCAGGCCGTCCACGACGATGACAAACTCTTCGCCGCCGATCCGGTAAAGACTGTCCGTTACCCGGATACGCAGGTTGATGATTTCTGTCAGCTGGATGAGGATCTGGTCGCCCGCGGCATGACCGTATTCGTCGTTTATGGCCTTGAAGTGGTCAAGGTCGAGAAAGATCACCGAGGCCGTTGCCGATGTACGTTCATGGTTGGCAATTATCTCGGCAATTTTCTGGTCCAGTGCGCGCCGGTTGCCGGCACCCGTCAACGGGTCACAGGTCGCCAGGTTCATCAATTGCTGGCGTTGATTGCGGGTAAGAGCCGCGAAAGCATAGGCGAAGACCGATGTCATGGTCATTGTGATCGTTGCCGTTGCCAGCATGAACAGGCTCACATTGCCGTAGAGCGCCGGGATGCTGCCCAATATGGATATCACGGAAAGTGCGACCGCTTCTTCCGGTTTGAGCAGATAGTAGGCGACAACCAGTGCGGGGTAGGCCCAAAACAGCTGTTGTGGTCCCATCAGGTACAGGGTGCCGAGATAACCCGCGACGCACAGCAGCGTAATGCAGATACTGGTTGCCCGCACCCGGCTCGAACGAAGCACAAACATACCGAGGGTCGAGAAGCCGGCCACAACCGCGAGATCGAGCAGGCCGATCCAGATTTCCCCGTTCAGCAAGCGCACGATGGCGAAGGGGAGGACCCCGAAGACACCGGCCCCGCACAACATCAGCGGCAGGTACTCCTCCAGTGAGCGACGTCTCCTCAGGCCTTTTTGTAGGTTTTCGATCACGTTGTCGTCTGCGGTGCTACCGCCTCCGGTTGGTCCCGTCTGGGCGCGTGTTCCTGCCCCTGTAGGCCTGCGCCGCAACGGCGCAGGATTGTTGTGCAACAAACTGTTTCCAAACACCTGCGAGGCAAGCTGCGGCGATCAGCCGGGCCAGCGCACCGGTGGCGGTGTTCAAGCGGAATTTGCCTTGCCGGACGCCGCTATTGACCCTCCTATTCTACAAATCGGCGAACAATTTCACCGTTACCGGCGTCTCATTCCGGCGCCTGCGCATCGCCAGCGCGCCACGTTTCGGCGTCCGCTATTTGCACGGTTCGTGCCACGTCCGTCCGCTTCGACGACCTGCCGGACAGGCCGGCCGGAGTATCCGTGTACCGCACTGAGGTCAGCGATTTTCCGCCGCGCGTTCGGCGGCCGTAAAGCTTGCCAGCGATTCGCCCGCGGCATTCAGCAAGGCGAGTCGCCGTCCGGTAATCTGTACATGCCGGGTTTCGTCCAGTACCTGTAATAGCGACGTATCGGACTGCATCACCTCATTGCGACAGGCTCTGCGCGTTCCGGCGAGTGCACTGGCTGTAAAGAGGCCGTCATGCATCGCGTAAGTACCGCTAAAACGGTTGCACGCGCCTTGCACGAACAAGCCGAGATCCTCAGCGAACGTCAGGCGGATATCGAGGTCGCCGTCGAGGTCGTCCTGTGTTGACTCCAGCAAGCGCCATTCCCAGGCAGCAAGCGCAGCGGCAGATGGCACTGCGACGCTGGCAGCCTTCTGCTCACCGACAGAGCGCAGGTTCACGAGTGCGAAGCCGGCCAGAAAAAGCAAAAAGAAGGCGAAACCGGTGATGCCTTTCATGGAATGGATCCTCGCGCCTGTTGTGGGCCGTTGGTGACAGCCAGTTTACCGCAGCCGTGTGCCGCGCGATTGGTGGCCTTACGGGTCTGATATACCATGCGAACATACCGCATTTCCCCACAGTCCTTTTGGAGAGCGCTTATGCTGTTTCGAACACGATCGAAGGTGCCGGGATACGCACCGCTGGCTCTGTTGCTGTTGCTGAGTGCAAACCTTGGACTTGCGGCTGAGCTGCAACGGCACACAGTACCGGCGGACGGCCATCCGCTCGCCGTGTGGGAGAAAAGTGCGCCCGGTGCATCGAACGCGGTACTGCTGGTGCACGGCAGAACCTGGAGTGCCTTACCCGATTTCGATTTGCAGGTCGAGGGCGAAGATCGGTCGCTCATGGACGGCTTGGTCGAAGCAGGTTACGCGGTATACGCGATCGACTTACGGGGCTATGGTGAATCGCCACGTGATGACTCGGGCTGGTTGACGCCCAATCGCGCCGCGGATGATGTTGCCCGGGTTGTCGGCTGGATCGCAGGCCGGCATCGGCAAGGCGGCAAGCCACATCTGTTTGGCTGGTCGATGGGCTCGACGGTGTCGCAGCTGATGGCGCAGCGACACCCGGGCAAGCTTGCATCGCTGACCCTGTTTGGTTACTGGCATGATCTCGATTCGAGTTTGCCGGCCGATGAAGCGGGAATCGTTCCATTGCGGCAGAGCAACACGGCAGCCGCGGCGGCCAGCGATTTCATTACCCCCGGATCGATCAGTCAGCGTGCCATTGATGCCTACGTAACAGCCGCACTGGCGGCTGACCCGGTACGAACTGACATTCGACGGCTGGACCAGTACAACGCGCTCGATCCTGCATTGATCAAGGTGCCGACGCTGGTGATTCAGGGCGAGCACGACCCGATCGCGCCGGCTGATCGGCAAGCAAAACTGTTTCAGCGGCTCGCTACGGGGCACAAGCAATGGGTGGTTGTACCGGGCGGTGATCATGCGGCTTTCCTGGAAGCGCCGCGCGGGTATTTCCTGCGTGAACTGCTGGCATTCATGGCGGGTGCTACGCTCCAGGCAAATCCTTCTCAGCCCGCTGCGGCTGCCGGCACGCCGCGTCAGCGGCGATCTACGTGCAGCTTGCCTGTCTGCCGCGCCGACTGCTGGTATGTCGCGGGCGCTCGGTGAACACAGCAGCGTCGACTTCGTGGGTAAGCAGACCGATGAGTTTCGCTTGCCGAAAGGCTTCAGCATGCCCTTGCATAGTCGTCGACAGACGGCGGATTGAAAGCGACTTGCGGGTTACTCGCGACTGTTTCAGAAGCCCGGCATCCGACCACCGTCAGCAGCATACCGATTGTTCCTCAGCACGCATCCACGGGTGCCATGGCGAAGTCGATCTCGTGATGACATCGCGGGTAATAGCTTGGTCAGGCAATGCGCGTATGATCGTTGCGGCAACCACTGAAAATGCAGAGGACACGGAACCTATACGCAGCAGTTGGTCTATTCGATCCGGGACCCCCGAGCGGTGACGCACCCAGGGACTCAATAATCAGAAACAGGAGGGTCGGCGCAAGCCACGCACGGCCACCCCGGTACGGGTCGCTAACAATTCGCCTGCGCGTAAGTGCGGTCACGCGGTCCAAATGCCAATAAATGGAAAAAGGTATGCCACGCAAAGTTCAACGCGCGATCCTGATTATGGCCATCCTCGGGGCGGCTGGCCTCGTCACATTCCTGCTGATGAGCTCGAAAGCCCCTCCCGAGAAGAAAACGGAAGTGGCGCTTGCAACGCTGGTCGATGTGCTCGAACTGCAAGGCACGGACGAGCAATTCAGCATTCGCAGTCAGGGCACGGTCAAACCGCGTACCGAAACGGTACTCAGTGCCGAGGTGGCGGGGAGTATCGTCAGTATTTCGCCGAAGTTCGTAGCGGGAGGTTTGTTTGCTCGCGACGAAGAGCTGCTGCGGATTGATCCGACCCGCTACGAAGTGGCGGTAGAACAGGCGGAGGCATTGCTTAAACAGCGGCAGATTGAGTTTGACGGCGCGGAGAAGTTACGCAGCCAGGGGTATCGGGCCGAGGCAGAATTGGCGTCGGCGGCGACTGCGCTGGCCGCCGCCCGAGCCGGGCTGGTAACAGCGCGCCGGGATCTGGAAAAAACCCGAATTCGCGTGCCGTACGCCGGCATGGTTCGTGCAAAAGAAACAGACATAGGCTATTTCGTGAACCCGGGCAGTCGACTGGGCGTGGTATTTGCAACCGACTTTGCGGAGGTCCGCTTGCCATTGACGGACGCTGATCTCGCGTTCATCGACTTGCCGGCCGGGTCGGACGGGACAGCGGGCCCACCGGTTCGCCTGACGGCAGTGCAACGTGGAGTCGAGGCGAGTTGGGAGGCGGAAATCGTTCGCACAGAGGGCGTGGTTGATGAGAAGACGCGTGTGACCTACGTCGTTGCGCGGATAGACGACCCCTACCGAAGAAAACCAGGATCGGCTTCGGCAACCGCGTTGCCCATGGGTACGTTCGTCAGCGCGAGCATCGAGGGTCGTACTTTGCAAAACGTCGTACGCGTGCCGCGTTCAGCCCTGCGTGGAGGAGATCAACTGTTGTTCGTGGATGAGGACGAACGTTTGCGGATTCGAACAGTTGACGTGTTGCGGGCCGATGCGTCCTCCGCGTGGTTACGAAATGAAGCGCTGGACGGCAAGCGTATCAACCTGACGCCAATAGAATCACCCGTCAACGGCATGCAGGTGCGGATCAGCGACAGTCGCAACGCTGACGTTGCCGCTCGCGCGGAGAACTGAGGGTTATGAAAGCCAGCATGACAACATCGAAAACCGGTGCGATCGCCTGGTTCGCGTCCAATCATGTTGCCGCCAACCTGTTGATGTTCATGATCATCGTTTTCGGGATCGCCTCCGCGTTCACGATTCGCAAGCAGACGACACCGGACTTTGAGCTGAACAATGTACAGATTCGGGTCTCGTATCTCGGCGCCGCGCCGCAGGAAGTTGAAGAAGGCGTCGTCATTAAAATCGAGGAGGCCATTCAGGACGTCGAGGGCATAGTCAAAATAATTTCCAATGCTTATGAAGGCATGGGCATTGTAACGGCCGAAATAGAATCAGGCGCTGACCTCAATGAAGTACTCAGTGAGATCAAGGTACGGGTTGATGCAATCTCGACGTTTCCGGCATTGACCGAAAAGCCGGTCGTTGCCAAGCAGGAAATACCCATTCATGTGGTGTTTCTGTCGATATACGGCGACATGGACGAGTTCGCACGGAAAACACTCGCGCAGCAGGTGCGTGAAGAGTTGATGGCGTTGCCTGCTGTCAATCAGGTGCAGGTACTTGGTGACCGGCCTTACGAAATCAGTGTTGAGGTCTCGGAGCAGACGCTGCGTGAGTACGGGCTGACGATGAGTGAAATCTCGCAGGCAATCCAAAGCAGCTCCGTCGATCTGCCGGGCGGGTCCATCAAGAGCACAAGCGGTGACATCCTGTTACGTACGGAAGGACAGGCGTACACCGGTGACGAGTTTGACCAGATTGTGCTCCGCACTTTCACGGATGGCACACGCTTGACGTTGGGCGACGTCGCCACCGTGCGCGATGCGTTTGCGGAGTCGATGGACTTCGGTCGTTTCGACGGCGAGCCAACCGCGGTATTACGCGTGCTGGCGAGTGGCGGGCAGAATGAGCTGGATACCGCGGCCGCAGTTGAGGAATACATTGCCGACAAGCGCCTGTCGTTACCAGCCGGGGTGCAGATCGATACCTGGGTGGATCGTTCCCATTACCTCAAGGGGCGTCTCGACATGATGATGACCAACATGTTTCAGGGTGCCTTGCTGGTGTTCGTCATCCTGGCTCTGTTTCTGCGCCTGAAGGTGGCGTTTTGGGTCATCGTGGGTATTCCGGTAACGTTCTTTGGTGCCTTGTGGTTGTTGCCTCACGGGCCCTGGCCAGTAACGGTCAATATGATCAGTCTGTTCGGCTTTATTCTTGTGCTTGGCATCGTGGTTGATGACGCGATCATTATTGGCGAGAGTATTTACACCAGTGTTCGCGCAGACGGACATACCCTGGACAACGTGATTGATGGCGCCCGGCGGGTGGCGGTTGCGGCTACCTTTGGAGTGCTGACAACGATTGCCGCGTTTGCACCGTTGTTGTTTCTGGACGGCATATTTGCGCCGTTCTTCGAAGCAATGTCGATGGTGGTTATCTTGTGCCTGCTGTTTTCCCTGGTCGAATCGAAACTGATCCTGCCATCCCACCTGGCGCGCGCAACCATCAAGCCAGTGGATGAGGCCGCAATTTTTCGACCGTACAGCGAAATGCAGCGCAGGGAGCGCGTGTCGAGATTCTTTCAGCGCCTGCAACGACGGGTTCAGCACGGCTTGCAGTTCGTGGTTCAGCGCTGGTACCTGCCGATGCTGGGACGGGCGGTGGACAATCGGGGATTGACCATCAGCATTTTTCTTGCGGTGCTGATTGTCACGATTGGTCTGATGCGAGGTGGCGTTGCCCGCGTCGTCATGTTCCCGGATGTGCCGGGAGACTTCATACAGGCGGAGCTGACGATGAACAGTGGCACCGCGCCGGAACGACGCAATGAAGTACTGCTGGAGATTGAACAGGCACTGCTCGATATCAACGCTGAGTATGCGAGTGCACACCCCGATTCGATGGCACCGATACATCATGTGGGCGTATTCACCAACGGCGATACCAGCGGTGTTCTGTTTGTCGAATTGCCGCTGGATGAAGACCGGCCGCTGGAAGGTCGGGCCGTCACCGACTTGTGGCGTGAAAGGGTGGGCGAGATTCCGGGCGTCAAGGAGCTGGACTTTTCTTCTGGTGACAACATCGGGGGCGGCGCACCGTTGAGTTTTAATCTGACCGGCAGCAATTACGCGGCACTGGAACGAGCGGCAGCGGAGCTGGAACAACACCTGTCCGGTTACGATGGGGTATTCGATGTCCGCAATTCGGTCGATCACGGTGCGGAAGAGATTCGTCTGCAGATCAAACCAGAGGCGGAAGCGCTGGGCTTGACCATGGCCTCACTGGGGCGGCAGGTGCGACAGGCCTTTTACGGTGAAGAAGCGCAACGTATTCAGCGCGGCAAAGACGAAGTCAAAGTCATGGTCCGCTATCCGCGGGAAGACCGGCGATCAGTGGCGGACCTGGAGAACATGCGAATTCGAACGCCGGCCGGTGACGAGATTCCGTTTGCTGATGTTGCGGAGATCGAGTTCGGGCAAGGCTATTCCAGTATCAACCGGCAGAATCGCAAGCGTGTTGTGTCTGTATCAGCGGACGTTGATCCGGATCTTGTCGAGCCTGGCGTGATGATTCAGGAAATTTCCACAGACTATATGCCGGGTCTGGTCTCACGGCACGCCGGAGTAAGCTTCGAACTGGACGGCGCCAGCCGCGAGGAAGTGGAGCTTGGACAGAGTCTGGCCAAGGCTTCCGCAGCGGCCCTGTTCCTGATCTTCGCATTGATTGCGATACCGCTGCGTTCCTATAGCCAGCCATTGATCATCATGTCGGTCATTCCGTTCGGCTTGGTGGGCGCTGTGATCGGGCATATCCTGCTCGATACAGCGATCAGCATGTTCTCCGTGTTTGGCCTGGTTGCTCTGGCGGGTGTGGTGGTCAATGACAGTCTGATCATGATCGACTTTGTGAATTCGGCCAGGAAAGAAGGGCATTCTGCGCGCGACGCGGTCATTCAGTCCGGAACCCAGCGTTTCAGGGCCATCGTGCTGACATCTCTGACGACTGCATTCGGTTTGATGCCGATTATCTTCGAGCGCAGCGTGCAGGCGCAGTTTGTTATTCCGATGGCAATATCGTTGAGTTTCGGCATATTGTTCGCCACCGTTATCACGCTGTTTCTGGTTCCGGCCTTGTACCTTGCGCAGATCGATCTGCGACGCGGGGCACGTTACCTGATCGATCTCTTGCTTGGTCGCGAACAGCCGCCGACCACGCCGTCGACAGCAGCGCGATAAACCGGCGGGCGCGACCGTCAGGGGTTGCCGAACACCGTTCGTCCGGCCTGCATTCATGGTGCCATCGTTGGTCGCTGCCGGGCCATCGCCCGTTCCTGCTGCCGGTCCGCCGCACCATCATCAAACGTGGTACCGACGTCGCAACTCAGAACACCATCTGCAGCAAGGCCCGGAACGCGGCAGGGTCAATGACAGCGACGAAGACCAGCCCGCTCAGTGCGCCACACAAGTGGGCGTCGTGATTGATCCGTCCGTGTGCCTGCTTTCCTGCCCACCATGACCAGGCGACGTACAGGACCGCGAAAACGACCGCGGGTATCGGGATCGGTAGCGGGAAAATAATGAGCGTGTGCGCAGGGTAATAAACGATATAGGCGAATAAAACGGCCGACACGGCACCGGATGCACCGAGAGTAGCGTAGTGCTGATTATTTTTGTGTTTGAAATAGCTGCAGGAATGACTGAGAACCAGGCCGACAACATACAACACAAGAAAACGGGCCGTGCCCAGCGTCCTTTCCAGTGGAAAAGCGAAGAAATAGAAAGTCACCATATTGAACAGCAAGTGCCCGAGATCGGCGTGGACGAAACCACTGGTGATGATGGTTTGGTATTGTTTCGCCCGCAGGAACCAGTAGGGGCGAAACAGACCTTTCTCAATAATGGCCGGAACTCGGTAGAGTCCGAGCAGGCTCACAGCAACAGTCAGGGCCAGAATGCTGGCTGCAGCGGGTTCATTCATGTCGGTTCCTGTTGTTAGGGAAGGGCAAGCCTAATGCAGCGGGTCGCGTGCTGGAAGTACCGCTTTCCGGATTCAAGGGATTGTAGCGTCACACTGTGCACCGTAGACTGCGGCGGCGCGACAGCGCGTGGCTGCTGCATGCGGCAGTAGTGCGGCAATGTCGCGAGCATAAAATCAACCTGTAGTTCGCGTTTCGCTCACTTGATGTGTGTGTTGATGCGGCTGGATTGCAACGAACCACCTTTGAAGATCAGGAACCCAGCGAGTCATATTGTGAAATACCCGGCCACCTTGAAATGCGATCAGACAGACTTCTTGCACGGCACTCGGGTTGCAGACCCTTATCGTTGGCTGGAGGGTGATGTACGTGAACATGCCGATGTTGCGAAATGGGTGCAGGAACAGAATGAATTAAGCGATTCATACTTACAGGGTATCGCTGAACGCGAGACCATCGCCAACCGGCTGCGGGCGCTGTGGAATTACCCGCGTTATGGTTTGCCGGTGAAAAAGGGCGGGCGGTACTTCTTCGAATACAACACGGGTCTGCTGAATCAAAATCAGATCCATGTGCAGGACGATCTGCACTCGGATCCGGTATTGCTTCTGGATCCGAACACGCTTTCTGAGGATGGCACGATTGCCGTCGCGTCGTGGTATCCCAGTCCGGACGGGCGGTATCTGGCCGTCTTGCTGCAAGACGGCGGTACAGACTGGCGGATGGCGCGAATTCTGGATACGCGCTGCGGAGAATTTCTCGACGATACACTGCATTGGCTGAAATTCACGGGTCTTGCCTGGCATCCGGCTGGCCGTGGCTTCTACTACAGCCGCTACCCGGCGCCGGGTAGCAGTGAAACATTTCAGTCACTCAATACGAATCATGCCCTCTATTTTCACGCAGTTGGTGAGCCACAGGAACAGGATCGGTGTATCTATTCGCGTCCGGATCATCCGGACTGGGGCTATGCCGCTGAGGTCAGCGACGATGAGCGGTATCTGCTCATTACAGTCTGGAAAGGTACCGACAGCCGTTTTCAGCTGGTGTTGCAAGACCTAAAGGACCCGTCCTCACAACCGACAATGCTGGTCGAAGGATTCGAACACGATTTTTCGCTGGCTGGCAGCCGTGGGTCCGAGCTGTTCTTTCGCACGACCTTCAAAGCGCCGCGTGGCAGGTTGATTGCCATAGACCCGAACCGCCCGGACAGAAGCGAGTGGCGGGAAGTTATCGCAGAGACGAGCAATGTACTGACAGCGGTCAGCTGTGTGGCCGACAAGTTGGTCGTGCAGTACATGCAGGACGCCAGATCGCTGGTGAGTATTCACGAGCTGAACGGCGGCTTTGTGAGCAACATCGAGTTGCCCGGTATTGGCAGTGCGGTCGGGTTTGCAGGTGATGCGGAGGCCACAGAGACCTTCTACAGTTACTCAAGTTTCGCAACTCCGGCGACCGTCTTTCGCTTCGATGTCGGCAGCCGGCGTTCATCAGTGTTCAAACGCCCCAGCGTGGATTTCGACAGTGACGACTACGTTGTACAGCAACGGTTCGTGACTTCGGCAGACGGTACGCAAGTACCGATGTTCGTGGCGCACCGTAAGGACACCGAACTTGATGGCGCAAACCCAACCGTGCTCTATGGCTACGGCGGATTCAATATTGCGGTAACGCCCGAGTTCTCGATCGCCCGCCTGGTCTGGATGGAGATGGGCGGGGTCTGGGCTGTTGCCAATATTCGCGGCGGTGGCGAGTACGGCGAGGACTGGCACAAGGCCGGCACCGGGCTGCAGAAGCAGAATGTCTTTGATGATTTTATTGCAGCGGCGGAAGCGCTCATCGACCTGAAGTACACGAGCCCCGACAAGCTTGCGGTATTCGGTGGCAGCAATGGCGGGTTGCTGGTTGGCGCAGTGACTAATCAACGGCCCGAGCTGTTTGCCGCGGCCATGCCTGCCGTCGGGGTTATGGACATGCTGCGATTCCACCACTTTACGGCCGGGCGTTTCTGGGTCGATGACTATGGTTCTCCGGACGATCCGGAAATGTTTCCGGTATTGCTCCGGTATTCGCCGTATCACAACCTGCGGCCGGGCACTGACTACCCCGCGGTACTGATAACGACGGCCGATACGGACGATCGGGTAGTGCCGGCACACAGTTTCAAATACGCCGCGGCGCTGCAGGCGGCACAGGCGGGTGACAAGCCGATCCTGATACGTGTTGAGACGCGGGCCGGCCATGGTGCCGGCACACCCACCGACAAGGTGATCGCAGAATATGCTGATCGTTGGGGATTCTTGCTGCGGGTGCTGGACTTCCGATTGCCGGAACAGTTTGTAACCGCCGATGGCGACAGCGCAACGGCCGGGCTGTAGCTGGGCGTTTCCCGCTGGTGGCCTGCACCCACGGCGGGCAGTTCGATTGCCATCACGACGAGCCGATTGGTGATGGCCTCCAAGTCCAGCAAGCAAAAAGCGTCTGATTAGCCTGGCGGACCCGTTGATTGTGTATAGCCATCAGCCGGTATGCAGCGTCTAATGCGGTGCTATTGCCGGGAGCACAGTTTCCCAGCCTGAAACCCGACCAACCTTGAGCATTTGATGAGCAGCAGTTTCGCCCCAGTGACCGAGACCCCGGAAGCACGGGCCCGCAACGGCGTAATAGCCGCCCTGGCCGCATTCAGCATGTGGGGCTTCCTGCCGATCTATTTCAAAGTGACGCAGCACGTCCCGGCACTGGAGATATTGGCACACCGCATAGTGTGGGCCGTGCCGTTCGGCGCATTGATCATCCTGTTACGCCGGCAATGGCCGGAGGTCAGACGTGCGTTTGGGCATCGCCGGACGTTGGCGTTGCTGATCGCCGCCTCGATGTTCATTGCGGTCAACTGGCTGGTGTATATCTGGGCTGTGCAGCAATCACAGATTTTTCAGGCGAGTCTCGGCTATTACATCAACCCGTTAATGTACGTCGTTATCGGCGTCTTCCTGCTGGGTGAGACCTTGCGCCGGGTGCAGATTCTGGCTGTCATCCTGGCCACTATTGGTGTTGCTGTGCTGACCTTCAGTGGCGGTCAGTTTCCGTTGATTTCCATCGTGCTCGCGACCTCTTTCACGTTTTATGGCGTGATCCGCAAGAAGACCGAAGTGGGTGCGATGCCGGGCCTGTTTATTGAAACAACCCTGCTGTTGCCGCTGGCGCTGGGCTACGTAATCTATCTCGCCACTGCCGGTACGGCGGTGTTTGCGAACAGCGGTGTTGGTGATTCTTGGTTGCTGGTCCTTGCGGGTCCGCTCACCGTCCTGCCGTTGCTGTGCTTTGCTCTGGCAGCACGGCGACTGACGTTGTCCACCGTTGGCTTCATGCAGTTTTTGGCGCCGACGCTGCAGTTTATTGTCGGCGTTGCTTACGGCGAACGGTTAAGTACGGCACACCTCATCTGTTTTGCGTTTATCTGGTCTGCCGTACTGCTGTTCAGTCTGGATGCATGGCGCAGCAGCCGGGTGCGCGTACCCGTCGCGCAACCGGGGTAAGTGGCTGGGCGCCTCATTGGCAAGCTCGCGCACGGCAGTCAGCACAGGTGGGGCATGTTGGTCAATCGCGCATGATGACGTATGCGAGGTACAGCCCGTACAGGGCAACGAACAGAATGCCGTGAGGACGCTGGATGGTGCGCTGCCGGCCGGTCACCAGCGCGACTATGAGCATGACGCTGGCGCCGGTTACCAGCAGTAAATCGGCATTGTTGACGACCTCGAAGGGCAGTTCGACGATAGCCGAGGTGAACCCCAGAATCCAAAGCAGATTGAAGATATTGGAGCCGACGACGTTGCCAACGGCTATATCGGTTTCTCCACGGCGCGCGGCTACAGCCGACGCGACCAGCTCCGGTGCCGAGGTGCCGACAGCGACGACTGTCAGGCCTATCAGTGCATCGTCAACTTCCAGCAATTTCGCAATGCCCAATGCGCCATCTACGACCCACTGGCCGCCGATGTACAGGCCGACTACGCCCAGCAGGATATAGACGGTGGCGCGCGTCATGCTGAGCTCTGCGCGAATCTCGGTTGCGAAACTGTTGGGTGATCGACTCATCTTGTAGACGTAGAGCAGGAATAACGCAAAGAACAGCAGGAGGATGCCACCGTCGTAACGACTGATTGTCAACGCCGGGTTGTCAGTGAACAGCGCTGCATTGGCCAGAAAGCCGACGAGCAAGGCGGCGGTCACGGAGAACGGTATTTCCGATACCACCGTCGAGTCCTTGACCGGCAAAGGCCGGATGATCGCTGCGACGCCGAGCACGAGGAGGACATTGGCAATGTTACTGCCGATGACATTGCCTATTGCGAGATCCGGATTGTGCCGCAAACCCGAAATAAGGGTGACGAGAAGCTCCGGCATCGAGGTGCCGAATGAGACGATTGTCAGGCCGACTACCAATGACGAGATACCGTAACGGGTAGCCAGATCGGATGCCCCTTGTACCAGCCAGTCGGCACTCTTGACGAGTAGCAGCAAGCCAGCAATTAACGTGACGATGTCGAGCAACGGTTAGCTCCTGAAATGTTCTGTTGAGTGGCGGATCATACTCGAGCGCATCAAACCCGACAGACGTTTTCCACGACGGGCTGCATAAGGCCGGTCTGCGTTTCGCAGTCCTTACTACCTCGGGACGGCATAACTCTTAATTCACTTTCAGCTCGATTCAACGGGCGCGATCCATCATCAGCCACCGCGACGGTCACCATCAATATTGGAGTCAGAAAGGGGCGAGCAGAGTCGTTGCTGGATTAGCCGCTGATCATTCGGCGGCGGCACTTGTCATCCGCTCGCGACCGAACTTCTCGCCGAAGAAGTCGCCGGGCAGCCAGGCAGGTTCGGCCGGGTCGTTGGCCACGGCAAGCCCAATGCGGACGTTGGCCCTGGCGAAACGCAAGACAGAGGGCCAGTCGAACGGCCGGCTCATGTCGTCACTCGGTTGGTGGTAGTGCGTAGCCAGATGATTGCGGAAGGCTTTTTCTCCGTCGATGTCTTTATCCGTCGACGTAAAGCCGGGTATCAGGTAGACCGACGGCACGCCCTGGCGGACGAACGAGTATTGATCACTGCGTATGAAGATGACTTCTTCAGGGATCGGGTCCGGGGTCAGCGCGAAGTTCTCAGCGGCAATGGCTGTGTCGATGGTTGCGCCCAGCGTCGTGTGTTCTGCGCCGAACGCAATAATGTCGGCAACCGGGTACAGAAACAGCGGCATGTCCAGGTTCACGTTGGCGGTCAGTGCGGAATGCGGCACGGTCGGGTAGTGCGCAAAGTAGTCGGAGCCCAGCAGTCCGCGTTCCTCGCCAGTCAGGGCGATAAACATGATGGAACGCTTTGGCGGCTGCTCCATGGCCGCGAATGCTCGTGCGGCCTCGATCATCAGCGATACACCCATCGCATTGTCGTAGGCGCCATTGTAGATGTCGTCGCCATCGACGGCCGCACCAGTGCCAACGTGGTCGAGGTGGGCGCTGTACACCACGTACTGGTTTTTGAGCTCAGGGTCGCTGCCGGGCAAGAGGCCGATCACGTTCGGGCTGGTGGTGTGTTCATGATTGGTCTTGCGGGACAGAGACACTTCCACGCCCAGTGCCGTTGATCGCGATTGCCCTTGTTCGGCGGCATCCAGCGCTTGTTCGAAACTGATAGGCGTGCTGTCAAAGAGGGCGGTCGCCGCATCTACGCTGAGCGTGGCGGCCCCCAGTAGCTCGGGATTGAAGTCGGCCGCTTCACCCGACAGGTTGACCCAGGCCATGCCCGGGCGTCGGCCGGCATTCATTTTCAGCCGTTCCCACGGGTACTGCTTCTGGCTTAGACGCGTCTGTAAACTGATCGAGCCGATAGCGCCGCGCCTGACCATTTCCCGGGCTTTGGTGCGGCTGGATGAGTAGTAAGCCCGTTCGTTGTGGCCGAATGTAGCGGGCGCACCGCTAAACACCGCAATGATCTTGCCCTCGACATCGACACCATCGTAATCGGAATAGCCGATTTCGGGCGCATGAATGCCGTAGCCTACGTACACCACTTCGCCACGTACAAAAGTCTCATCCCGTACTTTGTCACCGGCCATCAGAAAGTCTTCTTTCCATTTGAGGCCGGAGTCGCCACTGTCCTGATGCAAGGTAACCGAGGCGCTTTCCACGTCGATGCGGTTTGTCAGCAGCGGGACTTCCTGAAACCAGGTATTGTCTTCGCCACCTGGCGTAAGCCCCAGCGTTTCGAACTCCTGGGCCACGTAGTCGGCTGCGGTGAGGTATTCGTCCGTTCCGGTCATTCGTCCCCGCAAGGCGTCGGCAGCGAGAAACTCGACGTGCGCCTGCAGCGCGTCTGTCGTGATAGCGTTGAGTCCTGCGTCGGCGTTGGCGGGTGCCGCGGCTTGTTCGTTGTCTGGTGTACAGGCGCTGATCAGGCAGAAGGCTAGCAGCGACGACCATCGTATTAGCGTGCTCATTGGGCTACCCGTGAAGAAAATGTAGCGCCAGATGCTAGCATTTTTGCCCTGTATGGTAAGTATTCGAAAGGAATTTACCGGGTGAGCCGGGTCGGTGATAACGTGCGTAGTGCGGCCGTAGCCGCGCAAATTCAGGAGTCAATCGTTGAAAGCAGGAATCATCACGGCATTGGTACTGACCGGCGTCTTGATTTTCGCTGCCGGTATCAGCATGGGAGCGTCGCTGGGCGATCTGTTGGACCCGGTAAAAGTAGCGCCGCATATATACCGGGTGAAACTGGACAACAGCCGCGTGCGGGTTCTTGAAGCCACCGTGCGTAATGGTGAACTGCCGCCACTCCATCAACACCCGGACAGGTTGACGGTATTTCTGAATTCCTGCGCATGGCTGGAAACTACCGGTAGTGGCGAACGCCGGATGCAGTCGTACACGACCGGCGATGTCGTCTGGGAAGCCGGTATGATGCACGGCGGCGAGCCGGCCAACGTTGTCCACGATTGCCGGCAACTGGAAATCGAACTCAAGAATCAGAGCGGGGGAGCGGAATGAAAAAGGCGTTCACATTGCAATACTCACTGGAAACACTGTGCGTGCTACTGGCGCTGCTCAGCGGCATCGCCGTCTTGCATCAGTTCATTATCGGCAAGCACTTCATTATTCCCACCGTCATTCTCATCGTGCCGATCATTACCGGCAATATTGCACGCTTCGGCTACCGAGACTATCGCTGGGCGAAACACCTCGCGTTCTGGATTGGTGTGTTACTGACGGCACATTGGTTTTTCGCACTGTTTTATGCGCAAACGCTGCGGGCGATGTTGGGCGCCGCGTTTGAACCGGTCGCAGGTACAATTACGTTATTACTGGCGTATCTGACCGTCCAGTATTTCCGTCGAAACGATTTGTCAGTCTGAGCCGGAGCCCGATATGAGTATTTCTGTATACGACCAGACGATCGGCGTCATGTCCCGAATGCTATTGAATCTCGACGCGATCATCGGCAAAGCGGAAGCGTATGCCGAGCAAGACAAGATTGATCCGAACGTCTTGCTGCAGGCAAGACTGTATCCGACCATGTTGAATCTAATCGCGCAGGTCAGAATCGCGACCGATATCGGCAAGGGCGCAGCGGCCCGCTTGTCGGGCAGCGAAGTGCCTGTGTGGGAAGACAAGGAAGTCACCTTTGCAGATCTGCATGCCCGCATTGGGCAAGCACTGGACTATTTCGCCGGTTTCAAGCCGGAGCAATTTGATGGCGCGGAGGAACGCGCAATCAGCTTGAAAATCGGTGGACAGGCTCTCGAGTTTACCGGTCAGTCGTACGTCCTTGGTTTCGTCTTGCCTAACTTCTATTTTCACGTTACGACGGCCTACAACATCCTGCGACACAATGGCCTCGATATTGGCAAGCGTGACTTTCTTGGAGCACGCTGAACGAACGGAGCAACATCAATGGTCGTCTTGCATCACCTGGAGAATTCCCGCTCGCAACGCATCCTGTGGTTGCTTGAAGAACTGCGCGCAGCCTACGAGCTGAAAACGTATCGCCGTGATCCGGAGACATCACTCGCGCCGCCTGAGTTGCTGGCCATCCATCCACTGGGAAAAGCACCGGTGATTACCCATGAGGATCAGGCAATAGCGGAGTCCGGGGCGATCATTGAATACCTGCTTGATCAGTTTGATAGTGCGGGCATCCTGCAACCGGCGAGATCAACGGCGGCGTATCAGCAGTACCGTTACTGGATGCATTTCGCGGAAGGCAGCTTTATGCCACTGATGGTGATGTCACTGATCTTCAAGCGGCTGGAGAATGCCAGGATGCCGTTCTTCGCGAAACCCATCGCCAGGAAATTGGTCGGAAAAGTTCGTCAGGCCTACCTGCAGCCAAACACCAAACGGGCACTGGATTTCATGGAGTCGACATTGGCCGCGAATGAATGGTTTGGCGGCAGGGAGTTTTCGGCCGCTGATATTCAAATGAGTTTTCCCGTAGAAGCCGCGGCAGTTCGCGCCGGACTTGATGACTATCCTGCATTGCAGGGCTTTCTGGATCGGATACACGCGCGTCCGGCATACCGACGGGCACTGGAACGGGGCGGCGAGTTGACGCTGATGCGCTAGCTTCAGGTCGTTGCACAGGAGTTGCTATGAAGCTCAAACACACAATCACGTTATTGGTATGGCTGTTGTTCAGTGTGTCCGCCAACGCTGAACCGGAAGCGCCACAAAAAGCAATCCTGGTGACAGGTGCCAGTTCCGGTATTGGTTTGAACATTACCAGGCGGCTGGCCGCCGACGGCTATTTTGTCTACGCCGGCGCGCGCAAGGATCAGGACCTGGCCGACTTGAACGAGATGCACAACGTTCAGGCGGTGCGGCTGGATGTGACTTACCCGGAACATATCGACGCGGCGGTTGCGAGTATCAGCGATGCGGGGCGTGGCCTGTACGGCGTGGTCAATAACGCCGGTGTCGCCGTGATGGGGCCGCTGATCGAGACCGACGTAGAGGAACTGGAATGGGTGTTTGACGTAAACGTCTACGGCCCGTATCGGGTCACCAAAGCTTTCGCGCCATTGTTGCTTGAATCCGGCGGCCGGGTGGTCAATATCACGTCCATTTCAGGCATTCTCAGCGGCGCATTTCTTGGTCACTACAGCATGAGCAAGCACGCACTCGAGGCTTACACCGACGCGTTGGCGAATGAAATGCAGCCGTTGGGAGTCAGTGTCAGCGCCATAGAACCCGGTAACTACAATTCCAATATTGGTGAGACTATTCGCAACCGGCTGGAAGATGGCAAGTTTGACCTCGAGGCATCCTTATTCAAGGATCGCCTGCAGTTCCTGAACGGGGCTGTGAATGACCGGTCCCGGTACCGGGAACCGGATGCGGTATCGGCTGCGGTAGCGCACGCATTGTTTGCTACGCACCCAAAACGGCGCTATATGGTGACGGCTACCAAGAGGGAAGCGGAAATCACCATTCAAAAAGCCATCGAAGAGGTGGTCCAGCTCAATCAAGATCACGCGCACAGTTTTGATCGTGAGCAACTGCTGCAAATGCTGGATGCAGCACTGCAGCGGGCGCGCCTCGAACAGAACTGAACGCATTTCGCAGGCAAAAAAACGCCCGCGTATAGCGGGCGTTCTTGTTGCGCTGTCGCCAGACTTATTTTCTGGCTTTGCGTTCTTTCGTCTCTTTGACAACCGCTTCCGCAACGTTCGCGGGACAGGCGGCGTAATGATCAAATTCCATAGAGAACTGACCGCGACCCGAGGTCATGGTCCGCAGGTGACCAATGTAGCCAAACATCTCTGCCAGCGGTGCCTGCGCCTTGACCCGAACGCCGGTGGGGCCAGTGTCCTGCGACTTGATCATGCCGCGACGACGATTGAGGTCGCCGATAACGTCGCCCACGTGCTCGTCCGGTGTAAAGACGTCAATCTTCATGATCGGCTCCAGAAGCTGTGGGCCGGCTTTCGGTATCGACTGACGGTAGGCAGCACGGGTAGCCAGTTCAAACGCCATGGCGGATGAGTCAACGGCGTGATACGAACCGTCCAGCAAGATGAAGCGAACATCCAGCATCGGGAAGCCGGCGAGGGTACCTTCGGACAGACAAGCACCGAATGCTTTCTCAATGGCGCTCCAGTACTCGCGTGGCACGTTACCGCCGGTGACCCTGGACTCGAACTCATAGCCAGCATTGGTTTCCGCCGGCTCAATCAGGTAATCGATCTTACCGAACTGGCCGGAGCCGCCTGTCTGCTTCTTATGGGTGTAGGAGTCCTCAACCGACTTGGTGATCGTTTCGCGATAGGCCACCTGCGGCTTGCCAACTTCAACTTCGACGTGATGCGTACGACGCAGAATATCGACCTTGATGTCGAGGTGCAGTTCGCCCATGCCCATCATGATGGTTTCGCCGGAGTCTTCGTCGGTCATGATGCGGAACGACGGGTCTTCCTGGACCATCTTGTTGAGCGCGACGCCCATTTTCTCGTTACCTGCTTTGTCTTTCGGCGCAATCGCGATTGAAATCACGGGATCCGGGAACACCATCGGCTCCAGCGTTGCTGGATTGTTTGGATCGGCAAGCGTGTGGCCCGTCTGGGTGTTCTTCATGCCGAGCAGGGCGATGATGTCACCGGCCTGTGCTGACTCGAGCTCTGTCCGTGAGTTAGCGTGCATCTCGACGATACGGCCGATGCGTTCGGTCTTGCCTGTGAAGGTGTTAAGTACCGTGTCGCCTTTCTTGATCTTGCCTGAATAGATGCGGGTGAAGGTCAGGGCGCCGTAACGGTCGTCCATGATCTTAAACGCGAGAGCACGCAACGGCTTGTTGACGTCCACGATGGCGTGGCCGCCGGTTTCGTTGCCTTCCAGGTCGATTTCCGGCTGAGGATCAACCTCGGTCGGGTTCGGCAGGTAATCAACAACTGCATTAAGAACGTTCTGTACACCTTTGTTTTTAAAGGAAGAACCGCAGTAGGTCGGGAAGAAGTCGAGGCCGATGGTGCCTTTGCGGATACAGCGCTTGAGATCCGCAACAGAAGGCTCCTCGCCTTCGAGATACTTCTCCAGCAACGCGTCGTCCTGTTCGAGGGCGGTTTCGATCAATTTCTCACGCCATTCATCAACCTGCGCCTGCATGTCCGCGGGCACGTCCTGCTCGGTGTACGCCGTGGGGTCACCCGAGTCATCCCAGATCCAGGCTTTGCGGGTCAGGAGGTCAACGACACCCTTGAAGTTTTCTTCGATACCGATCGGCAGGACCATAACCAGCGGATTGGCCGCAAGCACGTCTTTGACCTGCTGCACGACTCGCATGAAGTCCGCGCCGATGCGATCCAGCTTGTTGACGTAAATGATGCGCGCAACGCCGGCGTCGTTGGCATACCGCCAGTTGGTCTCGGACTGAGGCTCAACACCGCCCGATCCGCAGAATACGCCGATACCGCCGTCCAGTACTTTCAGTGAACGGTAGACCTCGATGGTGAAATCCACGTGTCCCGGCGTATCGATGACGTTCAGGCGATGACCATTCCACTCACAGCTCGTGGCAGCCGACTGAATCGTGATACCACGTTCCTGTTCCTGCTCCATGAAGTCGGTGGTTGCGGCGCCATCGTGCACCTCACCGGTTTTGTGGATCTTGCCGGTCAGTTTAAGGATGCGTTCCGTCGTGGTTGTTTTGCCGGCGTCGACGTGGGCGAAGATGCCGATGTTGCGGTAGATGTTGAGATCTCTCATGTCAGTACTTTTTTAGTCGTCAAATTGTAAGGACCACTCGCAGCAACGGCCCGGCCCGGCAGAGTGTGTTCACACTGCCTGGCACTTGTCGGGAGGCCAGTTTGTCGCCATGGGCGGCTTGCATGTTCGGCGCCGAAGAGGGGCTGGTTCGCCAGCCCGCGCAACTGCTGTGGGGCCAAATCGGCCGTCGGGCGCGGATAATATCAGCCACATGGCACTATAACCACTGGAAAATATGCGGGCAGCCCTGTCTTTATGGCCGGGAGCGTTCAGCGACGCAGGATCGCCAGCCAGCGGGCCATGTTGAGCAGGCTCATCAGGGAGGCGGCAACGTAGGTGAGCGCGGCTGCCGTCAGCAGCCGCCGGGCATGCGGCTGGTCTACGCTCTTCAGAATGGACTCCCGCTGCAGCAAGGGCAAGGCGCGACCGAAGCTGGCATCAAATTCCGTCGGTAATGTGACCAGGTGGACCAGGATACTGGTCGCGAGCGTCATCAGTCCGCCCAGGAACAGCAGAATGCCGAGCGTGGGCGCGCGAGTCAGGGCCCCGAGAAACGGCGATACCATCAGCACCAGTGCGCCGACCCGCTCGACGGGCTGCATGATCCGCACGAGCCGCCCACGCCAGCGGAGCGGGCGGTAGCCCTCGGCATCCTGGATGGCGTGCCCCACTTCGTGAGCGGCGACCGTGATGGCAGTTAAAGAACGCCCGTCAAACTTGTCGTCCGTCAGCCGCACTGCTTTCGCGGCGGGATCGTAGTGGTCTCCGTCCTTGGTGCGCTCAACGGCTACGGCCTGCAGGCCGGATAAATCGAGCAGGTGGCGCGCAAGTTGAGCGCCACTGCCGCTATAGCGATTGGCTGGCGTCGAATAGCGCGACAACACGCGCTTGACCCATATGCCCGGGCCGAAGACCAGTGCGAGTAACAGCAGAGCGAGGATGAGGAAAATCATGGCGGGCGATTGTAGCCCACGCGAGCGTTGTCGGCGGCCGCAATCGGCTTCCCTGACGGCCTCAATAAATACCTCCGGCCGGCAATGGCGGGCCGGGGTTACCAGGTCATGCCGCCGTTGCCTCCCGGTGTGCTTGCCCCGGGACCTCGACGGTGGAATACCTGGAGTGTCAGCGGACTATGTCAAACGGCTGTCGCCATTCACCGAATTTTCGTCCAAATGTGACCAAATTTTTCAGTGTCCGGCGGTGGTACGCGATAGCTGCAGGCTGATGAACACTGGCCATGCCTTGAAAATGCCGTTGTCCGCGGGCCAGGAGCAAACTGGCACAAGCATTGCAACACTATCGAGCATTGCGGGACCGCGAAAAATTCAGAACAGGGGAATTCGAAACGATGTCTGCACAATTAATTCAGGACTGGACCGAAAGTCAGGTACTTCTGAAGTTTGGTACGCACAAGGAAGTGAAGTACAAAGTTTACAAACACGGTGAAAAGCATTTTCAGGAAATCCGTGACCTCGACGATGCGCCGATTCATACATTGGAATTGCCACCCGGGCTGGCGATGGAGGCCAACAGCTACGAGGTACTGTTGCGTTACGTGTTGCTGGACGTTGTGCAACCGCGCTAGTTGTTAGATCGTCACCACATTGCCGGGGTGCAACGGACGCGCTAGGGTGTAGGCCGTTTACGGCTTCCGGACGGACCTATGGCAACCATTGGCGCGGCGTTGAACGCCTTTTCATCGTTCATGTGGGGCACTCCGCTGGTCGTCTTGCTGGTCGGCGGCGGTATTTTTTTCGTCCTGCATTCCCGGGGGCTGCCGTACCGTTATTTTCGCCATGGTTTCCAGATCATCACCGGGCGCTACGACAATGATTCCGGCGACCAGGGCGACATCTCGCATTTCAAAGCCCTCGCCACCGCACTGTCGGGGACTCTGGGTCTCGGCAATATAACCGGCGTTGCCGTCGCCATCACTGTCGGCGGCCCCGGTGCCGTGTTCTGGATGTGGATTACCGCGATCATTGGCATTGCGACCAAGTTTTACACTGCGTCGCTCGCCGTCATGTTTCGCGGCCGCGATGATGCGGGCCACTTGCAGGGTGGGCCCATGTACGTCATTCGCGAAGGCCTGGGACGCCGCTGGATGCCGCTGGCCTGGTTGTTCTGCATTGCCGCTTTGTTCGGTACCTTGCCCATATTCCAGATCAATCAACTGGTGCAGATCATTCGCGATGTGGTTGCCGTGCCCGCGGGTCTCACCCTTGCCGATGATCACCTCGCATTTGACCTGCTGCTTGGTTTGATTTTCAGCGCGCTGGTATTCGCTGTCATCGTCGGGCGTATTCAGCGGATAGCGAACGTGACCAGCCGGGTGGTTCCGTTCATGGTGGTTTTCTATTTCGTGTTGACCGCAATATTGCTTGTGCAGAATGCGTCGGAAATTCCCGGCGCTCTGTCGTTGATTGTCAGCGATGCGTTCAGTGGTCAATCGGTGGCCGGCGGCGCGATCGGTACGGTCATTCTGATAGGCGTGCAGCGCGGTGCATTCTCCAACGAAGCAGGTATAGGCACCGAATCGCTGGCACACGGTGCTGCGCGTACCAATGAACCCATTCGTGAAGGCCTCGTTGCCATGATCGGGCCGTTCGTTGACACATTGATCGTGTGCACGTGCACGGCCCTTGCCATTCTGGTCACGGGTGCATGGCAATCTGATGCCGTGGGCGTCACGATGACCAGCAATGCCTTTGAAACAGCCTTTCCGGGATTCGGCGGTTTGCTGCTGGTGGTCATGGTTTTCTTCCTGAGTATCAGCACGGTGCTGACCTTCAGCTACTACGGCGGCAAGTGCGCGGGTTTCTTGTTCGGGACCCGCTACGAGCGCTGGTATATCGGCTTCTACACGGTGTTGATTATCGTGGGCGCGGCCGCTTCGTTACGTGCTGTGATCGGCCTGATTGACGGCATGTACGCCACGATGGCTATCCCGACCATGGTCTCGAGTCTCCTGCTGGCGCCGAAAGTCAGGGTAGCGGCAAAGGACTATTTCGCACGTCTTAAAGCCAGCGGCGGCTAGCCTTATCGGTTGCCATTGAAACGGCGCGATGCTGCGCGCTTCTCTGTATTATTTCTGCCATGGCATCGCCATCCGGCGAGCGCCTATTGTCTTTAGGGAGTCGTCGATGAATGAGCGAAAGATGTACTTGCCCATTGCCGCCGTGGTGGCGGTGCTGGTCCTGTCAATGCCTGCCGCTTTCGCTGCAGAAACGGCGGACCCGAAAGTGGCCGAGCCGATCCCGGAGCCGCGTAGTTTCGTGACCGAACACCGTGGCGAATTCAATGGCGTATCCGTGCGTTATACGGCGACCGCTGGCGAAACCTACTTGCGTGATGAAGACGGCAAACCCAAAGCGTCCATTTTTACCTTTGCTTATGTGCGAACAGATGCGGCGGGACCACGACCGGTCACGTTTGTCTGGAACGGTGGCCCCGGTTCGGCCTCGTTATGGCTGCACATGGGCACGTTCGGTCCGAAGCGCGTGGTTGTGCCAAGTGACGCGAAAAATGCCGGTCTGCCGCCGTATCCGGTGCAGGACGCTACCGAGACCCTGCTTGACGTGACTGACCTGGTCTTTGTTGACCCTGTAGGAACTGGCTATTCGCGGGCGTTGGGAGAACACGAAGGCAAAGAGTTCTGGGGGCTGAACGAAGATGCGTTGTCGATGGCCGAGTTTATCCGCACCTGGGTGACCGAGAATCAACGCTGGAACGCGCCGCGTTTCTTGCTTGGTGAGAGTTTCGGCACAACCCGCGCAGCGGCGGTGGCCGAAATTCTGGAAACGGATTTCATGCTGCGTTTGAACGGCCTGATATTCGTCTCGCAGGCGCTCGACTACGCGGGCTCTACGCCGTACGTTCGCGACAATCTCATTTCGCACATAACTTATTTGCCGACGATGGCGGCGACCGCGTGGTACCACAACAAAGTTGCGCCGAGGCCCGCATCGATGGAGTCCTTCGTCGCGGAAGCCAGAGCGTTTGCGAGCAATCAGCTGCTGCCGGCGCTCTTCAAAGGCAATGCATTGCCCGCCAGCGAACGTGCGGAGATCGTGCGTGGCTTGCAGCGTTACACGGGTTTGTCCAGCGAGTACATCGAGCGTTCGAATCTGCGTATCCAGGGTTTTCGGTTCGCCAAAGAGTTACTGCGCGAGGAGGGTCATGCGGTAGGTTTGCTCGACGCCCGTTATACCCAGGATCAACTGGATGACCTTGCGGCAGAGCCTTCCGGCGATGCGGCTGACGGCGCTATCTCGGCGGCTTTCAAGGCTGCGTTGATGCAGTACCTGCGCAGCGACCTGAACGTGGACTGGGATCGCCTGTACCTGGCCCCGGCGGATAGCAATTTGAACAAGGAATGGCGCTGGAGAACGGCACCTGAGGGCGAAGCCTGGGAACCCTGGCCGGTCAACACGGCGCATAATTTGTCGCGAGCCTTGCGGGCGAATCCGGAGTTACGGGTATTGGTGGCGTCGGGCTACTTCGATCTGGTGACCCCGTTCTTCGATGCGGAATTCACCCTGAATCGCCACGATATCGAGGCCTCCCGAGTCGATTATCGATACTACGAAGGCGGTCACATGATGTACGTGAACGAACCATCGAGGACCCGGCTCCTCGACGACACCCGGCAATTCATCCTGCAGCAACTCAGGACAGCGAGATGACCGAAAGCCAAAAGACCGCCACGCGGATCGCGCAGGGGCTGCATTACGTTGATAAGCAGACAGGCAGTGTGATTCCGCCGATACAGCCGTCAACAACGTTTGCGCGCGACGCCGACTACCAGCTCATCGCGGACAATCACAGTTATGCGCGCGATCAGAACCCGACGTTTCTTCCCGCTGAGGCGATGCTCTGTGAACTGGAAGGCGGCAGCGACGCGTTGCTGTTCAGCTCGGGCATGGCCGCGGCTATGGCGGTCGCGCAAACATTGCGCCCGGGCGACCACATCGTAGCGCCAAAGGTCATGTACTGGGGTCTGCGCAACTGGCTGGGTACGTTCTGTTCGCAATGGGGTATCGAGCTGGAACTGTTCGATGCCAACGATCCGCGCGGGCTGGATAAAGCGGTACAAGCCGGCAAGACCAAACTGGTCTGGATCGAGTCTCCGTGCAATCCGACCTGGGACGTTATTGATATTGCGGCGTCTGCGCGTATTGCACATGCGGCCGGCGCGCGTCTCGCGGTGGATTCAACCGTGGCGACACCGGTCCTGACCCGGCCTTTGCAGCTGGGTGCCGACATTGTCATGCATTCGGCAACCAAGTACCTGAACGGACACGGCGACGTGGTGGCCGGTGCGCTGATCACCGCACGCAAGGATGAGCATTGGGATGCTATCCGGCGGGTGCGCGCGGACGGTGGTGCGATACTCGGCAGTTTCGAGGCGTGGCTGCTGCAACGCGGTATGCGCACCTTGTTCCTGCGCGTGCGGGAGGCCAGTCGTTCGGCATTGGCTGTTGCGCAGCACTTTTCCGGTCACCCGAAATTGCTGGGTGTACTTTACCCGGGGCTGCCAGCACACGCGGGTCACGCTGTGGCCAGCGAACAGATGTCCGGTGGCTACGGTGGCATGTTGTCGTTGCGAGTGACCGGCGGTGCAGCGGCGGCGCTTGAGGTCGCACGTCGGTGCCAGGTGTTTATTCGTGCGACCTCGTTGGGCGGTGTGGAGAGCCTGATCGAGCACCGCTATTCCATCGAAGGGCCGGACAGCCCGATTCCGGCTGACTTGCTGCGCTTGTCGATCGGCATCGAAGATACAGATGATCTGATTCGCGATCTGGAGCAGGCGCTGGCCTGAGATAGTTCTGATAAACGGGCAAAGGGTGTCGAAATCGCGCTGTTCCGTCCGTCATGGCCTTGAACGCGAACCGCATTGGTGAGCGCTAAACGGGAGATACCAACGTGCAATACTTGCTTTTGATCTATGCAGCTGCAGACAGCGGCGAGCCGCAACCCGGCAGCAAGGAATGGGATGCCTATATTGCAGGCTACGAGTCATTAAGTAATGAAGCCGCTGAGAAAGGCGCGATGCTGGGCGGTAACGGACTGCAGGATGTCGATACGGCAACGACAGTACGGGTGCGTGGCGGCAAAGTTGAAACGACGGACGGGCCGTTTGCCGAAACCCGTGAAGTTCTTGGTGGCTATTACCTGATGGAATGCAAAGACCTTGACGAAGCCATCGCGTATGCGGCGAAGATTCCGGGCGCCAGGTATGGCTCGGTTGAAATTCGACCCATCATGCAATTTGACTGAACGGCCGGAAATGCAAGCGTCTGCTCACACGGTCACCGCTCTCGTGCGAGACCAGTGGGGGCGGGCGCTGGCAACGCTGGTCAGCGATTTCGGCGATTTGTCGCTGGCGGAAGATGCACTGCAGGATGCGTTCATGGCGGCTTTGCAGCGCTGGCCACAGGACGGACAACCACGCAGTCCCCTGGCCTGGTTGCTGACTGTCGCCCGTCGGCGCGCTATCGATCATTTGCGCCATGAGCAGCAGAAAATTGCCAAGCAAACCGAGCTCGGCATTCTCGCCGACCAGCGCGAAGTCTTCCCGGCGGTGGAGGAGGAAGAGTTGATTCCGGATGAACGTCTGCGCCTGATTTTCACTTGCTGTCATCCCGCATTGCGACCGTCCGCGCAGGTTGCTCTGACGCTCAAGACGCTGTGCGGTTTTCGAACCTCAGAACTGGCGCGGGCATTCCTGAGCGCCGAAACGACGATGGGGCAGCGTATCGTGCGCGCCAAACGCAAGATTCGTGATGCGGGAATTCCGTACCGGGTACCGGACCCGGAGCAATTGCCT
The DNA here is from genome assembly GCF_001677435.1 of Woeseia oceani. Lineage (GTDB taxonomy): Bacteria > Pseudomonadota > Gammaproteobacteria > Steroidobacterales > Woeseiaceae > Woeseia > Woeseia oceani. Next base: position 1,931,191 of record NZ_CP016268.1, read on the forward strand.
GAAAGGCTCCACAGCGTGCTTGCCGTTATCTACCTCATTTTCAACGAGAGCTGGTCAGCAACCGGTGGTGATCAGCTCATTCGCCAGGCTCTCTACGCCGAAGCCCTGAATCTGGTTGGCCTGTTGCAGCAACTAATGCGGCCCGACAGCGAAGTGCTGGGATTGCACGCATTGATGTTGTTGCACGGTTCGCGCAGTAAGGCGCGACTGGAGTCTGGTAACGAGCTGGTCACGCTTGAAGAACAGGACCGGTGCTTGTGGGACAGGGCGATGATCGATGCTGGCCAGCGGCTGATTGTCGAAGCGGCCGCGCTGGGACCGCCTGGGCCGTATTTGTTGCAGGCGATGATCAGTGCCGTGCACGCCGAGGCAGCCAGCTTCGAAGAAACGGATTGGGGACAAATACGTGATCTGTACGGTTTGTTGTATACGGCGCAACCGTCACTGGTGATCAAGCTGAACGCAGCGGTTGCGCGTTATTTCGCTGGCGAGACGACAGCCGCCGTCGCTATCTTCGATGAACTCGAGCAGGAACCCTCGCTCGCACGCTATCAACCGTTGTACGCAGCCCGTGCGGAGCTGTGCCGGAAAGCGGGGGAGTTCAGCAAGGCCCGGGACTATGCCTTGCGTGCACTGGCGCTCTGCCAGAACGATACAGAATGCCGATACCTCCAAAAACGCCTGCGGCAGATCGACGCTGCCGCAGGCGCGGTGGAATCAATGCCGGAAGGCAGGCGGTAACTGGCTGGCCGATTTCAGGTAACGGTCGCGCAGCAAGGTTTGCCGGCTTTGCATCGGTATCTGCTCGCCTTTGATGTACACCTGCTCGGGATAGCTGCTTAGCTCCAGCGGGTCGTCGGCCCAGATAACGATGTCGGCATCCTTGCCTGCGACGATGCTTCCGCTGCGGTCGGCAACGCCGTAAAACTCGGCCGGCGTAAGTGTGAGCGCGCGCAACGCTGTTTCCCAGGTCAAGCCGTTAGCGACCGCAATGCCTGCGGCCTGCGTGATGTTTCTGGCATTGTGGTTTTGCACGCTGCTGCCACCAAAGGCGACAGGCACGCCGGCATCCGCCAACAGTGCCGCTGAATCCAGACGGGCATTGAGTTTGTCAAAACTGCCGGGCAAATTGTTAATGGAGTCAAGTATTACGCCTACGCCCGCATCGGCAAGTTGCTTGGCGACCATCCAGGCCTCCGTTCCACCTGCGATCAACAATTGCAGGCGGTACTCTGCCGCCATGCTAAGCAGCACTTCAATATCGCTCGCCCGATCGACGTGCACGATCAACGGCAGGGTCCCTTCGATGACCGCTTGCAATGCTTCCAGATCCGACTGGCTAAGCGCATAGGCACGCCGGCTGCCACGTTCGTAATCGTCTTTATGGCCGGCGTAATCCAGCGCGTCGTTCAGTGCTTGCCGGAGTTGCAGCAAGGCTGTTGCTCTGGAGCCGCCAGCCAGGCTGCTGCCCCCTTCGCCCAGGTGCACGACCATTGCGGCCTGGCGACGTACTATTGAATCGGCTTCGTCGCCGAGTTGAACGATCGCGCCGAGGCCGGAAAAAATATGACTGAACTGTCCGGCCTCATCCGGCCCACCGGCACCCGTGGGCATGATGGCTGCACGAGTGATGCCTTCGATACGGTTGATGGCGATCAACGTAGAACGGCGGTTGTAAGCATCGGCAACATCAAACGCTGCGCTGAACTGCTCGCCTCGCTGGATGAAGTCCACGGTGCCACTCACGGCGTTCACTTCCGTCAGACCCAGTTGGCCCATGGCGGAAAACAGGCCAGGGGTAACAATCTTGCCGCTGGCGTCCACGACCGTTGCTCCGGACGGCGGCGCTAGGTTGTTGCCAACGGCTGCAATAACGCCGTCTTCGATGATCACCGTGGCGTTTTCCAGGGTGCCGCGATCGCTCACCGTATGCACGCGTGCGCCAGTAATGGCGATCGTTTCCGCCTGCAGGTGGATGGGCAACAGGGCAATCAGAAAGAGTGCGATGCGATGCTTCATTCGGCACCTCCTGCGACGGCTGCGGTGCCAAGGCTGAAATCAGTCAAGGGATTTTTCTCCGGTCGCTGGCGGTCGTAAACCAACGCGCCGTCGATGTAAACACGCTCCACGGTTGTGTAAACGCTGAACGGGTTGCCGCTCCAGACCGTTATGTCGGCCATCTTGTCGGCTTCGAGCGTACCGGTCTGATCCAGAATGCCGAGCGCTTGTGCGGCGTTCGCCGTTATCCAGCGGATAGCACGCTCCGGAGGAATCTCGATGCCGGCTTTGGCAGCGGCACCCATGACCTTGGCGCTCTCCTGGTTCAGCCGTTGAATTCCCAGATCGTCGTCGGAATGAATAACCGCGCAGGCGTCTGCATTGTCGATGATCGCGGCGTTCTCGCGAATACCGTCATAGGCTTCCATCTTGAAGCCCCACCAGTCTGCCCAGACTGCGGCACAAACGTTATTCTCGGCCAGCAGGTCGGGAATCTTGTAGGCCTCGACGGCATGATGAAACGCCGTGATCTGGTAATCGAATTCCTTGGCAATTTCGAGCATGACCGCCATTTCGTCGGCGCGGTAGCAATGGTTGTGAATCAGTATTTCACCATCCAGCACGCCCGCGAGGGTTTCGAGTTTGAGGTCACGATCCGGCGCTTCACCTTCACCCTTTGCGGCTTTTTGCTGTTTGTCCCGGTACTGGCTTGCCGCGATCCAGGCACTGCGGTAGCCCGCGACATTACCCATGCGGGTCGATGGCGGCATACCGCGCCCGCCGTATACCCGTTTTGGGTTTTCGCCACAGGCCATCTTCAGGCCGTACGGCGCGCCGGGAAACTTCATGTCCATCACTGATGTCCCCGGCACGTTCTTCAGTGTGACACCGCGGCCGCCGAACAGGTTCGCAGAACCCGGCAGGATCTGCAGCGAGGTAATGCCGCCGGCCAAGGCCGCAACAAAGCCCGGGTCCTGTGGCCAGACACTGTGTTCTGCCCAGACTTCCGCCGTATTGGCGGCCGTTGCTTCGTTGCCATCGGAGTGCGCGTCCACTCCCGGGCTGGGATAAACACCCAGATGAGAATGCACATCGATAATGCCGGGCGTGATCCACAGGCCACTGGCATCAACGCGTTCGACATCGGGCGCCTTGAGGTCCTGGCCCACCGCCGCGATGCGGCCGTTCTGCAGCAGCACGTCGGCATTGTCGAGGCGTTCGCCGGTGCCGGTCAGCACCGTCGCGCCGCTCAGTAAGGTGCTTGTCGCTGGCAGGGCCTGGTAGCGACTGCCATAGGCCTCGCCGGAATTGGTGGCGGGCTCGTCGCTGCTACGGTCATTGCAGGCGCTAAGCGATGCCGCTGCACACAACATCAGAAAGGGTAGGCGTGTTCTCATCAATGACTCCGTGGGCAAAACTTGTCTTGACCGACGATAACGACCGCCGGTGCCTGGCAAGAGCGTTATTGCTGGGTATGTGGCAGAGTGAATTCAGGTGGAGCAGAATGGCTTCAGGGTCAAGGCTATCAAAATGCCTGCGCAGCGAACAGTGGCCTGCGCGCGGTGCAAGACCAGGCGAATTATCGGGGGAATTCTATGCAAGACTCAAAACCAGGTGAGGATTACGTAGCCGGCAATGGCTTGCTGGATCGGCGGCTTTTTCTTCGGGCCGGTGTCGGTGCCAGTGCAGGTCTGCTCTGTGCCCACGCTGTCGGCCAGGAGCGCGAGCCGTGGACAAGGCACCCCGGGGCACCGATGGCTGACAGTGGTGCGCCGGCGAAACATACCGCCCACATCAAACGGCTCGGCATTAGTTCTCAGGCGGGTACAACGGGTACCGGAGTATCCCGCACACCACTGGAGCACCTGGACGGAATCATCACACCCAGTCGCCTGCATTTTGAGCGCCATCACAGTGGCATTCCCGATATCGATCCGGCACGGCATCGCCTTTACATCACCGGTCTTGTCAAACGGCCTTTGTCGTTTAGTCTCGAATCTCTGCTGCGATACCCAGCGGTCTCCAGAATTCAGTTCCTGGAATGTTCGGGCAACAGTGGCGGGATGCTCGCTCCGGAGCCGCGCGATGCCAGTTGCGGCGAATTGCACGGCTTGGTATCGGCAAGCGAATGGGGTGGCGTACCGTTGTCTGTGCTGCTGGAAGAGGCGGGCGTTAGCAAGAACGCATCCTGGGTAGTCGCAGATGGAGCGGACGCGGCCATGATGAGTCGCAGCGTTCCCCTGCGAAAAATCATGGACGATGCGATTGTTGCTTTGTATCAAAACGGGGAACCGTTGCGGCCGGGGAACGGTTATCCGATGCGGCTGTTCCTCCCGGGATGGGAGGGCAATATGTGTGTCAAATGGCTGCGCAATGTGCAGGTGACCGCGGCACCGGCCATGACTAAAGATGAGACATCGCGGTATTCAGACCTCGCGGACAATGGCCGGGCAACCCTGTTCAGTTATCCGATGGGTGTCAAATCGCTGATTACCAGCCCGTCTCCGGGATTGGCCATGGGGCCCGCCGGGATCTATCAGGTAAAAGGCCTTGCCTGGTCGGGAAGCGGACGCATCAGGCGGGTTGAGGTCTCCGCGGATGGCGGCAAGAGCTGGGCGGATGCGGCGCTGGATGACAGTGTGCTGCCGATGAACCTGACGCGCTTTCGCAGCGCATGGCACTGGAACGGAGAGCCTGCTGTGATACTCAGCCGGGCAACCGACGAGCACGGGGAGGTCCAGCCGACCCGGGAGCAGGTTCTGGCCGGCAGGGCCAGCAATTCGTTCTATCACTACAACGGAATTCAGGCCTGGGCCATCGATCGTCAGGGATGGGTGCGCAATGTCTACGCGTAACTGTTTGCGGCTTGCATGCCTGTTGCCGGTACTCGCATTTGCCGACAACGAATCGCCGCAGCTGGGCGAGGAATTGTCCGCCGCAGAGGCCGACGCAGTGAGTTTCACTGTTATGCCGGACGGTGCCGGGTTGCCGGCAGGTGCCGGGACCGTGGCCACGGGCGAAAAAATTTACCTGCAGCAGTGCGTCGCGTGCCACGGTGTCAACGGTGAGGGCGGTCCGAATGACCGTCTGGCCGGTGGCCATGGCAGCCTGCAATCGAACCTCCCGGTCAAGACCATCGGTAGCTATTGGCCCTTTGCCACAACACTGTTCGATTACGTTCGGCGGGCCATGCCGTATACCGCGCCAGGCAGTCTGGACGACGATGAAGTGTACGCAGTGACCGCCTACCTGCTGCACCTGAACGGGGTCATCGACGGCAACGCGGTTATGAACGCGCAGAGCCTGCCGCTCGTCAAGATGCCGAACAGGGACAATTTTGACTGGGCCTGGCAACCCTGATGAACCTGTACTGACGCCGTGTCACGGGCACTGAGCACGTGGCGAAAGCTCTCCGGCACAACTGTCGGTCGCTGGTTGTTCACCCGTGCCGTGTGTTTCAAGGCCCCGTACTTTGCGTCGATATCCCCGATGTTTCTTGAGTTGGAGACCGGTCGGGCAGTAGTGCGGCTCAGGAACCGCCGGAAAGTTCAGAACCATCTGGGTACGGTCCACGCTATTGCGATGGCGAACCTTGCGGAACTGGCAGCGGGTACGATGATGGAGGCGAGCATTCCCGCCGACCAGCGCTGGATACCGCGAGGAATGACAATTGAATACCTCGCGCGCGCCGCAAGCGACCTCACTGCAATCGCCACTTTGCCTGCCGTAGTTTATGGGCCGGCTCAGGATGTCGATGTCAGTATTTCCGTCCGCGATGATCAGGACCAAGAAGTCTCTCGGGCGGTCGTGCCCATGTACGTGTCGCCGCGTTCAGCCGGCCGCAGGTAGCCTTGTCAGCTAGGCGGTATCTGGGCCGAAACGGTTGTTTTTTAACTGGCGAAATGAGAACTGTTCGGATAAATTGCGGACGGCATTTTGTTAAGTTTCCCTCACCGCAGGCCCGACCATAAACGCACGAGAATGAACCCAGAAGTCGTACTCACTGAAGACGAACTACCCGCCGAGGTCGTCACCGCAATCAAGCAAGGTCGCAAGGTCGTCGCGATCAATTTGCTCATGGAAACCACCGGCATAGGCATGGCCAATGCCAAAGTGCTGGTTGATCGGGCATCCGTACGGCTGAATCCGAAGCCGCCCCGGCAGACGTTTATGAAAGACTACAATCCGATGAACCGCCGGCTGATTAGCATGGCGCTCACATTGTTCGCCGTATTCCTCGTCTACACGTTCTACTTCAACGACTGACGCAGCGTCCGTCGATCTGCGGCCAGTGCCGGTCGGGGACTCTGCCAGCGCTCAGTTGATCGGTTGATTGTCAGGCCAGCCGACCCAGCCAGGGCCACGTACTACCCGTCCGGGCGTTGCCCCGGTGTGCTCGCCGTCTTTCAGTACCTGCACACCGTTTACAAACACGTGCTCGACGCCCGTCGCGTACTGGTGGGGCTCTTCGAAGGTGGCGTGGTCCGTGAATTCGGCGGGATCGAAAATCACAACGTCGGCATAGTAGTCGGCTTTCAGGCGGCCGCGACCGCGGATGTTGGTGTTGAAAGCGGGTAGCGAGGTCATGCGGCGTACGGCTTCTTCTATTGGCATCAGGCTTTCTTCCCTGACGAACCGGCTGATGACCCGCGCAAAAGTGCCATAGGCGCGTGGATGAGGGCTCGAATTCAGAAAGACACCTTCGGCCGCCAATGCGCCGGCATCCGAGCCAAAACTTACCCACGGTTTGGCTGCTTTTCTGCTGACGTTGAACTCGGACATCAAGGTGAACGCAGCGTCTACGCGGCTGTCATCCTCAATGACAAGGTCAATGGCGGTTGCCGCTGGGTCCTGTTGCCGCTCGTCGGCCACTTCCTGCAAGGTCTTGCCGATTAACGGTCGCAGTGTTTCATTGCGAAACCCGAGCAGTCGAATATTTTCGGGCCCGGCCTGCACGTAAAAGTTTTCCCAGTCGTCGCTGTCGTCGTGCATCTCGGCGATGACGCGTTCGCGAATCTGCGGGTCCTTGAGGCGTTCGACCCATGCGTCATGACCACCGGCTTGAACCCATAACGGCATGGTTGCATCGAGTCCGGTTGCTCCGGCGTTGTAGGTGTACATGTTGGCTGAAATTCGCAGGCCGGCAGCACGAGCAGCTTCAATCATATTGAAGACATTCTCGAGCTTGAACCAATTGTTCTTGCCGGAGGCCTTGAGATGATAGATCTCGGCCGGTGCGCCGCTCAGGCTCGATATCTTGATCAACTCCTGCACCGCTTCTTCGAGCCGATTACCTTCACTGCGGATATGCGAGATATAGCTACCGTCGTATTCAGCCGCGGCAGAGGCCAGCGCCACCAGTTCATTGGTATCTGCGAAATTGTCCGGTGCATAAATTAGTGACGAGCCAACCCCGATAGCGCCTTCCCGCATGGCTGCCCGAACCAGTTCCTGCATGCGCGCAAGTTCTTCGGCCGTCGCACGGCGGTCATCGTAGCCAACCTCGTGAACGCGTACTGTGCCGGCGCCGATGTAGGACGCGACGTTCACTGAAACACCGCGGTTTTCCAGGTGCTCCAGGTATTCGCCGAGCGTGGTCCAGTTCACGTCATAACGGATGTCGCCCTGGCGTTCCTGCAGTTCGGCTTTCATGCGCGAATTGAGCGGGCCCATTGACCCGCCTTCACCCATGATCTCGAGGGTTACGCCCTGATGAATGTCGCTGAGGGCGCGACCGTCTTCGAGCAGTGATTCCGTTGCCCAGGAGAGCATGTTGATGAAGCCCGGTGCGACAGCCATACCGGCTGCATCAACTTCCTCGACACCTGTAGCGACGCCGAGGTCGCCCAGGGCCGCGATACGGTCGCCATTGATGGCAACGTCGCCGCGGTAGGGAGCGGCGCCGCTGCCGTCGTAGATCATGCCGTTGCGGATGATCAGGTCATAAGCAACGGTATCGGCAGCAGGTGCCTGTTCTTTTGAGCAGGCGCCGAGCATGAAAAGCGCTGCGAGCGCTGTGACCACGATTCGCCAGGATAAAATCTGCATCGGCAACTCCGCCTGAATGAATAAATGGAAATGCTACCTGCCAGCGCCAGCTTCAATTTCACGCCAGACTCGCATCAGGTTTCCACCGAGTATCTTTACCACGTCCTCTTCGCTATAGCCTCTGGCCAACAGGCCGGCGACCAGGTTCGGGTAACTGGACACATCCTTGAGTCCAATGGGCAAGCTGTCCCCAACGCCGTCGTAGTCCGAGCCGATACCGACATTGTCCGTACCGCCAGTCAGCTTCACAACGTGGTCGAAGTGGTCCAGCGTCTGATCCAGTGTGGCGAACGGGTAGGGTCCGTGCTCGGCAACGAACTCGGCGCGGAATGCTTCCCGCTCTTCATCCGACGCTTCGCCACCGCGTGCTTCAAGCCATTCGCGATAAGCTGCACCGCGTTTGTCGCCATAGTCACGTGCGGCCTGGCTTATGAACGCCGAGCCGAAATTGATCATGATAAGGCCGTTGTTTTCGCCGAGGCGCACGATCATTTCGTCGGACATATTGCGTTCCCAACCCGGCGTGAAATGCCTTGCCGATGAATGCGAAGCAATGACCGGCACGCTGGTTATTTCCATGACGTCCCAAAATGCCTCGTCGGATACGTGACTGATGTCGACCATGATTCCCAGGCGATTCATTTCACGTACGACTTCTTCGCCGAACGGACTCAGGCCACCCCATTGTTTGTTGTCGTCGTAAGATGAATCCGAGATGTGGTTCGACAAGCCGTGAGCGAGGGTGATGTAGCGAATACCGCGGTCGTAAAAATACTGCACATTGCCGAGATCGCCTTCGATGGGTGAGCCGTTTTCCATGCCTAGCGGCAAGGAGATCAGTCCTTGGGCAAATTGCGCTTCAACGTCATCGGGAGATCGCGCAATCGCGAATTTGTCCGGCGACTGCTTGACCAGGCTTTCGACCAGATCAATCAGGCCTTCAGCGACTTCTTTCGAACGCCCTTCGGCCTCGAGTCGGGCGGGGGTGTAAATCGACATGAAGGGGACGTTCAGGCCTCCAGCCACGGCTCGTGGGTAATCGAAATCCCCTGTTTCGGTCGCCTGGCTGACATCCGCGGGCTCTTCTTCCAGCCGGTAGGGCACGTCGATGTGCGTATCGATGATCAGATTGTCCTGGGCAATACGATTGGCTGCAGCTTCGGTCGTTTCGCTCGCGACCTGTGCTGCGGGCGCGGATTCGGCGGCGGGTGGAGTGGCGCTGTCGGGTCCGCAGGCTGTCATTGACAAGGCGGTAGCGCTCAAGAGCATCATGCGAAAGGTCATGTGTTTCCTCCATTCTCGTTGTTGTTTGCCGCATCCGGGCAGCGCAGAGTATAGGCAAAAGCGCCTCACGATTGGCGAATATCCGGCGACTGTCGGGGGCGGGTATCCACCCGGGGCCGGCATCGGCTGTCCCGGCAGCGGGATTGAGTGTAATATCCCGTAAACAACAATAAAATAGTGATAAGTTATGGGAAAGGCCGGTAAGCGACAGTATACTGGTGATTATGAACTTTTCGTCTATGAACAACACGGACATTCTTGCCGAACTGGGGCGTCGGCTGCGGCAGCGTCGGCTGAATGTCAACCTGACCCAGGAAGCCCTGGCGGCGCACGCCGGTGTTTCATTGAACACGTTGCGCAATGCCGAACTCGGACGCAACAGTTCCCTGGATACGTTGATCAACCTGTTGCGTTCTCTGAATGCCCTTGGGCAGTTGCAGCAATTGTTGCCGGATGAGGGACCAAGCCCGGTAGAACTGGCACGACGTGACGGGCGAACCCGGCAACGCGCTTCAACTCAGGCAGCAACGCAGGCTGACGAGGAAGAGTGGCAATGGTAACGGTCGACGTTGCCGAAGTGCGTCTGTGGGGCCGGGCGATTGGTGCGGTGTATTGGGATGACGAGGCCGGGCTTGCCGCTTTCGAATACACGCCGGCATTCCAAAAGAGCGGCATCGAGTTGTCACCGCTGATGATGCCATTAGGATCACGTGTCTACCGTTTTCCAGAGCTCGCCAGGAGTTCTTTCAAGGGACTTCCCGGCCTGCTCGCTGATTCTCTGCCGGATGATTTTGGCAATGCAATTATCGATCAATGGCTGGTGCGCGAAGGTCGCGACAAGGCGAGCTTCAACCCGGTCGAACGGCTTTGCTATATCGGCAGGCGTGGTATGGGCGCGCTCGAATTTCGCCCGGCAACACGCACGACACCGAAGGGCTCGGTCCCCTTGGAGGTTGAGCACCTGGTTGAGCTGGCGCAGCACATTCTTGATCTCCGTGACGGCCTGCGCATCAGACTGAAAGGCGGTGCTGCCGACTACACGGAAGCGCTGGACGACATTCTGCGCGTAGGTACGTCTGCTGGCGGCGCTCGTGCCAAAGCAGTAATTGCGTGGAATCCGGCGAGCGGGGAAATTCGTTCCGGCCAGCTGAACGCGCCGGAAGGTTTCGAATACTGGATTCTCAAGTTTGATGGTGTTGAGAATCGCGAGCGCGGTGTCCGCGATCCGCAGGGCTATGGCCGTATCGAATATGCGTACTATCTGATGGCTGTTGCGGCCGGGATCACGATGAGCGAATGCCGGCTCCTCGAAGAAAACGGCCGCAGTCATTTCATGACGCGGCGGTTCGACCGCAACACCGCTGGCGAAAAGGTCCATATGCAATCGCTCTACGCGCTGGCGCACCTGGACAATCAACTGCCCGGGGCGCACAGCTATGAGCAGGCATTTCAGGTAATGCAGACGCTCAGGATGGCAGCACCAGACATTAGTGAGCAGTTTCGCCGCATGGTGTTCAACGTGGTGGCGCGCAATCAGGACGATCACACCAAAAACATTGCCTACCTGATGGACAAAAAGGGTCGTTGGCGCTTGTCTCCGGCATTCGACATGATCTACGCGTGGAATCCGGAGGGTGCCTGGACCCGCGCTCACCAGATGAGCGTTAATGGCCAGCGCGACCGGATTACTCTCGCTGACATAAGCGCAGTCGCGGAGAAATATTCGGTACGTAATTCGCAGCAAATAGTCGAACAGGTACTAACGGCGTGTGCCGACTGGCCGACCTACGCAGCAGATGCCGGCGTCGATAGTCCTGCCAGTAAACGGATTGGCGCCAGTTTCCGCACATTCTGATGCCACAAAAAAAGCCCCGCCAGTGGCGGGGCAGTGTGGCGCCGTGGGGCGGGCGCTATTGGCAGAGCCGGTATCGCGGAGAGTCCTTGGGGCGGGACGTTGTTCTCTGCGGTTGGGGTTACCCGGCCCAGCGGAATAAGCATCAGTGAAAGAATGAACGTGATGGCGTCAATTCTGTAAGCGTGTGTTTCAATTCGTAACTGTGGCCTGAATATTGCGGTTGCCGCCGGTCGAACCGGGTATTATCGGATCATGAAAAGCCTGCTGCTCATAGACGACGACGAACGGCATTCAAAGTTGCTACGCGACTATCTGCAGCGCTTTGATATTGAACTGGATTGTGCCTACGATGCTGACGAAGGCTTGAAACTCCTGCAATCCAGAGATTACGACCTGCTGTTGCTGGACGTGATGCTGCCTGGGCGCGATGGTTTCGATATTTGCCGGGAGGTCCGCAAGAGTGACTCCATCCCCATCATTATGCTGACTGCTCGAGGCGATGTTATCGACAGGGTTTCAGGCCTGGAGCTCGGTGCGGATGACTATATAGCCAAGCCGTTTGAACCACGCGAGCTGGTTGCGAGAATCCAGAGCATCTTGCGACGAGCCACCGCGAACACCGGCGGCCAACAGCAATTGGTGTTCGACGGAATAACCATCGATCAGGAAGCCAGAACAGTTCGTGTTGATGGTGATGAGGTCGAGTTGACGTCCATGGAATACGAGTTGCTGGTCTTGTTGGCCAGCAATGCGGGCAAGAAGATATCGCGCGATGAAATACTCTCCAACTTGCGTGGGATCGACGCCGCGATTCTGACCCGCTCGGTCGATATCATGATCAGTAGACTGCGCAGCAAGTTGCGTGATCCCGGCAAACCTGCGCGTTTTATTCAGACTATCTGGGGGCGCGGCTACCTGTTCGTCGGCAGAGTGGCGAAGAATGCTTAGACGCCTGGCGCGTTCTTTGTCGTTCCGGTTGTTGGGGATCTTCTTTGTTCTGGCTGCCTCTTTTGTGTTCTTCGCCGTGCTTGCAGTTGGTTGGGTTTACGATACGGACGAAGTTCGCGAGCTCGTTGGCGGCCACTTGTCGCTGCACATCGATTACGTTCTTGATGACATCGGTGATCCTCCGCGAATCGAACGCGCGATCAGCATCACCCGCAAGGTGCCTGTCGACATACGCATTACCGGGCCGGAAATCGACTGGGCATCAGACCCCGCCTTTCCCAAAGAGTCGGAATTAACCTTCGACCGTGGTGCCGTTCTGAGTGACCCGGCGAATCGTTTGCTGGGACAACTGCGGGATGCAGAGTTCGCGGAGTTGGATGGGCACCGCTTCCTGCGCATTCGACGCGGTGAAAATGCCGTGATTGTTTCGTCACCGCGTATAGCGGACGAGGTCCAGACCCGCAGCCTGATGCCGATAATTGTTGGCGTTGGCGTGTCCTTGGTTGTGCTCGCCTATTTTGCCGTTCGCTGGTTGTTTCGCCCGATCAGTACTATTCGGCGCGGTGCAGCACGTATTGGCCAGGGCCGGTTTGACGAACGGATTGAGAACGTGCGGAAGGATCAGCTCGGTGATCTGGCTGAAGATATCAATAACATGGCGGCCGACGTCCGCGGCATGCTTGATGCGAAACGGCAGCTCTTGCTGGGTATCAGTCACGAACTGCGAACGCCACTATCGCGAATGCGCCTTGCTGTTGAGTTGCTCGCCGATCAGGAGGGCGGGGCAACCGATGCGGACGGCATGCGTGCCGATATAGTCGAAATGGAGAAGATCATTGTCACTCTCCTGGAGGCAGAGCACCTGAACAGCCGGCATGCGGCATTGCATCTTGAAGAATGCGATATCAACGTTGTGATTCAACAATTGCTCGATGACTTTTTCACCCGCGATAAAGGCCGTATCAGAGTTTCCTACTCGGGTATGTCCCGCCCCGTGCGCATAGACGAAGCGCGCGTCGTGTTGCTGTTGAAGAACCTGCTAAGCAATGCGTTGCGGTATTCCGACGAAAGCGCCGGTGCAATCGAGGTTTCGGTGGAGGTTCGTAGTGATTCAGTGGTAATTCGTGTTCAGGACCGGGGTCCGGGAATACCCGAAGAACAGCGGGACTTTATTGGCGAGCCTTTCTTTCGCGGCGATCCGTCGCGAACCCGGCATACGGGTGGCAGTGGTCTCGGTTTGTACCTTGCGACATTGGTCGCGCGTGCGCACGGCGGTCGGCTCACGCTTGACCGGGAGTACGTGGCAGGAGCAGCCTTTGTAGTCACACTGCCGGGCTGATTGTTGTCAAGTGCAGCGCCGCCGTTCGCGGCCGAATTGCAGGACTGCGTTTACCAGTGCCTCGAAATCCGCGCGTGTGCTGCGGTGATTGCAAATCGCGACCCGCAATGAAAAGCGTTCCCGCAGAACGGTCGATGATGGCGCCGCAATGCCATCTTCATGCAGCCGCATTAAAATCTCCTGGTTCAAAGCATTCAGTTTGTCGTTGTCATACGTTGCGTCGAAATAGCGAAAATTGACGATGTTCATCGCGGTAGGTGCGAGCAACTGCAACTCGCTATGGCGGTTGATCAGCGCCTCCAGGTAGCGCGCCTGTAGCACGTTCTGCGAAATTTGCTGTGCGTAACGGTCGGCGCCCTCACTTTTCAACGCCATCCAGGCGCGAAGGGCAACGAATGAACGCGACAACTGCACACCAAATTCTGAGAAATTCAGCGGGCCGGCGGCAAGGCCGCGATCCAGTTTCCGGAGGTAAGTTGGCAGGGAGGAAAAGGTGTTGCGGTGCAATTTCTCATCCCGTATCAGCACACCGCCACAGTTGTACTGCACGTACAGCCATTTGTGCAGATCGAATGCGACAGAGTCGGCGCGCTCGAGTCCTTCGGCCATGGACGCATAGGCGGGGCTCATCCGAATGAACGCACCGAATGCGCCATCGACATGCAGCCAGAGGTTTTCTTGCTCCGCGATATCCGCGAGTTCCGGCAGTGGATCGGTGGCGCCGGTATTGACTGTGCCAGCATTGCCGATGATGCAGGCGGGCCGGTGTCCGGCCGCCTGGTCGTCGTGAATGGCGCGTTCGAGTGCGTTGAGATCGATAGTGTAGTCGTCGAGAACCGGCAGGGTTCGCAAGGATTCCTTACCAAGTCCCAGTAACTCGATGGCCTTCGCAATGCTCGAGTGTGCCTCGCTTGAAGCGTAGTAAATTAACCGCGGGTGTTCCTGAATATCGATACCTGCAGTGCGAACGTCGTAGTTTGCTCTCGCATTGCGGGCCACGGCCAGTCCGACAAGGTTCGCCATGGAGCCGCCGCTGACCAGCAAGCCGCTCGCGGTTGTAGGGTAGTCGAGCAATTCCTTGAGCCAGTTGATGACCTGCAATTCAACGTGAGACGACGCGGCCTCGTCAAAGCCGAGCGAGCAGGAGTTCATCGTTGAGATGACCATGTCGGCTATCAATTGATTGGCTGTGCCGGTGCCCCCCACCCAGCTCCAGAAGCGGGGGTGAATGTTGCCGGTTGGGTACGGCAGGATGTGCTCACGTATCTGTTCGTACACGCCGGCCGCACCGTGGCCCGCGCGCGGCACGGGTTCTTTGAAGTGTGCGCTGCTGGCAGCTGGCAAAGGCTGCCAGACAGGACGCGTGGCGACGTTCTGCAGGTAGTCAGTAAGGTCGTCTACAGCGTTGTGCGCCAACGCACGGAAGTCTTCCCAGTCAGCGGGATCGAGTGAGGTTTCCACGGCGGTGTACGGGTTCTGGCCAGATTCTGCGTTCATGCTTGATGCTCGGTGGCGAACCAGCTTGAAGTATCAACGAGCTGCTGCCGTACGCAATACACAAAGCATGCGCCGCCACTCTTGAACAGATCTGGAGGAGCAGGGGCTCCGCTGTCGCGATGCGGCGGGTTTCGACCGGCTTACGTCGCGGTGCCGATCCTGATAATCATTGACAAACGCGCAGGACTGATATCATAATGATATCGAAATAATGTGATAGGAGACGTTCATGAATCGTGAAATCGTTCGTCAGGCCCGCTCCGGTTATGTGATGCTGGTGGTGCTCGCACTGGCACAAATCGCCACGTTCTACGGCTTGTTCTCGGCCGTCACGGCGCAGTCGCTGGTCGCTTGCCTGTTCGCGGCCTTGTCCATTCTGGTCGTGCTCGTGTGCTGGGTGGGCTTTTTCATGGTGCATCCGAACGAGGCCAAGGTTCTGCAGTTATTCGGTAAGTACTCCGGAACCGTACGCGACTCAGGTCTCCGCTGGGCAAACCCGTTCTACGCCAAAAGCCGCGTGTCGACGCGCGTACGCAATTTCGAAAGCGGCAAACTGAAGGTCAACGATTCGCAGGGTAGCCCGATCGAAATTGCGGCGGTGGTCGTCTGGAAAGTGGTCGACACCGCCGAGGCGATGTTTGAAGTGGATGACTACGAAGAGTTTGTTCACATCCAAAGCGAATCGGCGCTTCGTGACCTGTCAACCTCCTACCCCTACGAACCGCACGAGGGCGAGGGCCTGGCACTACGCAGCGACCCACAGGAAGTCGCAAATGCACTGCGCGGTGAAATTCAGAGCCGCCTCGAACAAGCCGGTGTTGCAGTGATTGAGGCTCGTATCAGCCATTTGGCGTACGCCCCGGAAATTGCTCACGCGATGCTGCGACGGCAGCAGGCGTCGGCCATCATTGCTGCCAGAACACAAATAGTCGCGGGTGCGGTAGGGATGGTCGACATGGCTCTTGAGCAACTGGACGCCAAGCAGATCGTTAATCTCGATGACGAGCGCAAGGCGGCCATGGTCAGCAATCTGCTGGTCGTGCTGTGCAGTGAAGAGAATGCCCAGCCGGTTCTGAACACCGGGTCACTTTATACGTGACATGGATATCGTAAACCTTACGTCAGCGGTGTTACTGCAATGAGTTCGCGCAAAGCGTTTGCATTGCGTATCGATGAAAAGATACTTGAGGCGATGCAACGATGGGCGAACGATGATTTGCGTAGCCTCAATGCCCAGATTGAGTTTGTATTACGGGAGTCGCTGCGCAAGCAAGGCCGCCTTCCGAAGCCGGATAGCAACACCAAAGCGGATTGATGGCTAGTGGTAGGATGCCAACATGAACCTGCTCTCATTGATCATCATTTTTCTCGCTCTGCTAATTTGCGGCGCCATCGCGTTCATAGCCTGGGAGCTTACTGCCGACGGTAAAAGGAAGGCAGATAGCAAACGGGGCGCCAATGGCACCCCGTCTGAGCAGAACCGCGACTGAACACAAGGCGGTTTATCTCACTGGTTTCGCTGCCGATTGCCACGCTCACTCTGTGACCGGTTGCTACGCGCCGGTTTGGCGCTGTTGCTTCTTTGCGGCTGGCTTTGTCGCTGGACCGGTTGCGCGCGCGGCTGTGGATTCTGCCGCTGCACTGGTTGCGCCCGCTGACGGGGCGCTTGGGCTCTGCTGGAACTGCGGGATGTTTCAGCCCGTGCCGGGCCACTCGGCCGCTCTCGACGAGTAACGTCCGGGCGCGATGTTGAGCGAGTTACGGCGTTTCTTTCACTTTGTGTACGTGAACGGACCAACGGGGCCGGGGTCGCCGTATTGCGCTGTCGTACCACTGAACGTTGGCTTTCCCGGGCCGCTACATTCCTGCGCTGCGCAATTGCCGAATTGCTGTTGCGCCTTTCAGTCGTTGCGGATCCACGATTTTCGCGTGGAGCAGCTGACGGTCGACGGGTGTCACCGGACTGTGTCGCCGGGGACTGTCGGCGGACAGTCTGGTCGCCGTTTCGAATACGCGCATTGTCGGCTGGGCTGCGGGAGCGGAAGCGAATTGCGCTGTCTTCGCTGCTGCGACGGGTAGCCGGATTGCTTGTTCGACGTTCAACAAGATCCGCGCGCCGGTTGCTAGCACGCGTGCCCGGATCGCGCCTGGCCGCCTGCGTATTGTTCCGGCGTTGTGGCTGGTTTGCCTGCGCAGCTTGCTCACGCCGTGCATAACCATCGCTACTCGAGCTGCGGCGGCGATCTGAGTAGTAACGGGTTCGCGACTCATAATGGCCAGGCCGCGCGCCACCGCGGTGACGGGGTCGCCAATAGTCACCATGCCGGTTGCGGTAGCCACTGTTGCTGTGGCTGTTGCGCCCGTAATAGGTATGGAAGACCTGGATGCTGGGACGCCGCCAATAATAACGGTCGTAGTAATTCCAGCCGTAGTAAGGGTGACCATGGTAACTATGGTGCTGGACGTGCAGATAGTGGCTGGACCAGCCTATCTGAAAAGCGGTGGTTACGCCCCAAAACGCACCGGAATTGAAGTGGTAGCCTGCCGGGTAAGGGTAGTAGTAGACCGGGTAGGCGCGTGGGTAATAGTAATAAGCGCGTACCGGCTGCCGCAGCACAACGACCTCCGGTTCGTAGTACGGAACGTAAATGACATCGTCATCAACCGGCTCGATCTCGATGGTGGTGCCGGTGCGGGTCACACGCTGACGGTCGTCCGACTGGAGGTTGCCCGCGGCGTATGCGCGGTCGCGAAACGCTTCGACAGCGGCAACGACGTCATTTTGTTGTGCAACGACGGCCTCGCCAAGACGCCAGGTCCAGTCGAGATCGTCACTCATCATTTCGACGACTTCAGGGTAATTGAGCAGCGCGACCACAGAGTCATCCCAGCTGTCGTCCGGCTTCAGGCTGCTGTCATTTTCAAGGTCATCGAGAAAACGGGCGGCCTGCACTATTTCCAGCGGGTATGTCGAGGCCGGCAGAACAACCGCCAGCAAGTCGTCAGGGTACAAGGCGATCGGGCCGACCAGGGTCTCTAACTCTTCCTGCGAGAGCGTTGCTGCGACAGATTCATTGCCCGAATCGTCACTGTAGACCGTGCCGATCGGATTGCCATCGTCGTCCACTGGCGTTTGTGCGCAGGCCAGGCCGGCCGCGAACAGCAGGCAGGACAGCGCTATCAGTCGCAGTGGCAGTGATTGAGTAATCGTTTGGCTAGTCATCGCGTTCTCCATGTGGAGCACAGGCGCAGCTCCGAATGTAGCGCAAAGTGTACTGGCGCGAACCTGAACGCGGCCTTAACCGGCGGTTGTGAGCTAAGTCATTGTTTCCATGAGCCAGAGGTCCGTCATCCGCGTCAGGCCGCCCGCAGACTTGCGCGCACTTCGCTGCCCAGCCAGCGTATCGATGTTTCGATGGCCTCGGACCATGGATGCCCAAAACTCAATCGGACGAAATTCCGGTAGCGGGTCCGCGGTGAGAAAATCAATCCAGGGGCGATACTGATTCCCTGCGCGACTGCACGGTCAAACAGCTCCTCTGAATCGACAGTACGTGGCAGCTCCAGCCACAATACGGAACCGCCGACCGGTTGCGACGTTCGGGTTTCCGCCGGAAAGTACTCGGCGATAAGTGCTGCCATCCGTTCGGCATTGCATTGCAGTACCGGCCGCAAAGCCTTCAGGTAGCGATCGTAGTCGCCACTGGCCAGAAACTCGCTCAAGGTCAGTTGTTGCAGTAGCCCGGACGAGCATGAGAACGAGCGTTTCAGGCGCTCGATCTCTGCCGTGTAGCGGCCGGCGAGCAACCATCCAATGCGATACCCGGGCGCGGCCGTTTTGGAGAATGAGCCGCAGGTCAGTACCCGGCCCTGGCGGGAATGGAATTCTGCGGGCTTGGGGCGAAAACCATCGAAACGAAGATCGCCGTAAACATCGTCCTCGATCAATGTGATGTGGTGACGCTCGATCATGTGCACGAGTTCCCGGCGATGATCGTCAGGCATGGTGACCCCCAGCGGATTGCTTAGAGTCGTCGCAAATATGCAGGCCTTGACCGAATGTGCACTGAGCGTTTTCTCGAGCGCTTCGAGCTGCACACCTTCCTTGGGGCAGGTCTCCACTTCGATCGCCAACATCCCGAGACTGTCAATCAGCTCCAGCAGGCCGTGATAGCAAGGCGATTCGACGGCTATCACATCGCCCGGTTCGGCGACGGCTTTCAGTGCGAGCAGCAGCGCTTCCTGACCGCCGTTCGTAATACAGATTTCGTCGGTGTTGACGTCGCTGCCGATTGTGTCGAGGTAACGATAGGCGATCTGCCGGCGCAGGCCGGGGTCACCCAGCGTATGGGCGTAACTCAGAACACGACCGTCAGTCCTTGCCATGACCCGTTTCATCGTGCGATTGAGACTTTTCGCGGCCGGTCGGGCCATGGTTGGGTTGGCGATACCGAGTGGCACAAGCCGGGTGCTGTACAGGCCGTCAAACACCCGTTCAATCAGCGAACGGCAGGCCACGGGGGTGGGCTTTGCCGCTGGCCGGAACGCGGGGCTCGGCCGGACGAGTTCGTTGGCCGCACGGGCGCGGACGTAAAAGCCAGACTGCGGTCGCGACTGCACCCGGCGCTGACGCTCGAGTTCTATGTAGGCCTGGCGGACGGTCGGTACACTCACGCCGATCTGCTCGCTCATGCGTCGCAGTGACGGTAATCGGTCGCCTGGACGCAGGGTTCCGGTTTCGATTTTATCGGTGATCAGGTCGATAACCTGACGGTAAAGAAAGTCCCCGTTCTGCTTGTCGACCGCGAGCATTACTGTTCACCTGACATTTTAGAAAAACTGCATCTGTTATAGCTTCACCCGCAGCTTATAGTCAAGCACGGTCTGGCCCCGCCGGGGCGAGGAGAACTTGAATGAACACAACGGTGTGCAACTGCGAGCAAGCGGCCATGGTGGCGAAGCTGGGCACCTTTCAACGGATTTCGTGGCGACAGGCACTGCGTGGCTTGCTGTCGCCGGCGATCCGGATGCACCGGTATCGCGAATTTAACGCTCGCCTGTTGCGGGATGCCTATTGCAAACTGGACGGCTGCGACAAGCCTTAACGGAAACATCGGGTGAACAACACTTTACTGTACACACTGACAGTCCTTATCTGGGGCTCGACCTGGCTTGCCATCGAGTTCCAGCTCGGTGTGGTGGCAACAGAAGTGTCCGTCTTTTACCGCTATGTCCTGGCCTCCGGGTTGCTGTTCGCGTGGTGTTACCGTGGGCGCAAACGTCTGCGATTCGGTGCTGCGGCACACCTGCGATTCATGTTGCTGGGCCTGCTGATGTTCAGCCTTAATTACGTACTTGCGTACCGCGCGCAGGTGTTTGTGACGTCTGCATTTGCGGCCATCGTGTTCTCGACCATGCTGTGGATGAACATGATCAACGCGCGGCTGTTTTTCGGCGCGAGGAGCGACTGGCGAGCGATCGGTGGCTCCTTGCTGGGTATCGCCGGCATTGTCGTGATCTTCTATCCGCAGATAGAGGCCCTCAGTCTCAACGACGCGACAGTCTACGGTACGCTCATCGCGTTGCTTGGTGCGTTGCTCGCTTCGTTCGGCAATATGGTGTCCCAGGATGCGCAAAGTCGCGGCCTGCCGATTTTGCAGTCGAACGCCTGGGGCATGGCATACGGCGCTCTGTTTACAGGGCTGATCGCATTGAGCATGGACAGTGGGTTTGTCTTTGACTGGCGTCCCGCGTACCTGGTATCGCTTATTTACCTGGCCGTGATTGGCTCGATAGTCGCGTTTGGTGCTTACCTGACGTTGCTGGGAAGAATAGGCGCACACAAGGCGGGCTATGCCACCGTCTTGTTCCCGGTGGTTGCGCTAACGTTGTCAGTCTTGTTCGAGGGCCTGAACATCAGTGCCAGTCTGTTGACAGGTACGCTGCTGGTATTGGCCGGCAATGTCTTCGTATTGCGCGCGAGAAAAAGGCCTGCGGCACCGGATTCGTCGGCGCCGCCACTGACAGCGCCGCAATCACGGGCACCGAAACCGCCACTGATCTGAGCCTATTTGTCGTTGCCACCGTGCCAGGCGACGAAGCGCCAGCCGTTGTCTGAACGCACGAGGATGTCGCTGTAACGCCCACTACTGAACTCGACATCACCGCCTTTGACTTTATTTGCGGCAGTGTAAAGGTAATGCACCACGGCCATATCACCGTGGATGACGATCGCCTGCGGGTATAACTCGAACTCAAGCAGCTCGGATTGTCTCGAGTTGAATTCATTCCACAGGCGGGTTGACGCTTTGTTGCGAGGAGCCGGCGAGTCCGTTGGCCAGCCGACAAAATCGGCAGACAACAATTCATCGACCCAATCCTTGTCGCCGCGCTTCTCGGCACGCCACTGCTGTTCAACCATTGCCCACACCGCAACTTCATCATCGCTGCTCTGGGCTTCCGCCGGTAATGCAGCGAACAGCAGAAGGGTATACAGCAGGGCGCTAAGCTTGTACGTGGTATGCATCACACGATCCTCTTGACGGAACTCGGGAGCCTGAGCCGAGTGTAGTCGCATTTGCTCAGCGGACCAAATAGGGCGCTTTGTGGCGGAGTGTTGCCTGCAAGGCTGACAACAGCGTGGCCACCTCGGTCGAAAACGTCGACGGTCCGTAAATGGTTTGCAATTCATGCGCTGACAGGTAATCCGGATGGTGGAGCTCAACAATGCTTGCGTACCTGTAGTCCTGACCGTCGCGCGATACTACGAAATCATAGGTATGCAGGGCTATGTCTTTCGGCTCCGGCAGTTTCATCAGTGCACCGACGGTTGTGTCGTGGGCTGCCAGATCGAATGGTCCTATGTACGTGCCGGACTTGCGAATGGCCCAGCCAGCGTTGCGAAACGTTGCCCCGATCGAGCCGCCGGCCACGATCGTTCGATGCGGCTCCAGTAGCGCGTCTGGCAGATCGTCAGCGTAACGAACCACGGCCATTGTGCGGGTGACCGGGCCACTGTCATCAGTGCTTTCGAGGCTGCTCATGCGCCACTGCTCGTCCTGATACATGACCCGGACGAAGTAGTTGCCGAACCGGGATTCGATACGTTCGCTGTTCAACAAGGGCGGAGCGGTAGAACAACTGGTGAGCAGCAGGCTGGTTGTCAGTACGGCAAGCATGCCAATACGCCGGTCTTTCATATGCAGCAGGCTTCCGGAGGGTGACTGGATTTTCATGGGCGCAACTTTACCTTGCTTTGCGCTTTGTTGCCGCCCGTCATGGCTCATCACCGGGCTGGTGCGGGTATACTTGCCGGACATTTGATCCGCGAGCGACAGAATGACCGATATTCTCCAGTGTTATCGCTGTGGCGCTGCGCTTGAGGCGCTGAGCCTGCCGTTGTCGCGTCAGGACCAGTGTCCGTCGTGCGGGCACTATGTGCATGTTTGCAGGATGTGCCAGCACTTCGACCGGGGTGTCGCTCGCCAGTGCCGCGAAGACGATGCCGAGGAAGTGATGAACAAAGTGAACGCGAACTTCTGCGACTGGTTTGCGCCGGCACCGGGTCGGTACGTCGCGGCCGACACTGATCCGGCGGCGAGCGCGAACGCGGCTTTGGACTCGTTGTTTGGCGATGGTTCGCTGTCGAATGAAGAACACGACCCGGCCCGCCAGGCTGCCGAAGACCTCTTCCGGAAATAACGATCGTGGCTCTGGAAAACGAATTCAAGCGCGAGCATGCCCTGGTTGTTTTGTCGGGTGGGCAGGACTCGACTACCTGCCTCTACTGGGCGTTGGCGCGATTCGGCGAGGTTCAGTGCATCTCCTTTGACTATGGTCAGCGGCACAGGATCGAATTGCAGTGTGCTGAACGTATCGCCGCCAGGGCGGGGGTACCGCAGGTGCTTATTCCCATGAATACATTGGCTGCACTGGGCGGCAATTCGCTGACAGACTCGAGTATCGCCGTTGGTGCTGAGGCAGAGCCGGAGACGGGCTTGCCAAATTCGTTTGTGCCCGGTCGAAACCTGCTGTTCCTGACCGCGGCGGCGGCTTTTGCCTGGCAACGGGGGATCCATCACCTGGTTACGGGCGTTGCCCAGACGGACTACAGCGGTTATCCGGATTGCCGCGAAGAAACCATTGCGGCATTGCAGTCAGCGCTGCGACTGGGCATGGAAACCGAGGTCACAATCCACACGCCGTTGATGCACTTGTCCAAGAAGGAAACGGTTCTGCTTGCCAGAGACGAAGGTGCGCTGGAGGCTATGGCGGATACCCATACTTGCTACAACGGTGTTCGTCCTCCCTGCGGGGAGTGTCCGGCCTGCATTTTGCGTGCCCGCGGTTTCGCTGAGGCGGGTATCGCTGACCCGCTAGTCGCGTCGTGACGTATTCGGTCAAAGAACTGTTTTTCACCTTGCAGGGTGAAGGTGCGCATGCCGGACGGGCCGCAGTCTTTCTTCGTTTTGCGGGCTGCAATTTGTGGTCTGGACGGGAAAAAGATCGCGAACGCGCCGTGTGCCGGTTTTGTGATACCGATTTCGTTGGCACCGACGGTGAAGGTGGTGGCAAATTTGTCGATGCGGATACTTTGGGCGATGCCGTCATGCGCTGTTGGCCGACGGACGCCGGTGGCCAGCGCTACGTGGTCTGTACTGGCGGGGAACCGATGCTGCAACTGGATGTTGCGGCGATAGACGCGTTACACGCCAGGGGATTCGAAGTCGGCGTGGAAACCAACGGTACCTTGCCGGTGCCGAAACAGGTTGACTGGATTTGCGTCAGTCCCAAAGCGGGAGCGACTGTGGTGCAAACGCGTGGCAACGAACTGAAACTGGTATACCCGCAAGCAGAATTGTCAGCTCAACCCGATCAATTTGAGAAGATGGCGTTTGAACATTTCTATCTGCAGCCCATGGACAGTCCTGAACGCGCCGCCAATACGCGCCTGGCAACGGAGTATTGTCTACGCAATCCGCGGTGGAAACTGAGTCTGCAGACGCACAAAATCATTGGTATACCGTGAGGCCTGTTTGCAAATGCTGAACCACCGGGTCGTCAGTCGCATAGTGGCAATTGGCTTCGGGCTGTTGCTTGCCATGTATTCTTACCAGCGAATTACTGACCCCTTGCCGAAAGAACAAAGGCGGCAGGAAGAGCAGGTGGTCATGGCCGCACGGGAGATACTGCTGTCCTATGTCGGCAGGGAACGCACCGTGGATCTCGTCGACCCGGTAGCGCCAGATCGCAAGGTCGGCAAAGTCTATATCTATCCGACTGACGACGGCTGGCAAGTATCCGGGCACTACCGCCGCGACAACGAAATGCGTTGGCACCCCTGGCTGATGACATTGAACAAGCAACATGGATTAATCGCACTGGATGTCCAGGACAGCTCGCCCGATCTGGTTTCCATTGCAGCCGTCGACCCGGTTTTCACGACGAAATAGTTCCGGCCAGGCCCTGACCGCAAAAAAAATTGGCAAACGTTACAACGTTTTTGCGCCTACGTGCATCTCATTGGCAAACCGAATGAATGCAGTCATAGCGAATCATCCGCTACGTAGAGGGAACGACTCTGAAAATCGCCGATACCTCTGGGCAGGACGTTGCCATAGAACGTGGCCGTAGCCTGCGAACACCGCTGCTTGGCGGTGCTGTTTTATTTGCGCTGCTGGCGCTTGCCTGGATAGCCGTACCGGTTGTTGAGCGCTGGGCCAATGCCACGGTAACCGTGCCGGCGGATCGATTGCGAATTGCACAAGTGGACCGGGGAACATTGGTGCGCGATGTGTCAGTGCAGGGCCGGGTGGTCGCCGCTGTCCGGCCGACCTTGTACGCGCCCGCCGCCGGCACAATCACGCTCGCGGTCAATGCGGGCGTTGCCGTCGAAAAAGGCCAGATTCTGGCACGAATCGACAGCCCTGAACTGACCAGCGAGCTCGATCAAGCTCGCTCCACGCTTGAACAACAAACGGTTGAACTCGAACGTCAACGTATCGAATCCCGGCAGCAGCGCCTCGAAAAACAAAAGGAAGCCGATCTGGCTAACGTTCGACTCGTAGCCGCAAACCGTGAGAAGCGGCGAGCGGACGCGGCCAATGCGGTGGGTGTCATAGCCGTCCTGGACTTTGAGAAAGCACAGGATGACCTGCGTAACGCTGAACTGGCGCATCAGCATGCCGTGGCTGACGCCAATCTGTTTGCCGAACGAATCGCTTTCGAACTGCGGGCGGCAGAACTCGCTCTGGCCCGACAAAAATTGCGGGTCGATGAGTTGCAACGGCAGGTAGACGGACTGGTCATTCAATCACCCGTTAGTGGTGTCGTGGGCGATTTGCTGGTCGAACAGAAAGCAGCAGTGGCTCGGGATACGCCGGTAATGGCTGTTGTTGACCTGTCGCAGTTCGAAGTCGAAGCCCTGGTACCGGAAAGCTACGCGGATGATCTTGCGCCAGGTATCAGTGCAGAAATTGTGGCGGGCAATTCTCGTTATTCGGCAACCGTCGTCGCCGTGTCACCCGAGATTATTGGCAATCAGGTTAGCAGTCGACTGCGTTTCAGCGACGGGATGCCACCCAATATTCGGCAAAACCAGCAGCTAACAACCCGCATTTTGCTTCAGGAACTGGATGGCGTGCTGATGTTGGCGCGTGGCCAGTTCCTGGACAGCGGCGCCGGGCGTATTGCCTACGTACTTGATGGCAATGGTTTGGCTGAGCGCCGTTCCATTGAACTGGGTGCGCGCAGCCTCGGCGCTGTGCAGGTCGTTAGCGGGCTGTCCGAAGGCGACCGCGTCATTATTTCCAGTATCGATCAATTCAGGGGCGCCGAGATCGTCCAGATTACCGACTGAGCCAGCACGTACAGGAGTAGCGAAATGCTGAGCATGAAAAACCTATCCAGAATTTACCGCACCGACACCGTGGAAACGCACGCGCTCAGGGACTTCTCGCTTGAAGTAGGCGAAGGGGAGTTCGTCTCGGTTACCGGCCCGTCCGGTTCCGGTAAGTCCACGTTCCTCAATATCGCCGGATTGCTGGAGGAATACACGGACGGTTCTTATGAACTCGACGGCCGCAATGTAGCCACGCTTAACGACCGGGAGCGGTCACGGCTCAGGAACGAGAAGATCGGTTTTATTTTTCAAAGTTTCAACCTGATTCCGGAGCTGGATGTCTTTGACAACGTGGATGTTCCGCTGCGCTACCGTGGTTTCACTGCGTCGGAGCGTGCGCGTCGAATCGAAAAAGTGCTCGATACGGTCGGTCTGGCATCGCGGCGCAAGCACTTGCCGTCGCAATTGTCCGGCGGGCAACAGCAACGCGTCGCCATCGCCCGGGCGCTTGCCGGTGAGCCGCGCTTTCTGCTTGCCGACGAACCCACCGGCAATCTGGATTCCAGGATGGCAGACAGTGTGATGGATCTGCTGTGTGACATTCACAGCAAAGGGACAACCATCATCATGGTGACCCACGAGCCGACGCTGGCGACCCGCGCGGAACGCAATATTTTTGTGCGTGACGGTCAGATTTGCGTTGGTGAGTTGCCCCTTGAACTGGCCGCCGCAGCAAGCGCCTGAGGTATCGCAATGTTTGCCTATTATCTGAAGCTTGGCGTACTGAGCATACGCAAGAATCCAATTCTGAGCGGGTTGATGGTAGCGGCCATCGCTGTGGGCATCGGGGCTTGCATGAGCATGGTGACCATCTACTACATCATGAGCGGCAATCCGATTCCGCAGAAATCGTCGCAACTGTTCTACGTCCAGCTTGATAGCTGGGGACCGGATGAGCCGGCCAACGAACCGAACGAGCCGCCCGATCAGGTTACGTACCTGGACGCGACAGCACTGCTTGCAGCAGCTAAAGCACGGCGTCAGGTTATCAGTTACTCGTCGAGTCGAATTGTCGAGCCGACCGACGACGACGCACTGCCTTTCAGTATCCCGTCACGCAGTACCAGCCGCGAATTTTTTGCCATGTTCGATGTGCCTTTCCTGTACGGCAGCGGTTGGGACCAGGGTGCAGATGATGGTCGCGAGTTTGTTGTTGTGCTGTCCCGCGAACTGAACGAAAAGCTGTTCGGCGGTGAAGACTCAACAGGCCGCCAGGTGCGCCTGAACGGCGAGTTGTACCGGGTTACCGGTGTTATCGATGACTGGTCACCGGTACCGAAGTTCTATGACGTGACCGTTGGTGCGTTTAACGATGCGGAATCACTGTTCCTGCCATTCAGCACCAGCGTCGCTAATGAGATGTACAACAATGGCAACACCAATTGCTGGAAACCGATTCCCGACGGCGGCTGGCCAGCCTTCCTCAATTCGGAATGCGCCTGGATGCAGATGTGGGTTGAACTCCATGGTTCGGAGGAGTACGCCGAATATACGGATTTTCTGAACGCCTACGTGGAATCCCAAAAGGCGGTAGGTCGCTTCCCGCGACCGCTTAACAATCGGCTGCGCAGCGTAACTGAACACTTGCAGTATCAAGAGGTGGTGGATGAAAGCGTCCGCATACTGTTGGTGTTGGCGGTGCTGTTTCTGCTTGTTTGCCTGCTTAACACTATTGGACTGTTGTTGGCGAAGGTGCTGCGACGGTCGGGCGATATAGGCCTGCGTCGCGCCCTTGGCGCTTCACGGCGCACGGTGTTTACCCAGTACATCGTGGAAGCCAGTCTTATCGGTGTTAGCGGCGGTGTGCTGGGGGTGGGACTGACCTGGCTTGGTTTGCAGGGCATACGCAATCTGTATTCAGGTTTGGACTTCATTGGGAAGCTGGTGGTTATGGACTGGGTCATGGTCCTGGCCGCCGTTACTCTCGCAGTATTGTCATCACTGGCGGCGGCGTTTTACCCGACGTGGAAAGCGTGCGCGATTCAGCCCGCCAGTCAGTTAAAAACGCTGTGATCAGGCAGCCCGGATCAGCGTTGGAGAATAAGTCATGAACATAGGACCGATCTGGCGCGCATTGATGCGCAGCAAGTCAAGCTACATTCTGATCGCTTTGCAGATTGCGGTAACGATGGCGATCATCGTCAATGCGATTGCGATCATTCAGGAGCGTTCACGGCTGATGTCACGGCCCTCCGGCGTCGATGAAGATAATATCTTCTACATTTCGAGCCATGCTTTCGGTAAGGACGTCAATTATCGGTCATTAATTGAGAATGACCTTCGCGATCTGCGTGCGTTGCCGGGCGTGGTCAATGCGATCAGCACCAACTCGGTACCGCTGCGCGGTGGCGGCTGGTCCATGGCTTTGTCCCGAGAGCCCGGCCTTTCCAGCGACGGGAGTAGTGTTGCGCTCTATTTTACCGACCAGAACGGTATAGAAACACTGGGCGTGAATCTGGTTGAAGGCCGCAATTTCCGTGAGGACGAGATAGTCTGGAGTGATCCGCAAAGCAACCGGCTGCCCGCGCAGGGAATCATCACGCGTGCAATGGCTGACACGTTGTTCCCGGATGAGAGGGGCAGCGTCGTTGGCAAAACGGTGTACATCAACGAAAACGACCCGGTGCAGATCATTGGGATTGTCGAGCGCTTGCAGGCGCCTTGGAACGGTTGGGATGGAGTGGAGCGCTCAATCCTGATGCCAATGATTCGGCAGGACCCTTACGTACGGTACGTCATTCGCGTAGAGCCGGGCTTGCTCGATTCGATGATGCCCAGAGTCGAGGAAATGCTGGCCACAAGCAACCGGAGTCGAATCGTGGAAAGAATGCGCACGATGAACGAGACCCGCCGCCGCAGTTATCTCGGTGATTCAGCGTTGGTGACCCTGCTGTCGTTTACCGCGCTCCTGCTGACGGGAATAACCGGCCTCGGAATCGTGGGTCTTGCGAGTTTCAATGTGAGCCGGCGGACCCGGCAGATCGGAACCCGCCGTGCGCTGGGCGCAACCCGTGGCTCTATCCTGGCTTATTTCATGCTGGAAAATTTTCTGGTCAGTTCCGTTGGGATCGCGGCGGGTGCAGTGTTAAGCGTGGCGCTGAATGTCTGGATGGTGCAAGCGTTCGAACTTACCCGCATTTCCTGGTACCTGATACCGGCGGCCATGCTGATGCTCTGGCTCGTCGGCCAGATAGCGGCGGCGGGGCCGGCGCGCCGGGCCAGCCTGGTACCGCCTGCCGTAGCCACCCGGGCGGTTTGATGCGCCCTCAGGCGTCGCCGAGCAGGGCGGCGCCTGTTTCTTTTGCCGCCCGTTCATCTTCCTGTTGCCACTGCACTACGTTCAATTCAATGAAGACGAACGCGACCAGCCAGAGAAAAGCATCCCAGAAGTCGACAAAGTCGCCTTTGAAGCCCCAGTAAACAGCCGCCAGAAACAGCAAACTGTACATGACGTATTTGGCGCAGTTACTCAGTGTTTGAATACGTCCGTGCAGGCGTTCGCGGGTCTGCAGCTGCACGTCCATTTCAAGTACAGCCACGACCCCAAGCCAGACACCGGCATTGATGACGTCGACCCAGGCGAGGCGGAGGATTTCCCGGTAACCGTCGGTGTCGACCAAGGCATTCATGCCATAAAAACGCACGAATTGATTGCTGCTGGTGAACGACTCGCAGGTGCCGGCCGTGATCATTTCGTACTGGTCGAGATCGGTGGCGTAGGCCCAATTCTGCACGGCGGATGCACACAGATCGGTAACTGCCGTGAACGGGGTGACCTGCATCAGAAAGAGCAACTTGGTCACATAACCGAAAAACGCGTAGCAAATAACCGCGTAACACAGCACTCGCAACAGTTGCAGTACCCAGCCGACGAAGCGGGTGATATGACGATCTTCAAGGACGTAGGTTTCGAGCTCAAACATGAGCAGCAGCACGACCCAGGCGGCCGTGTCGATCGTTGCCGCA
Source organism: Woeseia oceani (assembly GCF_001677435.1). Taxonomy (GTDB): domain Bacteria; phylum Pseudomonadota; class Gammaproteobacteria; order Steroidobacterales; family Woeseiaceae; genus Woeseia; species Woeseia oceani. The sequence goes on from NZ_CP016268.1 coordinate 1,961,026, forward strand.
AAGCCTTCGATGATATCCGCGAACGCTATTCCGTCACCGAAGCGCAGTGCAGAGGCCGCCCATTCTTCGTTGAAGAATAGCCAGACGTTGAGCGTCAGCAGTCCGTAGACCGTGTACTTGAAGGCTCTAAACAGTTTTGACTGGCCGGCTACCAAACGAGATACGTTCCCAGGAGGGGCAAGACTGGCGCTGATTGTGCCAGTTCGGCTGTTCTGTCTCCACTGAAAATGGCCTTCACTTAAGTATCCGCCTCATCTTGTTCGGCGCCCGCATAGTAGATCCATACGTTTTCCTCGCCGGTTAGCAGTTCGATGTATTTGGGGTGCACGAACAGCGTTTCGCGGCCGGATTTGAGTTCGCGGAGCACGCCTATGTCGCACAACTGCTTCAGGTACACCGACGCCGTTTGCCGTTTCGCAACCTTGGCGGATACCAGGGAGCCAATGCGGCAATACGGTTGCTTGAAGAGCTCCAGGACGAGTTCCCAGGAATAAATCTTGGGCAGTTTCAACTGCACGTACTCCGCGGTGTGTTGCATCAGCTCACGGATAGCTTTGATCTTGTCTGTGGTCCAGACGCAGGTTTCTTCGACCCCTTTGAGCATGAACAGGATCCACGCCTCCCAGGCCTGATCGCGGGTGACTTCCAGCAACAACCGGTAATAGTCGCTCTTGTGGCGAATAATGTAGCGGCTGAGATAGAGAATAGGGGAATCGAGCAATCCCTGTTCGACGAGGAACAGGATGTTCATTATTCGCCCCGTGCGGCCATTGCCGTCCGCAAAAGGATGAATGGCCTCAAACTGGTAGTGCTGCACGGCCATCCTGACCAGTGGGTCAATGTCTTCAGCGCGATGCATGAAGTCTTGCCAGTTGTCGAGCAGCGCTTGCAGACGCTTCTGGCCTTCCGGTGGCGTATAGATGACCTCGCCGCTGGCCCGGTTCTTCAGCGTTAGACCAGAATCTGCACGAAGATCAAGCTCTATGTCTTTGATAGTACTGCAGATATGTATAGCCATATCTGTCGATAACATGCGCCGCTGGACCATCTTCGAGCCTTCGTATAGCGCTGAACGGTAACGCAGTGCTTCTTTCGTGGCGGCGTCTGCCTTGTCTTCAGCGATATCGGCAAACTCGAACAGTTTGTCGGTGGTGGTGACAATATTCTCGATTTCGGAGCTGGCTCGCGCTTCGAGCAAGGGCAGTGCATTGACCAGTACGGCCGAATTGGGGATTAACTCGGCTGCTTGCTTCAGCTCGGCGAGGGCCACTCTGGCGTCGATACAGCGCTTGAGTATGGGAGTGGATTCGATCTGCCCGACCATGGGCGGCAGGGGTGGCAAGTCGTTGTACGGTTTGGCCGGATCGAACTGCGACATGCGGGTCTCCGCGAGTCCGGGCGAGGCTCGGACAGCTATTGGTCGATAAAAGGTCGGGTCGTCGACATATTCGTTCCGAATGTCGATGCGATCGACCTGTGAGGTAAACGTGTCGAAATTGTCATAAAATTTCGACACGAATGCAGTATAGGTTGATCGCATCGACACATCCGTGACCCAGTCGACGGCCAGCGGCACCCGCAGCAGGCCGCCGTGCCCCGGTTGCATTATGTCTAATCGCCGGGGTGGGCTGCGGCGTAGTCCATGCTGAAGCCAACCAGTGCACGCACGCCGGTGATCAGGGCGCCTTCGTAGGCATCGAATTTGGGCGAATGATTGGGCGAGGCCTGACCTGCGGCGACCCCGGGCTGGTTGACGCCCAGCATCAGGTACAAGCCCGGAATGCGTTTCTGAAAGAGTGAATAGTCTTCCGCGCCGGTAATGGGCGGGTGCTCGAGTACCTTCGATGGGCCGGCGGCCCATTCGAGCGTGGGCATCATGGTCCGCAGCAACACGGGGTCATTACTGGTCACCGGGGCATAGCCGTCGATCGTAATCTCCGCGGTGCCTCCGGCGGCTTCAGTGATGCTGGTGACAGTGCGCCGCAGTTTTGCATGCAGTTCTTCGCGTACCCCTTCGTCGAACGTGCGGATAGTGCCGGCCATGGTGACTTCGTCGGGGATGATATTGCCGCGCACGCCACCGTGGATAGAGCCGATCGTGATGACCGCCGGGCCGCGGGTAATGTCCAGCTGCCGCCCGGGTATGGCTTGCAGAGCGGTCATCACCTGTGCCGCGATGTAAACAGGGTCTACCCCTGCCCACGGCGCCGAGCCGTGGGTCTGTTGTCCTTTAATGGTGATTTCCAGGTTGTCCGCTGCGGCCATGAACCCGGCCGAGCGGTAGTTGAGCGTTCCAGTCGTGATTGGCCAGGCGTGCAAGCCGAAGATGGCAACCGGAGCGTCCGGGCCGTCAAGTACGCCTTCCTTGATCATGAGGGCCGCGCCACCTTCTTCTCCGGCCGGTGCACCTTCTTCGGCTGGCTGGAATATGAATTTGACGGTGCCGGCCAACTGCTCGCGGTGTTTGGCCAGTACGGAGGCTGCGCCCATTAACATCGCGACGTGGGTGTCATGACCGCAGGCATGCATGACCGGGACATCCTGGCCGTTGAATTCACCGCGCGCCTTGGAGGCGAACGGGAGTCCGGTTTGTTCCTGTACCGGCAAGCCGTCCATGTCGGCGCGCAACGCAATGACCGGACCGGGTTTGCCGCCGCGGAGAATGCCGACTACCCCGGTGTGCGCCACACCGGTCGTGACGCTATCGAAATTCAGGGCACGCAAATGCTCGGCGACGATTCCCGCTGTACGGAACTCCCGGTTGGACAGTTCCGGGTGCTCGTGCAGGTCCCGGCGCCACGCGATCACTTGTGGCTCGATTTCAGCCAGTGAAGCTTCGAGCTGCGGTTTGGCATCCTGAGCCAGAGCACCAAACGCAAGTCCACAAAACACGGTAACGGTCGTCAGTCGTAGCATGGCATGCCTCCGCAAGAGCCAGATGTGGCGTCACTATAGCAGTCGTCGGGTACCGCGTAGAGCTTGGACTCCGTGCCAGCAGGTCGAGCATGGCCCGTGCCGTCTGGCAACGATCAGGCAACGACGCGGCCCGGCAAATTCGGGATTGGATTCGAGGTAAAGCATTCGTGGTCCAGGCGACGCAAGCAACGGTGAACTGCACGTCACTGCGATGATGCCAAGGGCTTTGAGGTTCGCCCGTCCAGCTTTTTAGTGCTGTTGGTGCGGGTAGTGGTTCGCCTGCATTTGGCGCTGGCCGGGACTGTACTGGCGAGAGTTCCGGGGTGGCTTAGTCGTCGTGCACCGGGCCCCGGGTCTGTTTGACTTTCCCGCGGTGTACTTTTTCGTTGATTCGTTGCTGAACGGCGCGCCTACTGGGCCGCGTAGGTTTGCGGGGTCTGGGCGTGTGCAATAACGGCAACAGGAGCTCACGCAAGCGTTCCATTGCTTCGCGGCGATTCTGTTCCTGCGTGCGATGGCGCTGTGCCTTGATAACGATCACGCCGTCCTTGCCGACCCGTTGATCCGAAATCTGCAGCAAGCGTTCTTTCAATTTGTCGGGCAATGCGGCCGACAGCTGCGAGTCAAACCGCAAGTGAATGGCGCTGGACACTTTATTGACGTTTTGCCCGCCAGAGCCTTGCGCACGGATCGCGTTCATTTCCAGTTCGCTTAGTGGAATAACAATCTCTGGCGTTATCTCTAACGGCCCCGTCATTGCCACAGATCCCAGACCGGTTGGCAGGTGTCGGGCAAGGCCGCGAACCGACCCAATTCCGCCCAACGGGCGTCCGCTCGATGAAAATCGGAACCGACGGAGGCGTGCAGGTCAAAGTCGTTGCAGAGGCTGGATAATTTTCGGGTTACGGTGGGTTCCTGGCTTCCCGACACGACTTCGATGGAGGCCCCGTCTGCGTCTGCGAAGTCGGCAACGAGCTCCTGCAACTTGCTTTGAGTCAGGCGGTAATGCGCGGGGTGGGCAAGGACGGCGATACCGCCGGCATTGTTGATCCAGCCCACCACTTCGTCAAAGGGCGCCCAGGTCTGCTTAACGTCTCCGGCCTTGCCGGCCCCGAGGTACTTTTTGAACGCTTCGCGAATGTTCTTGACTTTGCCCGTGGCAACGAGGTGACGGGCGAAATGCGGGCGACCGATGTTGCTGCCGCCGGCAAGGGCAGTGACAGCGGGAAGCGGGTCTTCGATGCCCAACTTCATCAGTCGTTCGGCAATGGTTTGTGCACGCTCAACTCGCACCTGTTGCTGCTGTGCAATCGCCTGAGTGAGGGTGGGGTGGTCCAGTCCGATGTTCAGCCCGACGATATGCACACCGATCTTTCGCCAACGGCTGGAAAATTCGATCCCCGGTATAAGCGAAAGCCCTTCCGGAACTTCGAGGTCAGTATAGCCGGCCACCGTATCGTGATCCGTGATCGCAATGTGGGTAAGCCCCTGGTCAGTGGCGCGTAACAGCAGTTCGGCGGGCGACAGTTCACCGTCCGATGCAGTCGTGTGAGTATGCAGGTCGAAGCGCATATTGTTTCTATCGTAATGACTGAAGCAGACCGTCACTTCAGCACAGCAACTACGGACACCGCAACAATTCTCGTGATCCTTCGTGACCTCGCGCAGGAAATGTGAGAACGTCGCGGCGCGCGGATGATTTCTGAACGAGCCTGGCCGGTCACATTCTCATGTCTACTCGAAACCTTACAGTTCTTTTCTTTTGCCAGCTGATTTCGGCCACAGGTTCAATCGTACTGGTCACCCTCGGCGGTATTATTGGCTCGTCACTGAGCAGTAATCCGGCGCTTGCAACCTTGCCGGTTTCGATGATGGTCGTCAGTGTTGCCGCGACTACGATACCCGCGAGTCTGCTCATGCGGCGCATCGGGCGTCGCGCCGGTTTCGCCATGGCGTCGGTGTCCGCGGGCGCTTCCGTGCTTATGGCGGCGCATGCATTGCAGACGGTCAGTTTCGGCTGGTTCATCGTTTCGGCATCAGTGTTCGGAATCAACATGGCTTTTTCACAGCAATACCGCTACGCCGCCGCGGAAAGCGTCGCCCCACGTTATGCCGGGCGGGCAATTTCGTTGGTGTTGCTCGGTGCGATTGGTGGCGCATTTGTAGGGCCGGAGCTGGTGTCACGTGGTGCGGCCTGGGGTGATACTCCCTACGTAGGTACGTTGCTTAGCCTCGCGGTGCTGTACGTTGTGCAGGCGTTGCTGTTCAGTTTGTTGCAGCCGCTCAGGGGAGAGAGTGCAGGCAGCGTGGCTGGTGCAGGACGGCCGCTTGCGGCGATAGTCCGGCAGCCTTTGTTCATCGCTTCCGTGCTTTGTGGCACGGCGGCGTACGGCGTGATGACGCTTATCATGACGGCGACCCCACTCAGTATGCACATCAACGACGGGTATGCGCTCGATGAAACCGCGCGCGTCATTCGGAGTCACGTTATAGCGATGTACTTGCCGTCGCTGGTGTCCGGCTTTCTGCTGGAACGCTTTGGCACGATTCGCCTGATGGCTGTCGGCGCTGTTGCCTTGCTGGGGGCATGCCTGGTGGGGCTTCAGGGCCATAGCATGCTGCACTATTGGTGGGCTTTGGTACTGCTGGGCGTCGGTTGGAATTTTCTCTACGTCGGTGGCACAACCATGCTGACACTTACGTACAGTCTGGACGAACGCTTCCGCGCGCAGGCAGTGAATGAGTTCAGTGTCTTTGGTACTTCAGCCACGGCTTCCTTGCTGGCGGGCACGGTGATCCATCTTTATGGCTGGCACACGTTGGTGTTGCTGCCACTGCCATTGCTGGCAGTGACCTTGATCAGTTTGTATTTTGTCCGGGGCAACAGCCTGTTGCGCAAGGTGGCTCCGCAAGCAGCCTAGTCCGGCGACTATCGGGCCGGCACCGGTCGGGTTCAGGGCAGACGGGAAACGTTCCAGGCGCAAGAACCCCAGGCCGAGCCCCGTTACCCGCTGATGCGCGCGCTCAGAAGAAGTTGAAGTGGAGTCCGAGCGAAACGACCGGCCATGCCTTGAAGTCTTCGCCCTCGCTTTGCAGTTCCTGGCGTTCGCTTTCAAGCCGGTCCTGAAACGTAGGGTCGTCAGCAAGTGTGCCGGTTGAGGTCAGGGTAACTGTGGGTTCACCTTGCCAGAGGACGCCAAGATCAAGATTCAGGCCGATGCGATTGGCCAGTTCGAAATCGAATCCAAGTCCGAGGTAGGGCGATACGCTGTCAAACGAGCTGGTGCTGCGCAGCTGGCCGACTTCGTCGCCGCTGAACGTCTGTCCTCCGATAATAAAGCTGTCCGCTTCACGGCTGGCCATGACCAGCTGATTGTTGTTGCTGAAGGCGCCGACTGACAAACGCATTGGACTCAGCGGGAAGCGGAGATTTGCGGTTGCATAGACAGTATCAAGTTCGAGTGTTGCGTCATATGCAATGCCGGCTTGCGCGCCATCGTCGTCGAAATCAAACCGATTCAATCCTGCGCGTAAGTCCATCCATGGAATGGGCTGCCAACGTGCTTCCACGCCCAGTCCGAGCGTTCCCGCTTTGACGCCGAACCAGAGGTTGTCGTTGGCGGAAGCGGAGGAACCCGCGAAAAGCAGGGCTGCTGCTGCGAGAACGGTTGCGTAGCGAGGTTTCATATCAGTATCCGGTGTGTTGAGTTGGCGACGAATAAGTCAGAGGAAAAGCCTAAACGTGGCTCACCTTGGGAACTGTGAGCCGGTTCACAGGCAAGGCAGGAAAACCCGGGAAGTTGCGGGTTTCCCGGTATTTCCGTGATTTTCGTCGAGAAACAGCGGCAGACCGTGGTGAATGCGCGGAACTATGCTGACTGGGCGCAGGACGCGCATTTACAGTCATTCTGACTATTCATCGATAAGGAGATTGATGCTATGCGTACTTTAACTACAGCAGAGGTTTGCACCGTTGCAGGTGGCACAGGAACGTGCACGCCAGAGAGCTCGGGTAATGATCTCATGGGCGTAACCAATTCCGGCGGGGTTGGTCGTGATCTGATCAATATCTACGAGGGAGCGGTCGCTGCGGTCTCTCATGTGATTGAGAGAGTTGCGAACGCGTTCTAGAGGCTCGACGTTTAGTCGTCGGGTGCATGCCCGGCGACTTTCGAACGGACCAGCAGGATGCTGGCCAGTAATGCCAGGATTCCAATGGAAAGGGCTGCGATTCCGGTCAATAAAGTTGCGGGCGTTTGCGTTGTAGGTTGCCAAACATAGTGCATACAGAGCCAATCAAGAGCGATCAGGCTATTGAACGTCGCGTGCACAATAAGGGCCCCCCAAAGGCTACCTGTGTTCAGAACATAAACTGCAGCGAAGAGTCCGAAGACGAAAGCGAAAGGGATGGATTGCCATACATGGAGCAAAGCAAAAAGCGTGGCAGTCGCGACGATGGCAACCCAGCGTCCGTGCGGCGAAAGCCAGTGCAGTAGCCAGCCGCGAAAAATTGCTTCTTCGATCAAGGGCGTGAGCAGTGCAAGTACGAGGAAATGCAGCGCAAGTGTTGACGTTCCGGGGCAACTAAACCAAATGTGCGCTGTTTCATTAAGGTGTTCTACCGCGGCTTTCGGCAGGCTGGCAGTGGCAGCGACTAACATGCCGCTCCAGTAGGTGACCCGAAGCGCTATTCCCAGCAAAATGCTTGTCCCAATGATTCGTAAGCTGAGATCTTTGGGGCGCAATTTTTGAAGAATAACTTGCCCATGGTCACGCAGAACTGGGGCGAGTACGAATAACAAGATAGGGAGCACAATCAGGTAGCTGAGGTCTTTTGAATTCGAAATGCCATTAGATTCAAACTGACCTTGCAGCCACGATCGCAAGCAGAGCGCGCATACCTCCGCAAGAAGCACCAACGAAATTAATGAGCCCGTTCGATTGTTTGCCAATGGCGATTCGGGTGGCATCAAGTAACTCGTATTCCTGACACAGCCTCTCATTTTTTTGGAAAGGCTTTGCAGCCGCAATCGGTGAAAATTGCTTAAAAGGACAGTAATAGATATCGCGGTCTCTTCAGATCGGAGTTACCGAACGGCAGACGTCTAGCTGGACCGGGGGGTGTGGCTTTGCCGCGCCAATTTGATCGAATAAGGCGGGTGCATATTCACTTTGCGTAGATCTCCCTGCACGTGCGGGAGTGCCAGCAGGCGCGGGTTCATGATCCGAAACCAAAGCCACGGCACATAGGCCAGCAGGTAGGCACCGAAATAACCGGTCGGCAAGGTGGGCAGGTCGGGGTAGTGTCGCAGTGACTGGTAGCGGCGGAGCGGGTGAGTATGGTGGTCCGAGTGTCGTTCCAGGTGAAACAGCGACAGGTTGCTCAGAAGGTAGTTGCTGTTCCAGGAGTGATGCGGCTGGCAACGTTCCAGGCGACCACTGGTGTCGCGGCTGCGTAGCAGTCCGTAGTGTTCTATGTAATTGGCGCTGGTCAGTTGCCAATACGCAAACGCATTGTGAATGAGCAGGAACGGCAATAGCGACAGGCCGAAGTACATCACGATGGAGCCCTGTAGCAGGGCCGTCAGCAGGAAGGACTGCAGAATCTGATTGGACCAATGCCAGACCGGCCGGTTTCTCAATGCCAACCGCTCCCGTTCAATGGCCCACGCCCGCCGCATCGCGCCGGGAATCTCTCTCATTGCAAAGCGGTAAATGTTCTCGCCCATGCGTGAACTGGCGCAGTCCTCCGGTGTGGCCACGGCGATGTGATGCCCGCGATTGTGATCGATCGTGAAGTGTCCATAGGCAGGCAAAGCCAGTGCGAGACGTGACAGGCCGCGTTCCAGGCGGCTGCGCTTGTGGCCCAGTTCATGCCCTGTATTTATGGCAAGACCCGCCGTCATCCCCGCAACCACCGCGAGCGCGAAATAACCGAATGCCGAAAGTGCGGCGTTGGCTGCCCACCACGCGGTCCCGAACAGGCTGGCGACGTGCATCGCGACGGCGCCGTAGGTCAGGTACTTGTAGTAATGATCGCGTTCAAGGGCCATGACGACGGCTTCGGGCGGGTTGTTCTGGTCTTCACCGATGATCGCATCAAGGACGCTTAATCCTGCGAATGTGATCGCAAGTGGCAGAAGCAGCCAGTATTCGGTGCCGGTCAGCGCATGCATGCCTATGCCAAGCAACGGTTGCAGCGGGTAGAGGACTGACAGCGCCCAGAGCCAGCGTTTGCCGTCGCGGTAGTGCACCACGGTGCCGTCGGCGGCGGTTGCCGTGTAGGTAGTCACAGGATTGTTCTCCGTCGGGACCAGCAACAACCGATGTCCTGTGGTTCGCGCAGGTCCGGCGTACGCAAACTGTCGGCCTACTATACAAAGACACTGCGAGGTGATCACGCGGAACTTGAAAACACGCTGTGAAACAAGGTATTACGTTACTGGCATGGAGCTTGCTGGGTATACAGAGCAATTGCGTTTCTGATTCGAGGAGTTACCAGGAAAGTGTCGTACTACCGGGTCGGCCTGCGCCGACTGTGTCGAGCATTGATCGTTGTCGCCAGTGGCTTGTTCCTTGCTGCATGTGAGCCCCGCGCCAGTGATGCCGGGCCTCCCGCATTGACCGCAATGACGCTGGGCATCCAGGACCCTCGACCGGTGTCCGAGTATCTGAGTGCCCCCGAATACGCCAATGCCAGTCCGGAATTGGGTGATCGCCTGTTGATGCTGTGCGCGAGCTGCCACAGTTTTGACCCGGACCGCGGCCACATGTTGGGTCCCAATCTGTACGGTTTGTTCGGACGCCGGGCCGGGAGTCTCGAGGATTTCGGCTATACCCGTGCGTTGAGCACGGCGGAATTCGTCTGGACACCCAGAGCGCTCGACGCCTGGCTGACTTACCCGTCACAGTTTCTGCCCGGCAATGCGATGGCGTTCGGCGGCATCAAAGACCCCGACGATCGCAATGCCCTGATCGCCAGTTTGCTGCGGCGAACGTCCGCTGCAACGGAAAATAACTGAATTCCGGCGTCGGCCGTAGTCAAACAGTATGCAAGCAAGACCAGAAAGAAACAGGAGTTAGAGAATGGAAAGAGTTGCTCACCACCCCGATTATCGGTCCCGCCCTGATCGACGCACTTTTAACTGGCGAACGGTAGTCCTGGGTTTCGTACGTTCGCGTCGCCGCAGCAATCGACGCAGCGCCGAGGGTGAGCCGTTGTTCAGTGATTGGCACCACCCGTGGCTGTTCTTTCTCTCCATTGGCATCATGTTGCTCAGTTCGGCGGATGCATTCATGACCCTGACACTTATTGATTTAGGGGCCAACGAGGCCAATCCGTTGATGCATCGCGCGATGCAGCAAAGCATGGCGTCATTTGCCGCCATTAAGATGGCCCTGACGGCGTTCGGCGTGCTGGCGCTGGTTTTTCTTGCCCGGGCGAGGCTGCTGAATTTCGTCAGGGCAGGCGCGGTGCTGACCGTCGTATTCTCAATGTACGCCTGCCTGATTTGCTACGAACTGGTTATGCTCTGGGAAATCCAGTAAATCCTGAAACTGTGACCTGTGGCCGCTGACCCGGCCGCCAAGGCCGCGATAATCCAAGCGAGTCGCCGGCCGTGTCAGCCTGAAACGGGAACACAGTCCTTTCCGCGTCGAAGTCTTTGTTGCCGGCGGTTATTTTCGTTCCATGCCTAACGGGCATGGGCTACACTAGCGCCCTTTTTTTTGGACGGCTGCTATGCTGTCCCTCAATGCTGGCAACGCACTGGTTCGAGGCTCGACCTCCGCATGAGCAATTCCCTGAAAGAGCAATACGCAACTACACCCTTGTTCGGTAGCAATGCTGCCGCCATCGAAACGCTGTACGAGCAGTATCTGGAGAATCCGGACTCGGTCGCGGCCGGCTGGCGCGACTATTTTCGCGGCATCGCGGACGGTGGTCGGGATACTCCGCATTCCCCGATTCGCCAGCGTTTGGCGCTGGACGCCCGCGGCGGCAAGCGCAGTGGCGTCGGCACAGCGGCCAGGAGTGGCACGCTGGACATCGATGCGAGCCAGAAACAGGCTGCCGTCTCCCGCCTTATTCAGGTCTACAGCCTGCGTGGGCACCAGATTGCCGACATTGATCCGCTTGGCATCATGGAGCGGCACACGCCCGGCGTGTTGAAGCTCGACTACCTCGGTCTTAACGAGGCCGATATGAACACCGAGTTTTATACCGGGGGGCTGGCTGGAACCGGCAACCGCCGGATGAAGCTGGCGGATATTCTGGCGCTGCTGAAGCGCATCTACTGCGGCAAGATTGGCGCCGAGTTCGCGCACGTATCGCGTGCACGGGAGCGGCTCTGGCTGCGCCAACGGTTTGAAGATGGCGTGGTTTCACTGGATTTTGACCAGGAAGAACGGCTCTGGCTACTTGATCAGTTGACAGCCGCAGAAGGCATTGAACGCTACCTGCATACCCGTTTCGTCGGTCAGAAGCGCTTTTCCCTCGAGGGTGGCGAAAGCCTGATTCCGATGCTGGATCAGTTGATTCAGAAGAGCGGTGAGGCTGGTGCCAAAGAAATCGTAATCGGCATGGCGCACCGGGGCCGAATCAATGTCCTGGTCAATGTGTTGGGCAAATCGCCGGAAGAATTGTTTGAAGAATTTGAGGGCAATGTCGACCCGGCCGAAATGAAGGGCTCGGGTGACGTCAAGTACCACAAAGGCTTCTCGGCGGATATGAAGACGCCAGGTGGCAACGTGCACATTGCACTGGCGTTTAATCCGTCACACCTGGAAATAGTGAATCCGGTGGTCGAAGGTTCCGTCAGGGCGCGGCAGCAGCGGCGCGGCGATGAGGATCGCAGCCTGGTTATCCCGATACTGGTACACGGTGATGCCGCATTCGCGGGTCAGGGCGTCGTAACCGAGACGTTCCAGATGTCGCAAACCAATGGTTTCCGTACCGGCGGCACCATACACATTGTTATTAACAACCAGATCGGCTTTACCACCAGCCGTCCGCAGGACGCCCGTTCGACGACCTATTGCAGCGACGTTGCGAAGATGATCGAAGCGCCGATATTCCACGTCAACGGCGACGATCCGGAAGCCGTCATGTTCGTGACCCGGCTGGCGCTCGAGTATCGGCAGAAGTTTCGCAAGGATGTCGTGATCGACCTGGTGTGCTACCGCCGGCATGGTCACAACGAGGCCGATGAGCCGAGCGCGACGCAACCCGTTATGTACTCCCGCATTCGCGATCACGAGAGCACCCGCGAACGTTACGCCAAACGTTTGATCAGTGCCGGTGTTATCGATGCCGCCGGTGTTGGCAAAATGCAGGATGACTACCGCGGCCGGCTCGATCGCGGTGAACCGGTGCCACGTTCGCACCTGGGAATGATCGGTGATGAGTTCACGGTGGATTGGTCACCGTATACGGATGCCGAGTGGGACGATCCGGTGGATACGACGCTTAGCCCGGAGAAAGTCGCCGAACTTTCGAAAAAAATCACAACATTACCCGATGGCTTCGTTTTGCACGGTCGCGTACAACGCATCATCAGTGAGCGTGAGCGGATGGCTGCTGACGAAGTACCGATGGATTGGGGCTTCGCCGAGACGATGGCTTACGCAGGACTGCTGGACGAAGGATTTGACTGCCGGGTGACCGGTCAGGATAGCGGTCGCGGCACGTTCTTCCATCGCCACGCGGTGTTGCACAATCAATCGAACCGCCAGGAGTACGTGCCGCTGGAGCATATCTCCAAACGGAAGGGCGCCTTCCGGGTGATCGATTCATTGTTGTCTGAAGAAGCGGTAATGGGCTTCGAGTACGGTTACGCGACCACCGAACCCAACACGCTGGTAATCTGGGAAGGCCAGTTCGGTGATTTCTGCAACGGCGCCCAGGTGGTTATTGATCAGTTCATCAGTTCCGGTGAATCGAAGTGGGGTCGCTTGTGCGGCCTGACCTTGTTCCTGCCGCACGGTTACGAAGGGCAGGGGCCAGAGCATTCTTCCGCACGTCTCGAGCGTTTCCTGCAATTGTGTGCTGAACACAATATGCAGGTTTGCGTGCCATCGACTCCGGCACAGATGTTCCACATGATTCGCCGGCAGATGCTGCGTCGCTACCGCAAGCCGCTTATTGTCATGACGCCAAAGAGTCTGCTTCGACACAAGTTGTCGACGTCGTCGTTGCGGCAATTGTCGGAAGGCCGGTTTCACACGATCATTCCGGAACAGGGCGAGATTGCGCCGAAGAACACACGGCGTGTCGTGCTATGCAGCGGCAAAGTGTATTACGACCTGCTCGAAGCGCGGGAAGTGCACGGCGTTGACGATGTCGCGTTGGTTCGGATAGAACAGCTCTACCCGTTCCCGATTGATGAATACGCGGCGATCATTGAACAGTACGCTGAGGTGCGAGATATTGTTTGGTGTCAGGAAGAGCCGCAAAATCAGGGCGCCTGGTACCAGATTCGTCATCGTCTGCAGGAATCGCTGAATGACGAACAAACCCTCTATTACGCCGGTCGAGCCAGCGCAGCTGCGCCAGCTTCCGGTATTTTCAAATTACACATGCAACAACAGCAAGCACTCGTTGAAGCGGCTTTGGACATTAAAATGAAAGCCGCCAAGTCGAAGCAAGCAGCCAAAAAGGCACGGAAAAGTAAATGAGCATAGAGATCAAGGTACCGCAGTTACCCGAGTCAGTCAGCGACGCAACGCTGGTCGCCTGGCACAAAAAAGTTGGCGATTCTGTTTCGCGCGACGAAAACCTCGTTGACCTGGAAACAGACAAGGTCGTCCTGGAAGTTCCGGCGCCTGCGTCCGGTATCCTGAAAGAGATCAAGATCAAGGATGGCACGACAGTTACCGCAGGTGACTTGCTGGCCGTACTTGAAGAAGGCGATGTGGCTGCAGATAGCAGCAGCGCTGAGAAACCCGCGGCTACCACCCCTGATTCAGAGGAAGATGCCAGCGGGCGCGTCGCCAGCTCGGAGCCAGCAGGCAGCAGCGCACACAAGCTGAGCCCGTCTGTCCGCCGTTTGCTCGATGAACATGATCTCGATGTCAGTGTCATCCCGGGTAGCGGCAAGGATGGCCGCGTCAGCAAGTCTGATGTCATGAAATACCTGAAGAGCCACAGTGACGAGGATGTTGCACCGGGTGATGCGAATGCAGCCGCGCCAGGAACTGCTGCGGGCGTTGCTACACGGACAGAACAGCGCGTGCCGATGACCCGATTGCGTGCCCGTATCGCTGAACGCCTGGTCGAGGCGCAACAATCTGCGGCGATGCTGACGACATTCAATGAAGTCGACCTGACTGAAGTGATGGCGCTGCGCAAGCGCTACAAGGAACCGTTTGAGAAAGAACACGGTGCGAAGCTGGGCTTCATGTCGTTCTTTGCAAAAGCTGCCGTAGAAGGCTTGAAGAAGTTCCCGGTGATCAATGCGTCGGTCGAAGGCAATGACATTATTTATCATGACTACTATGACATTGGCATCGCGGTATCGTCTGAGCGTGGTTTGATGGTGCCGATCGTAAGAGACGTAGATCAGCTAAGCTTCGCCCAGGTGGAAAGCACGATCGCCGGCCTTGGTAATAAAGTTCGGGAAGGGACGATCGGCATGGATGATCTCACCGGTGGTACGTTTACGATTACCAACGGGGGTATCTTCGGTTCAATGCTGTCGACACCGATTCTGAATCCGCCGCAGAGCGCGATTCTCGGAATGCACTCGATTCAGGAACGGCCGATGGCCGTGAATGGCGAAATACAGATTCGACCGATGATGTACCTCGCGCTGACCTACGATCATCGCATTATCGATGGCAAAGAGGCTGTACAGTTTCTGGTAAGCATCAAGCAAACATTGGAAGACCCGGGTCGCCTGTTATTACAGGTCTGACTATCCGGTCATTGCCGTATTTCAGTCGCAAATCACTAGAGGGGCTTAAGAAATCGCTATGAGCAAGAGTTTTGATGTCGTCGTTATTGGTGCCGGACCCGCGGGTTACGTTGCTGCAATCAGGGCAGCGCAACACGGGTTGAAAGTGGCCTGCATCGACGAATGGAAGAATCACGATGGCAAGAATGCTTTCGGTGGCACGTGTCTGAACGCCGGCTGCATTCCTTCGAAAGCCTTGCTCGAATCCTCTGAGCTCTATCACCGTGCAGCGCACGAATTTAAGAAACACGGTATTCGTGTATCCGAGCCAACGATGGACATTGCGGCTATGCAAAAGCGCAAAGCCGGCATCGTCAGGCAATTGACTGGCGGCATCGCTGGCTTGCTGAAGGCGAATAAAATTGAAGGCCTGGTTGGTCACGGCAAACTGCTGGCCGGTAAGCAGGTTGAATTCACGCCGGTCGATGGCAAGCCGGAAACGATCAATGCGAAACACGTCATTCTTGCCACTGGGTCGACACCGATCGAGTTGAAAGTCGCGCCGTGGACCGATGGCAGCATTGTCGATTCCTGGGGCGCGCTTGAGTTTGATGCGGTGCCGAAAACCCTGGGTGTGGTTGGCGCTGGCGTGATTGGTCTTGAGCTGGGCAGTGTATGGGCCAGGCTGGGCGCCAAGGTGACCATCCTCGAAGCTATGGACGACTTCCTGTCGATGGCTGACAGGGACGTTGCCAGGGTCGCGGCGAAAGAATTCAAGAGCCAGGGTCTGGACATCAAGCTGGGCGCCAAAGTTACCGCCGCCAAAGCGGGCAGCAAAGGCGTCAAGGTTGATTACGACGACAAGGACGGCAAGCAATCCATGACGGTTGAAAAGCTTGTTGTCGCCGTTGGCCGCAGGCCGTTTACAGACGGCCTGCTTGCTGACAACGCGGGTATCGATACCGATGAACGGGGCTTCATCAAGGTTGACGATGAGTGCCGCACTTCAGTACCGGGCGTCTATGCCGTTGGCGACTGTGTTCGTGGCCCGATGCTGGCACACAAGGGTTCTGAAGAGGGTGTCATGGCGGCAGATTTGATTGCCGGTGAAGTTGCAGAATTGAACTACGATGTGATCCCGTCGGTCATTTATACGTCACCGGAAATTGCCTGGGTCGGCAAGACCGAGGATGAGGTCAAGAAAAGTGGCCGCGAATACAAGACAGGTTCGTTCCCGTTCGCTGCCTCCGGCCGTGCCAAGGCCATGGAGCAAACCGCGGGCATGGTCAAAATTGTGTCAGCTGTCGATGATGATGAAGTATTGGGCGTGCACATCGTCGGTCCGATGGCAGGCGAATTGATTTCTGAAGCCGTGCTGGCAATGGAATTCTCTGCCAGTACAGAAGACATTCAACGCACGGTTCATGCCCACCCGAGCCTGACCGAGGCCATGCATGAAGCGGCTCTCGCGGTCGACAACCGGGCTTTGAATTACCCAAACCGTTAAGTTAAGAGGTCAGCTCCCTCGCGTGACATCCGTCACGTTGGGGAGCTGCAGAATACGACTGATCGACTGACTCAGTGCAGCCAGGTCCGGGACGGACAGCTTCAGTTCCATGACGACTTGCTGGTTTTTCTTGTCTGTCCGCGTCGTTGCTGTGTCAACGCTGACTTTTTCGTCAGTGAAGACACTGCTGATGTCGCGCAATAAACCCTGTCGGTCGAAGGCGCGGATGGTCAGCTCGGCCGGGTAAGTAGCCCCGGCAGGCTCCCCCCAATCGACCGAAATGACCCGTTCCGGGCTGCGGGAATTCAGGCTCAGAAAATTTCGGCAGTCAGCGCGGTGAATGCTGACGCCTCGTGCCTGGGTTATATAACCGCTGATCGCTTCAGGCGGAACGGGCCGGCAACAGCGGGCAAAATTGCATAGCAGATCGCCGACCCCGCTGACCGCTATTTGTCCCGCACCGGTGGCTTTGGTCTCCGGGATCCGGCGGGTGCGGATCGTGTCCGGCTGCTGGTCACCGCGCAGGTTCTGAATGGCGCTGGCTACCGATGACGGCGTTGAGTCGCCGGCGCCGAGGGCGACACACAGACTCTCAACGTTGTCGAACTTCATGTACTTCGATATCTGCTCCAGCGGAATGTCGTTGATATTCAAACGCGTCAATTCGCGTTCAAGTATCTCGCGGCCCTGGCGTCGGTTTTGTTCCTTGTCCTGCTGCCGAAACCAGTTTCTGACCTTTGCCCGGTTACGGCCGCTGGCCAGGTAGGCATGTTGCGGGCTCATCCAGTCCCTGCTTGGGTTGGGCTCGCCACTGGTAATGACATCGATCTGGTCGCCATTTTTCACTTTGTAGGTCAGCGGGACGATGCGTCCGTTGACCTTGACGCCGCGGCAGCGATGGCCTACCTGGGTATGCACGTAGTAGGCGAAATCCAGCGGGGTTGCTCCCGCAGGTAATTCAACAACGTCGCCTTTGGGACTGACGGCGTATACCCGGTCCTCAAAGACTTCATCCCGGATCTGTTCCAGCAGGTCACCATCGGGGCTGTCGGCATCGAGCAGATTGCGCAGGAAGCGAATTTTCTGATCGAACGCATCAACGGGGCCGCCACCTTCTTTGTAGCGCCAGTGAGCCGCGACACCGAATTCCGCGTGGCGGTGCATGTCATGGGTACGAATCTGAACCTCGAGGGTGCGCCCACCGGGACCGATCACTGCGGTGTGCAGTGACTGGTAGTTGTTGCCTTTCGGGTTGGCAATGTAGTCATCAAATTCGCCGCGAAGGTAAGGCCACATATTGTGCACAACACCCAGTGCGGCATAGCACTCGCGCACGTCATTAACAAAGATGCGTACCGCGCGCATGTCGAAAATCTGTTCGAGGCCGCGGTTTTTTCGCTGCATCTTCCGCCAGATACTGTAGATGTGTTTGGGTCGCCCGCTGATCTCCGCCTTGATGTCGCTGGCGGCAAGGGCTTCGTGCAGTTCGGCAATGATGGTTTCGATAAATGCCTCACGCTCGCTGCGCCGCTCGCGGAGGCCCTTGGCGATTTCCCGGTAGGTGTCGGGCTCGAGGTAGCGAAAGGCAAGATCCTCCAGTTCCCACTTGAGCTGCCAGATACCGAGCCGGCTGGCCAAAGGCGCGTATATTTCGCGTGTTTCCATTGCCAGGCGCTGCTGTTCTGCGATGTCGACGTCTTTCGCCATGCGCAGGCGATAGAGCTGTTCGGCTATCCGGACCAGTACCAGGCGGGCATCGGATACCATGGCGAGCAACATCTTGCGCAGAGCTTCCGATTGCGGGGTTGCGAGGGCAGCACCGGGCTTCCAGTCAGTCGGTAGCGAGAATCGACTCAAGTGCACGAGGCCGTCGGCAAGCGCAAGGGCCTGCGGATCGATTTCATCCGTGTTGGGCGCCGTGTTCAGGTCGCGGAGCAGTGGGTACAGAATGACCGCGGCCAGCAACGGTCCGCTGATTTCGAAGGGCGCCAGAATCTCTGCAATGGCTTCGCCTTCGTCGCGGCAAGCAACAATTGCCGCTGATTTCGACCGGCTATCCACGAAGCGTCGTGCTTTGGCGACGATCGCATCGTGTTCGTCGCTGTTTCCTCGATTTTCTGCGTTACTTGTCGTCATTCGGGTGTCTTTCGGTGGTGTGTACCTAATCCAGAACCGTTATCATACGCGCAGCTTGGCTGGTACTCGCTACCCGTCCGTTGGACAACGGCGGCTACGCGGTGCTTTCCTAACATACCTAGTCACAATTTTCACACAGGTTTAAAAAGGCGAATGGCCGGACATAGTAAGTGGGCGAATATTCAGCACCGCAAGGGCGCCCAGGACAAGAAGCGCGGCAAGCTCTTCACAAAGCTGATACGCGAAATCACGATTGCAGCCCGGATAGGTGGTGGCGATTTGACGGCCAACCCACGCTTGCGTCTCGCAGTCGACAAAGCGAAAGCGCAAAGCATGCCGAAAGACAATATTGATCGGGCGATCAAACGTGGTTCGGGCGATATGGACGGCGACGAGTATCTCGAGATCCGCTATGAAGGTTACGGACCGGGCGGCACGGCGGTTATGGTTGATTGCATGACGGACAACCGCAATCGCACGGTGGCGGAAGTGCGGCACGCTTTCTCCAAGTTTGGCGGCAATCTCGGTGCGGACGGCTCTGTTGCCTATTTGTTCAACCATGTCGGCCTGCTGTCATACCCGAGTGGCAGCGATGAAGACGCCATCATGGAAGCGGCGATCGAAGCGGGCGCTGAAGATGTCGTCGTCGATGCGGACAAGTCCGTTGAAGTCATCACAGAGCCTGCGGAATTCGAAGCCGTACGCGATGCGATGCGCGCCGCTGAGTTGCCACCCGAAAGTGCCGAGTTGACGATGCGCGCTACGACCTCCGCGGAACTTGGGGTCAATGAGGCCGCAACGATGATTAAACTGCTCGAAATGCTGGAGGATCTGGATGACGTGCAAAACGTCTACAGCAATGCTGACATCGCGGACGATGTGCTGGCACAACTGTGAGCAAAACGCCGATAACCAAGCAGCGAATATTGGGCATCGATCCGGGTTCCCGGCTGACCGGTTTCGGCATCATTGACGTTGACGTCAAGCTCACGACTTACGTGGCCAGTGGCTCCGTGCAAAGTGCGCGCGGCAGTTTCCCCGAACGGTTGCAGCTGATTTTCCAGTCTATTGGCGAGATAGTGGCCGAGTACCAGCCGCAAATTGTCGCTATCGAGAGTGTGTTCGTACACAAGAATGCCGGCAGTGCACTGAAACTGGGACAAGCCCGGGCAGCAGCCCTGTGTGCAACGTTT
The DNA here is from genome assembly GCF_001677435.1 of Woeseia oceani. Classification (GTDB taxonomy): domain Bacteria; phylum Pseudomonadota; class Gammaproteobacteria; order Steroidobacterales; family Woeseiaceae; genus Woeseia; species Woeseia oceani. Next base: position 1,980,669 of record NZ_CP016268.1, read on the forward strand.
TGTATGGCAGCGGAAGTCCACGAGTACGCACCTCGTGAGATCAAGCAGGCGATTGTAGGAACCGGTGCAGCTACCAAGGAACAGGTCCAACACATGGTAACTTCCTTGTTGTCACTGGACGGTGCGCCATCTGCCGACGCTGCCGACGCTTTGGCAGCCGCACTCTGTTGCGCGCACCGACAACGAATGCACGTGCGATTGAACGATGTTGCCGAGATGCGAGTCATACGATGATTGGGATGTTGCGAGGTACGCTGGCGCACAAGCAGCCGCCGCAAATCATTGTTGACTGCAATGGTGTGGGCTACGAAATCGAAACGCCGATGTCGACCTTTCTTGACTTGCCGCCGCTGGGTAAGGATGTCAGTCTGTTCACGCACTTGCTGGTGCGCGAGGATGCACAAGTTCTTTACGGCTTCGCGACAGAAGATGAAAAGCTGCTGTTCCGGACGTTGCTGAAAGTCAGCGGTGTCGGCGCGAAGATGGCGCTGTCGATCTTGTCGGCGATGAGCGTTGGCGACTTTGCGCGTTGCGTACAACTGGAAGATACCGCGATGTTGGTCAAGATTCCGGGGGTGGGCAAGAAAACGGCGGAGCGACTGATCATTGAAATGCGCGACAAGCTGGCCAAAGCCGCCGAAGGATTGCCGCAGATCAACAAGCCGAATGCCGTCAGCGATGCTCGGACGGAAGCGTTTGACGCGCTCGCATCCCTTGGTTATAAGCCGGCCGAGATCAAACGATTACTGGCGAAAATGGATACCGATGGCATGACCTCCGAAGACATCATTCGTCAGGCGCTGCGGCAAACCGTGGGCCAGGGGGCATAAGCAATGTCGGCTATTGAACACGACAGATTGACCAGCGCGGTGCAGCGGGACGAAGACCGGCATTTCGACCGAGCGATTCGGCCCCGCACGCTGGCCGACTATGTTGGGCAGCCGAAAGTCTGCCAGCAAATGAACATTTTCATCACCGCCGCAAAGCAACGCGAAGAAGCGCTCGACCATGTGTTGATTTTTGGCCCACCGGGCCTGGGCAAAACCACGCTGGCGCATATCGTCGCCAACGAAATGAAAGTCAACATGCGGCAGACCTCAGGCCCCGTCCTGGAGCGCCCGGGTGATTTGGCCGCCATACTCACCAATCTCGAACCGAACGATGTTCTGTTTGTCGACGAAATTCACCGCTTGAGTCCGGTGGTTGAAGAAGTGCTGTACCCGGCAATGGAAGATTTTCAGCTCGACATCATGATCGGCGAGGGCCCTGCAGCACGTTCGATCAAACTCGACCTGCCGCCGTTTACGTTGATTGGCGCGACCACGCGCGCTGGCCTGTTGACCTCACCGCTGCGGGATCGCTTCGGCATCGTGCAACGTCTCGAGTTTTACGCCGCGCCGGACCTTGAATCCATTGCCAATCGTTCGGCTGAAATCCTGGGTTTACCGATCGAAAGCGATGGTGCCGGCGAGATCGCGAGCAGGTCACGCGGCACACCTCGGATCGTCAATCGATTGTTACGGCGGGTAAGGGACTTTGCCGAAGTTGAAGGCAACGGTCTTGTAACGGGTGATATAGCCCGACGAGCCATGGACCTGCTGGAAGTTGATCCGCACGGCTTTGACGCGATGGATCGTCGCCTGCTACAGACCATCATAGACAAGTTCGACGGTGGCCCGGTCGGTGTGGAAAGCCTGGCCGCGGCCCTGGGGGAGGAACGCGGTACGATTGAGGACGTGCTGGAACCGTATCTGATTCAACAGGGTTTCATGATGCGTACGGCCCGCGGCCGCGTCGCTACGCGCAACGCGTATCTGCATTTTGGCTTGACACCACCGGTTCGCGAAGCCATTCCCGAACTACCGCTTTTTGAACAACCCTGAACGCCTGGCCATGCCTCTATCCGCTGATCAATCCGCCTTCCTTTGGCCCGTCCGCGTCTATTATGAAGACACGGATGCGCAGGGTGTTGTCTACTACGCAAATTATTTCCGCTACATGGAACGGGCGCGTACGGAATGGTTGCGCGCTCTCGGTGTCGAACAGGATGTATTGATGCAGGAGCAGAGACGGGTTTTCGTTGTGGTCGATACTCAAGCGGAGTTTCTGAAGCCAGCCAGATTCAATGACCAGTTGACAGTTAGTGCACGTCTGCTCAATCGCGCGCGCGCCAGCTTCGACCTGGAACAAATTATTTCACGCACCAATGGGGAATTACTGGTTCGGGGCCGCACGCGTGCCGCGTATTTGAACGCGGACACGATGAAACCAGTCAGATTACCCGCCGATCTCTTCGAGGAATCGAAAATATGACGCCTGATATGTCGCTTATGAGCCTGGTTCTGGAAGCCAGCCTGCCCGTGCAGATAGTTATGCTGATCCTGCTCGGTGCATCCGTGGTTTCCTGGAGCATCATTTTTACCAAACGGCGGCTGATTCACCGAACCAAATCGGCCTCAGATGATTTTGAGTCCAGTTTTTGGTCGGGCGGCGATCTGCAGTCCCTGTACCAGAACACGGCGCGGCGCAAAGACGGCAACATCGGAATGGCCAGCATTTTCGAATCCGGGTTTCGGGAATTTTCACGAATCAAACAGCAAGGTGACGTTGAACCTGCGAAGATTGTCGAGGAATGCCAACGCGCAATGCGGGTCTCGCAGATGCGCGAAGTGGACCGGCTTGAGCAGAGCCTGGCTACGTTGGCGACTATTGGCTCTACCAGTCCGTACATCGGTTTGTTTGGAACCGTCTGGGGCATCATGGGTTCGTTCCACGGTCTCGGCGCCAACCCGCAGGCCGCAACCCTCGCGTCGGTTGCGCCAGGCATTTCGGAAGCGCTGGTAGCAACGGCGATGGGCCTGTTTGCCGCCATTCCGGCCGTTGTTGCGTACAACCGCTATGCGGACAAAGTCGTGCGACTTGAGATTCGCTACGACGGATTCATGGAAGAGTTCACCAGTATCCTCCAGCGCCACGCTCGCGCGCGGACCGGAGCCTGAGATGGCATCGCCACTGCAGAAGCGCAAATTGATGGGCGATATCAACGTCGTGCCCTACATCGACGTGATGCTGGTGTTGCTGATCATTTTCATGGTTACTGCGCCGCTGTTGACTCAAGGCGTGCAGGTGGAGTTGCCAAAAGCCGGCGCTGAACCCATCACGGACTTGCCGGATACGCCACCGCTGGTGCTCAGCGTTGACCGTGACGGCAATCTGTTTATCAATTTTGGGGACGGTCAGGACAGCCCGGCGTCGGCTGACGAAATAGTGCGACGCGCCAGTATCCTGATTAACGAGCATCCGAATATACCGGTGTTGGTAAAAGGTGATCGCGCAGTGCCTTACGGCAATGTGGTGGGTGCAATGGTTTTGCTGCAACGTGCGGGTGCTGCCAAGGTGGGCTTCGTTACTGATCCCCTCGACACGTACCCGATTCCGGAATAAGCCGCTTTATCCGCATGCGCGACGATCTCAACATCATTCCGGTTGCATTGGCTATCCTGCTGCACGTGATTATTGCGGCACTGATGATCGTGGGTCTGGACTTTTCCCGTGCGCAGCAACCGGCAATACCGTTGGCCATGACCGCGACCCTGGTGACCGAAGCCGACATGCAAACGGTGACTCAAAAGGCACCCGAGCCGGTTATCGATGAACCGCCGGTGGATGAGCCCGAACCTGAGCCCGAACCCGAACCCGAACCCGAATCGGAGCCTGAAACACCGCCAGTCCCCGATCCCGCGGAGCAGGAACGGCAACGGCTGGAGGAAGAGAAGCGCCAGCAGGATATACGTGAGGAACAGGAACGGGTGCGGCAGATTCAGCTGCGCGAAGAGCAGGAACGCATCCGCAAGGAACAGGAAGCAGAACGTATAAGGCAGCAAAAAGCGGAAGCCGAACGCAAGAAGCGCGAAGAAGCGGAGAAAGAAAAACAACGCGAAGAAGCGGAACGCAAGCGCAAGGAAGAAGTCGAACGACAGCGACTGGAAAACGAACGCAAAAAGCGCGAAGCGGAGGAGGCAGAACGCAAGCGGCGTCTCGACGCAGAACTGGCCGAAGAAGCTAAACGGCTGGCGGCGCAACAATCAGGTGAAATGGCGCGCTACATTTACGCCATTCAGCAAAAAATACAGAGAAACTGGGTACGCCCGCCCAGCGCGCAACCTGGTATCGAGTGCGTGGCACTGGTGACCCAGTTGCCGGGAGGCGATGTCGTTGACGTGGTCATAGACCGGTGTAACGGCGATGCGGCGGTACGGCGTTCGATCGAGGCGGCTATATACAAAGCGACGCCATTGCCTCAGCCTCAGAACCGGGCGCTATTCGATCGAAACTTGCGGATCGTCGTCAAACCTGAACAATAGGGCACCTCATTGCAGGTCTGCCTGATCCTGGACTGGAAGAATATGAAATTACACTTGCTAGTACGTGTTGCTCTTGCCAGTTTGTTACTCGCCAGCGGTTTGGCGCGTGCTGAACTGAACGTCGAAATCACCCGTGGCGCAGGGAAACAAGTGCCGGTGGCGGTTGTTCCCTTCGCGTGGGAAGGCGATGGCGCTGCAGCACCGATTGATGTCGCTGCGGTTATTGCCGCTGACTTGCAGCGCAGCGGTCGTTTCGCACCGATCGACATCAACAAAATGCTGCAGCGGCCTACCAGTGGTGTGGACGTCAACTTTTCAGACTGGTCCATTCTGGGCGTTGAAGCACTGGTAATCGGGCGGGTCACACAGACTGGCGACAACGTTTACAGCATCCAGTTTCAGTTATTCGATGTATTCGGCCGCGAACAGTTGGTCGGATACCGAATGCCGGCAAGCCGCGGCACCATGCGCGTTGGCGCACATCGTGCCGCGGACATGATTTACGAAAAGTTGACTGGAATTCCGGGCGTGTTCGGCACCCAGGTCACCTACGTGACGGCAACCGGCACTGGTCGTGACCGCTTGTACCGACTCATAGTCGCGGATGCCGATGGTGAGAATGAACACACGATCATGGAGTCGGCAGACCCGATCATGTCTCCGGCCTGGTCGCCTGACAGTCGGCGTATCGCGTACGTATCCTTTGAAGGCAGCGTCTCCTCCATATTTATCCAGACTCTACGTACGGGGAACCGCGTTCGGGTTTCGAATCGGGCTGGCATCAACGGTTCGCCGTCATTCTCTCCGGACGGACGTAAACTCGTGCTGACCCTGGGTGGTCCGGATGGCAATCTCGATATTCACGTCATGGATATTGCCAGTCGCGAGGTGACGCGCCTGACGACCAATCGCTCGATTGACACGGAAGGCAGTTGGTCGCCGGATGGCTCGCAGATTTACTTCACCTCGGATCGCAGTGGCGGGCCGCAGGTCTACCGGATCAGCGCCAACGGCGGAACGCCGGAACGGGTCACCTTTGAGGGCAGTTACAATGCGCGCCCGAGGCTGTCTCCGGATGGCAAAAAGCTGGCGCTGGTGCATCAGAATCGTGGCCAGTTTCAGATTGCCGTTCAGGACCTTGCGAGCCGCCAGCTCCTGATCCTGTCGACCGGCGATCAGGACGAATCCCCCAGTTTTGCACCGAACAGCGATACCTTGATCTACGCCACGCGTCAGGGGCGCCAGGGTGTCCTGGCTACGGTTTCGGCGGATGGGCTGATTCGGCAGAGACTGGCATCGGGTGAAGGCGACGTCCGTGAGCCGGTCTGGTCGCCTTTCCCGCGCTACTAAAGCCGCGAATTCACAGTAAAAGCTTGTGTAATTTATTGTATTTGATTAGAAACTATTCTATTTTTCGCCCAACGCTGAAGGCTGAAATTGCTCGGCCTTGCTTAAGGATGTCACCATGAACCACTACAAACTGTTATCTCTTTCTCTGCTCGTGCTGATCCTGGGCGCTTGTAGCAAAACACCGACCCTGCCGGACCCTGAGCCGAACAGTGAAATTGGCTCCGGTATGGACAACGATTCGTCGGCCGGCACCCGCGGCTGGGAGACCGATGGTCTCGATCAGGGCGAGGAATTTGGCGACGAGATGGCCGGCGAGCTTGGCATGGTTCTTTATTTTGATTTTGACCAGTCGGAGCTGCGACCGGTGTACGCTGATTTGCTCGCCAGGCACGCCAACAGACTGGCGAATAACGCGCAGCTGAGCGTGCGTCTTGAAGGCCACGCCGATGAGCGCGGTTCCCGTGAATACAATATCGGCCTGGGTGAACGGCGCGCGCAGACTGTGCGCCGGATGATGCTCATTCAGGGTGCGGCAGCGAACCAGATATCGACGGTCAGTTTCGGTGAAGAGCGCCCGGCGGCGTTCGGCAGCGACGAAGATTCTTACCAGCAGAACCGCCGCGTCGAAATCAAGTACACCAACTAGGCGGGCGTGATCGTGAATAGAGCTAAAGGTCTCGCGCTCCTGCTGACGACAGCAATGAGTCTGCAGGGCTGCACGGCACTGACACCGCCCGCTGAAGACCCGATGCAACAGCGTCTGGTTGAGGTGGAGCGCCGCCTTGCCGCGTTGGAGCGCATTCTGGCCAATGGCAGTCTGGTGGATCTGACGGTGCAGGTTGACGAGTTGCAGCGGCGCGGCGCCGAATTGCAGGGGCGTATAGAAACTCTCGAACACGAGAAAGAGGAGGGCGCCTCCCGGCAACGTGAACTCTACCGGGATCTGGACGAGCGGATTCAGAATCTGGAGCGCAGCGCGCGACCGGTTCAGAGTGTCAGCGTTCTCGACGGTGGCTCATTAGCGCCCGGCGAATTGCCGTTGCCGGGTGGCTCTGACCTGGACAACTATCAGGCAGCGTTTGAGTTGCTGAAAGAACAGCGTTACGAGCCGGCAGCCATGGCTTTCCGCCAGTTCCTGGTCAGTTTTCCGGATAGTCAGCGTGCGGACAATGCGCAGTACTGGCTCGCCGAGTCCTACTACGTGTCGGGCGAATTTGGCGAGGCATTAACTCAGTTCAAACTTGTGGTCGATAAATACCCCCGGTCGCGCAAAGTGCCCGACGCTTTGCTCAAGATGGGCTATTGCAATTACGAACTGAAAAAATGGGACGACGCACGGGCGGCATTACGCCGGGTACAGGCTGAGTACGCTGATACCACGGCGGCCAGGTTGGCCGAGCAACGGCTCTCAAGAATGCAGGACGAGGGCCACTAGCCCATACACGAGGAACGGGAACTTGTTATTTGGCGTCGGTCCGGTATTATCCCCGCCCGGCGCTGAATCAGCGCAGTCATCGATACAACGGGCGTCAATTTTGCCCCCGATCGATGCGCCCTATGGGGGGCGTTAGCTCAGTGGTAGAGCATTCGGCTTTTAACCGACTGGTCGTAGGTTCAAATCCTACACGCCCCACCATTTTTCTCCCGATCGGTTCCTGATCAACTTCACTGATTTCAAATAAAACAGGCGACGCCTGTTTGCCGCGCCGTTATCATATGCGACTTTGTTTGGCGGCTGGGTGATCGATTCGTGGCAGTAGAACCTTGGAAGTTTCATAAATTTGGCGGTAGCAGTCTGTTTGACGCGGCTTGCTTCCGCCGCGTAGCAGATATCATCAAATCACAGCCGGCCGCTCGGGTTGGCGTGGTTGTATCCGCCATGGGCGGTATGACTGACCGATTGCTGCAACTAACCGAACTTGCCGCAAAAGATGACAAGCAATACGAGCAGGAACTCAAGGCGCTGGGTGACCGCTATGCGGCGGCAGCCGACGAACTGCTTAGTACCGAGTCGCGCCCCGGTGTCATTGACCAATGGCTGCAGGATGCACGTGACCTGACCGACATGCTGCGTGCTGTTGCGGACACCCAAACCGCAACCCAGCGATCGCGGGATCAGGTCGCCGGATTCGGCGAATTATGGTCAACGCGATTGCTCGCCGCCTATCTTGGTGAGACGCTGCCCGACCAGCGCGGTGGTCGGTGGCTGGATGCCCGTGACATTCTTACGGTCCGGCATGGCGAACTCGGCCCGGCGGTCAACTGGCCCGTCTCCCAGCGGAAATTTGATCAGCAAATTGGCAACTTCGAACAGGGTGTTGTGGTCATCACCGGGTTCATTGCGGTCGATGAAGAAGATTGCCACACCACCTTGGGTCGTAACGGCAGCGATTTTTCTGCCGCCATATTTGCCGCTCTCGCCGGTGCTGATGAGCTCACGATCTGGACTGATGTCGATGGCGTCATGAGCGGTGACCCGAATCGGGTACCCGACGCACAGATCATCGATGCCCTGAGCTACAACGAAGCGCTTGAGCTGGCCTATTTCGGCGCCAAGGTCATTCATCCGCAAACGCTTGGCCCGGCCATTGACAATGACATCACTGTATTGATTCGCAATACGTTCGCGCCTGATCGGCCCGGCAGCCGTATCGGCGCAACGATTGAAGTGGGCAACTCGGTCAAAGGCATCACGGCGATAGACCGGATGGCGCTCGTCAACCTCGAAGGTACGGGAATGATCGGCGTACCGGGCACGGCGGACCGCTTGTTTGCTGCATTGAAGCAAGCCCGTGTTTCGGTAACCTTGATTTCTCAGGCGAGCTCCGAACACTCGATCTGCATCGCAGTGCCGGAAGAACTGGCGGACAAGGCGAAGCGGGTTATTTCTGGTGCGTTTGCGGAAGAACTGAAGGATGGCCAGATCCAGAGGGTCGACGTAACCCGCGCCCAGAGTATTATTGCGGTTGTCGGTGACAACATGGCCGGCGCCGTCGGCCTCGCGGCACGCTTCTTTTCCAGCCTCGCCAGAGCCGGTATCAACATCCGTGCGATTGCCCAGGGTTCCTCCGAGCGCAATATCTCAGCGGTGATTGATGCCAGTGAATCCACGCGTGCTTTGCGTGCTGTTCACTCCGGGTTCTATCTGTCGACCAAGACTATCTCGATCGGTGTTATCGGGCCTGGTCTGGTCGGTGGCGCCTTACTGGATCAGTTGCACAAGCAAAGCGAGGTCCTGCGGGATGAATTCCAGATAGATCTGCGCGTACGGGCGATTGGCCGTTCCAAAGCGATGATCATGGACGACCGGCGCATCGAGCTCGCCGACTGGCGGGCCGCGATGGAAAAATCCGAACAGGCGTTTGATCTGCAAAAATTTGTGGAGCACGTCGATGCCGACCACTTGCCGCATGCCGCCATTATCGACTGCACATCAAACAATGAAGTGGCCGGGCAGTATGCAAACTGGCTCGAAAGAGGTATCCATGTAGTTACCCCGAACAAGAAGGCGTTCAGCGGAAGTCTGGCTGCTTATCAGGCATTGCGTGTTGCCGCGCGGCGAGGCAGCGCTCACTACATGTATGAAACCACTGTGGGCGCCGCATTGCCGATAATTTCCACTATTCGCGATCTGATCAACACGGGCGACAAGGTACGCAGCATCACCGGTATTTTCTCCGGTACGCTCGCGTATTTGTTCAACGTGTACGACGCTACCAAGCCGTTTTCGGAAATCGTTCGCGAAGCCAAAAGCAGCGGATATACGGAACCGGACCCGCGCGATGACCTGTCCGGCATGGACGTAGCGCGCAAGCTAACCATACTGGCTCGTGAGTTGGGCCTGTCACTCGATATAGGCGGGTTCCCGGTGCAAAACCTGATTCCGGAAAAGCTGCGCGATGCGCCTGTTGACGAATTCCTGTCCGGCCTTGCCGATTACGATACGGAGATGGAATCGCAATTTATTGCCGCGCGGGAGCAAGGCAAGGTCCTGCGTTACGTCGCGACCTTGAACGACAAAGGTGAGGCAGCTGTAGGGCTGCAAATGATCCCAACCGATAATCCGCTGGCGAACATCAACCTTACCGACAATATTGTGCAGTTTGTGACGGACCGTTATGCGCAGAACCCGCTCGTGGTACAGGGCCCGGGAGCGGGTCCGGAAGTTACCGCCGGCGGCGTGTTTGGCGATCTGCTGCGGCTTGCCGCTTACTTGAAAGGAAATGACTGATGGTCAGGGACGGTGACTTCGTCAGCGCGTTTGCGCCGGCATCCATAGGTAATGTGGCGGTTGGCTTTGACATGCTTGGTTTAGCCATAGAAGGCGCGGGCGACCGGGTGCTTGCACGACGAACAACAGGCAGCGAGGTGTTTATCAGCGCTGTTTACGGCCTGGATGGTGAATTGCACACAGGGCTCTCCACCAGCATCGAAGAGAACACCGCAGGCGTTGCAGCCGCCGCATTGTGGGCGGAGCGGGGCGATGGTGGCCTGGAACTGATCGTCCGGAAAGGCGTGCCTTTGCAATCCGGGATGGGCAGTTCGGCAGCCTCAGCCGCTGCAGGCGCGGTCGCGGCAAACGCACTGTTGGCTGAACCACTGTCCATGGCGGAGCTGATGCCTTATGCGCTGGCCGGGGAAGCGGTCGCCAGTGGCGGCATTCATGCGGATAACGTGGCACCAAGTTTGCTCGGCGGCCTCGTGTTTTGCCCGCCGGTGTTGCTGCCGGAGATCGTCAGTCTGGGCACCAGTGACGGAATCAGCAGCGTCCTGTTGCACCCGGAATTGCAGGTCAACACGGCGGAGTCCCGACGAGGCTTGTCGCGCAACGTAACGATGGATCAGTGGCTGGCCCAGCAGGGCTATATAGTGGGTTTCGTGGAGGCGTGCCGGACCGGTGACCGGAGCTTGCTCGCACGCTGCCTGCAGGACGTGATCATCGAGCCGCAACGCGCGGCGATGGTCCCCTGTTTCCCGGCGGTCAAGCAAGCCGCGCTTGGGCAAAAGGCCTACGGTTGCTCCCTGTCGGGCAGCGGTCCCAGCATTTTCGCGCTGTGCGCGACGGAAGATGCGGCTGACGTTGCCAGTGCCATGGAGGCGGCTTGTCGCGGTGATGGCTACGAATGCCAGCTCTGGATCAGCCCATTGACGGCAGCCGGTGCATCCGTGGGGCCAGCCGAATGAAATTCGTCAGTACCCGCGGTTCACAATCGGTCAGTCTTGATGAAGCGTTGATGCAGGGCATCGCCAGTGACGGTGGCCTGTTCATGCCTGAGTCATTGCCGGTATTTGCACCCGATGACTTCGCCGATTGCGGGACTATCCAGCAAACGGCCGTGAAGGTTCTGGCACCGTTCTTCGACGGCTCATCACTGCATGCATCGCTTGCGGAGATTGTCGCGGAGACCTATTCGTTTCCTATACCTGTACGCACCTTGCAAGAAGGGGAGCGCCGGGTTGCCATGCTGGAGCTGTTCCATGGACCGACAGCTGCTTTCAAGGATGTCGGTGCCGGTTTTCTGGCCGCGTGCCTGTCACGGCTGTCGGGTGGGCATCAACAACCGTTGACGATCCTCGTGGCGACGTCCGGTGATACTGGCGGTGCCGTTGCTGCAGCATTCGACGGCCGACCCGGTATTCGCGTTGCCGTCCTGTTTCCCGAAGGGCGCGTATCGCCGCGTCAGGAAAAGCAACTTACCTGTTGGGGCAAAAACGTGTTGTCGCTGGCGGTCAAAGGCGCGTTCGACGATTGCCAGCGGCTGGTCAAGGAAGCCTTTGTGGATGCGGCGCTTGCGAGCACCTTCCGCTTCAGTTCAGCCAACAGCATCAACATCGGCAGGCTGCTGCCGCAGAGTATCTATTACGTACATGCCAGTTTGCAGCACTATCGCGAGACAGGGCGACGTCCGTCCTTTGTGATACCGACAGGCAATCTTGGCAATGGACTCGCCTGCATTCTCGCGAGAGACATGGGCTTTCCGATTGGGCAAATCGTGCTTGCGGTCAATGAGAATCGATTGATCGCTGACTACCTCGCAGGGGCTGAATGGCTGCCGCGAACCAGTTTGCAAACGCTGGCGTCGGCCATGGATGTTGGTAACCCGAGCAACATGGAACGATTGCGCGCGCTGCACGGCGATGCCGCCGATCTGCAGCAGCGCATTTCTGCCTATGCTGTCAGTGATGAACAGATATCGGCCGAGATCAAGCGCAACTACGCTGAATTCGGCATCGCTACCTGTCCACACACCGCCACGGCCACCAGTGCTTGGCGCAGCCTGGATGCGGAGCGACGGGCAACAGAGGACTGGGTACTGGTCAGCACCGCGCACGCGGCGAAATTCGAAACAATCGTGGAACCGCTAATCGAAACTTCGGTTGAGGTGCCAGCTGCGCTCAGCGCCATTCTGGCGCGCCCCAGCAATGCGGTTTCCATGAACCCGAACCTCGCAGCACTTGCTGCTGCTTTGAAAGCTGGCTTTCAGGTTGACGCCGCCGACACAAGCGGCGATAAGTAATACTGAAGTGCAGGGCTATTGACCCGGCATCCCCCTTAGCCAATGAAGAATTCCGTGTCCGACTTTCTGCCGCAGAGTTACCTGATTCCATTGCTGGGCGTGCTGCTGTTGCTCGTGCTGTGGCTTGTGTATCGGCATTTCTATACGGACAGACGTTCGTTCGATGCTGTGATCAAAACGATCGCCTATGAAAGACTAAGTGATCTCGTTATTGCCAAAATGGACGAGGGCGAAATTCACATTGAACACCTGCTGTTGACTGCACAAGGCCTGCTGGTGCTCGACGTCAAAGAAGTGGATGGCATCGTGTTCGGCAGTGACAAGATGCAGGACTGGACGGTCATCGGCAAGGAGCGTCGCTATACTTTCGCGAATCCCCAGCCTGCTTTGTACGACAGGATAGCGGCGGTCAGCAACATCGTCAGACAGGTTCCCGTTACCGGTCGCGTTCTGTTTCTGGACGGCGCCGATTTCACCAAAGGTGTACCGGATCTTGTCTGCAATCTGGACGAGTTGCAGAAAGAGTTCGGTGACAGCGACAAGACCGGTGCAGCAGCAAGAGTCGATGCGTTCAAGCCGCACTGGGAGCAATTGCGGTCACAGGCCAGGGTGGACGAGACCTTCAGTAACCGGCGTCGCAGAGCCCCGGTTATTCGCGACTGATCAACGCGGCTGCGGAGTGAGTTGCAGGTTTCCGTAGGCTGCCGCGAGCGCCAGGGAGCTGAATGCCGCGGTTGCGGAGGGCACGTGTTCCAGCCACGATCGCGGCTGTTCAGTCAGCATGCTGATCAGGATGAAAGACAGCTCGGCGATCAATGTCATCGACATTGCGGACGCCACCGCAAACAACATGATCCCCGGGATGTGTGCCCACAATAGTGCCAGTCCACTGCCACCGGCTGCGTGTGCTCTTGCTTGCACGGTATAGAACACTATGGCGATGACGGTGACCGGCACCATCAGTAATTGAAACACAAGCAGGCCGTGCAGGTCGCCACTGCCTGAGCCCATGAATACCGCCATCATGGAAATCATGCTGCTCAACAGCAATGCGGCCCAGCCCACGGCAAACCAAACTTTGACTTCTTTCATTTCGACACCTCGGGCAGGTCGAAAAATCGACGCGCATTGGCACTGGTCAACGCAGCCAGCCAATCGGCGTCCATATTACCCGCTGCCGCAGCCACTCTCAGCACTTCCTGCAAGTAAGCGGGTTCGTTACGGCGCGATGCGGGTTTCGGGCGCAGTGTTCTCGGCAACAAGTACGGTGCATCGGTCTCGAGCATCAGGCGCTTTGGCGGAATTGTTGCGATCAGGTCGAGCAGGTGCGCGCCGCGCCGTTCGTCACATATCCATCCGGTTATGCCGATGGACAGTCCCATGTCCAGGTAGTCTTTGAGCATGGCCTCATCGCCGGTAAAACAGTGAGCGACGGCGTTGCGAATGCGCCCTATGTACGGTTGCAAGATACTGACGAAATCGTCATGTGCATCCCGTTGATGCAGGAACACCGGCAGTTGATGTTCGACGGCGAGGTCCAGTTGCCGCTTGAACGCCACTCGTTGTGCGTTGCGTGGGGAATAGTCACGAAAATAGTCGAGACCGCATTCGCCGAGCGCAACAACAGAAGGGTGCGGCGCCAGATCATTCAATGCCGTGTGCACCGTATCGTTGTATTCCTGGGCGTGATGCGGGTGGACGCCGCAGGTTGCGAACAAGGTACCGCTGTGGCGCTCCGCAAGCGCAACAGCATCACGACTTCCTTGCTCGCTGGCCCCGGTCACGACTAACTGGGCGACTCCGGCATCGCGCGCGCGCTGCAAAACGGCGTCAAGGTCGTCGGCAAAACTGTCGTGAGTAAGGTTGGCACCAATGTCGATCAACATGAAATTTCGTCCGTGAAAGGTACTGGCCGGAGTCGAGCGAGGGCTAATTCGGTCGCCAGCGAAACAATGCAGCGGCCAGCCCCAGAAAAACGGCGCTCATAAATAACAGAACCAGCAAGCTCAATGCAACGTCCGCCAGGCTGGCGCCGTCGATCATGACGGCACGAGCGGCGGCAAGTACGTGGGTTAACGGGAAAATTTGCGCCACTGCCTGCACCCAAGGTGCGGCCGCTTCCAGCGAAAACCACACGCCGGACAACAGCATCATCGGCCAGGAGACCATGTTCAACAAGCCACCAGCCAGTTCCTCACTGGTAACCCGGGCTGCAACCAGCAGGCCTAACGAGACGAGGGACACTGCGCCAGTGGTTGCGATCAGGAACAAGGTCGCATGGCTGCCGCCCATACGGGTGTCCAGGAAAAATGCGGTGCCAACGTAAATAAAAACGGTGATGCTCATGATGAGCACCAATCGCGAAGCAATTTGTGCGATGACGAATTCAATGGCCCGCAGCGGTGTTGCGCGAAGTCGTTTCAGGAAGCCATTTTTTCGATAACGCACTACAACGTAACCCACGCCGAACAAACAACTGAACATCATGTTCATGCCCAGTATGCCTGGCAAAACCCAGTCGACGTAACGAACGGGCGCGCCTGCAATGGACTGCCGCCGGGCTTCCGGGTTCGCTTGCAGCAGGATGCGTTCGGCAAAGTAGCCGCGCGGTGATTCGGGATTGACCCAGTACTCAGTGATGGTCCCGGGACGAATCAGCAAATCCAGCTGGTGTCGTGCGACTTTGCGTTCACCAGCAGCCTGATCGGCAATGTCCACGAAATCGACGTAGCGAGTTTGCAGAAACACTTCCGTACCTGGCTGAATACTGGCTGCACCGGGAATGACGCCGACCGTAAATTCGGATTGTTGCTCCGCGCCGAAAATGAACGAGAGTCCGAACACCAACCCTAGTGGCAGAATAAGGTTCCAGCTCAGGGTGCCGCGGTCTCGCACAAACTCGAGATTACGGGCCCGGAAAATTGCATAGATACGATTCAGCACGGTACTGTTCTCAGGAACGCAGCGTGTGGCCGGTTAGATCGAGGAACAGATCATCCAGATTGGGCTGACGAATCTTCATGCGATTCAGATTCGTTACCTGAGGTGCAAGCGCCTGCAGGCTCGCGTAGACATCGTCGGTGAGAATTTCGATGATGTTCCCGGTGTCGCGCTTTCGGTGTTCGATACCCGTAAGCTGTTCGCCAACGTCCTCGGCGGGCAATTCAATGATCACATTCCGGTAACGTTCGCGCAGCAGTGCGTCGGGTGAGCCGTTGGCAATGATCAGTCCGGCATCCATAATTGCGATCTGGTCGCACAGGACCTCGGCTTCGTCCATGTAGTGTGTGGTCAGAATAATCGTCGTTCCGTCCCGCTGAATACGCCTTACCAGGTCCCAGAAATTACGGCGCGCTTGTGGGTCCAGGCCGGTTGTTGGTTCATCGAGAAAAACCAGCCGTGGTCGATTGATCAGGGCGACCGCCAGCAGCAGCCGCTGCCGTTGGCCGCCGGACAATTTCCGGTTGTCACGTTCAGCCAGATCGACCAACGAACATTCGCATAACAGCCGGTCGATATCAGCCTTGCGGTCGTAGAGGCTTTGGAACATTTGCAGCGTCTCACGCACGCTCAGGTGATCCTGGAGCGCGGTGTTCTGAAACTGAATGCCGGTTTCCTCACGGAAACGACTACCGGCCAGTTCGCCAAAATAGTAGACCTCGCCGGCGCTGGGCGGCATAACGCCCTCGATGATTTCCACGGTGGTGGTCTTGCCGGCGCCATTAGGGCCGAGCAGGCCGAAGCAGAGGCCCTCTGCCACCTCAAAACTGACATCATCGACGGCCAGCACACCGGGGTATTGTTTGCGCAGGTGGCAGGCCTGCAATGCGATAGTCATACGCACGGCTCGTTGAACGGGCGTCAGTCGGGGAAGGCCCTAGGTTACCGGGACAGGGTGGCCCGGCATAGCCCAAATACGGTACTCGTCGGAGCCGAATACAACCGTTGTGCGTCCGGCGGCATCATAAAGCCAGTAAGCATACGAACAGGAGCATGACCATGTTGACCCCCTCAGTTTTACCGCGCTCTTTACTGGGCCTCGTCCTGATGTGCCTCGCCGGTACCGCGCTGGCTGCCAATCTTAACAAGAGTATCCGTATTGACGATGGTACGGAAACCGGTGGCCGGTCGACGGTCAACGGCAGTATTACGGTTGGTAGCAATGCCGTTATCAGCGGCTCACTGAGCACCGTGAACGGTTCGATCACAGTGGATCGGGATAGTCAGGTCGAGGACGTGGAAACCGTAAATGGCGGTATCCGGCTGGCCTCCGGTGTGATGGCGGACGATCTGGAAAGCGTTAACGGCAACATTCGCCTGGGCGAGAATGTTCGGGTGACAGGCAATATTTCGATCGTCAACGGCAAGATTGAGATAGCCAGTGGCGGTACCGTTGCAGACGATGTTTCAAACGTTAACGGGGATATTACTGTCTACCGCAGTGACATAGGCGGTGACGTCAGCACGGTTAATGGCGACGTGACGCTGACAGACAACAGCGTTGTTCGTGGCAATCTGATCGTCGAAAAGCCCGGTGGTTGGCGCTGGAGCGAAAAGAACCAGCGAAAACCGCGTGTCATTGTAGGACCCGGCACGCAAATCCTGGGGAAAATCCAGCTGGAAAGAGAGGTCGAGCTCTTTATAAGCGAGTCGGCGACAGTATCGACGGTCAGTGGCGAGATGAGTTTGAACGACGCGGTTCGCTTTAGCGGCGCGCGCCCGTAGAATAGGGGCTGTGCGCAGCGCAGCCCCTCAATTATCACTGTTTGCCGACGATGCGTCGGCACCGGCATCGCCGACCATTCGTGAAGCGGATTTCAGCATTCGGGAAAGCGCGCGGGCGAAGCGACTGTCGATCAAGGTGTTTCCTCGCGGCCGTGTGGAGGTCGTTGTGCCACGACGTACGCGAGCAGCGGATGTTGCGCAGTTTGTCAGGGACAACCGCGAGTGGATCCGCCAGGCCCGTGAACACTTTGCCCGGGAGCACGGCCACGAAGAGTTTGCCTTGCCGGTCAGCGTCGAGCTGCCGGCTATCCAGCGTGTATTTCGAATCCACTACGTCGAACAGCGTGACTTCAAGTCCGTTCGCTGGCGTCAGCAAGGTGACGACGTATGGCTGACCGGTCCCATAGAAAACGAAGCGAAATGCGTTGCAGCTTTGCGGCGCTGGCTGGCGGTACTTGCCAGATACGAGTACAAGCCGCGCTTGCTGGCATTGTCGAAATTAACCGGTATTGATTTTGAACGAATGCAGATCCGGGCACAAAAGACCTGCTGGGGCAGTCGGAGTAGCAGCGGCACTATTAGCCTGAATTTGTGCTTATTGTTTCTGCGACCGGAGTTACTGCATTACCTGCTGGTGCATGAACTCTGTCACGGACGGCATATGAACCATTCGCGCCGTTTTTGGAATCTCGTCGGCAAATATTGCGGCGACTACCGAAATCTCGATCGGCAGTTAGGGGACTCCTGGCGCGACGTCCCCGTATGGGTAGGGCTGGTCTGAACGTCGCAGGAACAGTGCTTAACCCTGATCGAGCAATTCCCGCAGATTAATCACCGCCGCATTGGCGCGAGCCAGGTAGTTGGCCATCACCAGCGAGTGATTGGCCGTTAGGCCGAAGCCACCGCCATTCAGGATAACGGGCGAGCGCAGTGGCTGCAGGCTGGCTTCGAGTTCACGAATAATCTGCCGCATGCTGGTTGCGGCATTCTTGTCCGCCAGAACCTGGTGGAAATCCAGTTCTGCCGCGCGGAAAAAATGCACCAGTGCCCATGATGTGCCGCGGGCCTCAAAGAAGATGTCGTCGATTTTGAACCACGACGTTTGCACCGGCACGTTGTCCGGTAATGAACTGTTCGACTCGGCCGCCGAGTCGCCGGCAAGATCGGTGTTAATGACGCTGACCATCACGCTGTCGCCCAGGCGGCGGCTAAGGCTGCCCAGGCGCTTTTCGACTTGTGAGAGCCATTCGCGGAGGTTGTCGGCGCGGGCAAAAAACTGGGCGTCACGACCGCCCGCAAGGCGGTCGCGATAGCGGGTGAAACCTTCAATCGCCGACCGATACTCGGTTTCACTGCGCGGCATGATCCAGGACTGATGATCCACATTGAACTCGGGATCTGCCTTGGCGACATCCTCGTCTTCTTTCGATTGTGACTGGCTGCGACTGTAGTCGTTGCGAATGGTGCGTGACAGATCGCGGACCTGCTGCAAGACGCCGAATTCCCAGTTGGGCATGTTGTCGAGAAAGACGCTGGGTGGCATTACGTCGTTACTGAGGTAGCCACCGGGTTTGTCCAACAGCACTTCAGCGACTCGTACGAGGGTATCGGTGGTTGCAAAGCCTACGACTTCCGCCTGACCATCCGCTTTGGTGTTTACCCAGAACACGTCGGGCATGCGCGACCAGTACCAGCCCAGCACAGTCATCAGGAGCAGCACGCCGAGCGCGACAGCCGCGGTCAGTTTCTGCCAGACAGGGCGTGGGGATTGAGGCTTGTCAGCCGATGCTTGCTTGCGATTGAACACGATAGTGCCTTTACCTTGCGGTGTGCCAGCGTTAATTGCAATGCGGCGTCGGTACCTGTGTCAGCCGGCCGACGACTGCGTGGACGTGACGGTTCATGCTCTTTGGACTGTCCGCAACGCAGCGTGTTCCGCGGGCAGGAACGCCCGCGGAACCGCGTCGCTCTTGCGGGCTTCAGGCGGCCTTGGCAGCGCCAACCAGTTGCCGTAATACGTAGTGCAGGATGCCGCCATGCTCGTAGTAATCGCGCTCCTTGGGCGTGTCAATACGGACCAGCGCCTCAAAGCTCACGGTGGCTCCGTCTTCCGCCCGGGCGGTGACGGTAACCGTCTTGGCACTGGCGTCGTTCTGCCCATCGATATCAAAGGTCTCTTTGCCGGTCAGACCCAACGATTCGGCACTTTCGCCGTCCTTGAACTGCAATGGCAACACGCCCATGCCGATCAGGTTCGAACGGTGAATACGTTCAAAACTGCGCGCAATGACCGCCTTGACGCCGAGCAGCAGAGTGCCTTTGGCGGCCCAGTCGCGCGACGATCCCGTGCCGTATTCGGAGCCCGCCAGGACTATCAACGGGGTGCCATCGAGACGGTATTTCAGCGACGCATCGTAAATGGACATTTCCTCGCCTGTGGGCTGATGTCGTGTCCAGCCACCTTCAGTTCCCGGTGCCAATTGATTGCGCAAGCGGATATTTGCGAAAGTACCGCGCATCATGACTTCGTGATTGCCACGCCGCGAGCCGTAGGAGTTGAAGTCGGCACGTTGCACACCTTGCTCGGCAAGGTATTTCGCAGCCGGGCTGTCAGCGGCGATCGAACCGGCCGGTGAAATATGGTCGGTAGTTACTGAATCACCCAACAGGGCCAGGACGCGAGCGCCTTTGATGTTGCTGACCGGTTGCGTTTCGAGCGTCATGCCTTCGAAATAAGGCGGGTTCTTGACGTACGTCGATGCGCTGTCCCAGGTGTAGATTTCACCCTCCGGTACTGCCAGGCCGTTCCAGTTCTTGTCGCCATCGAATACTCCGGCATAACTGTTCTTGAACATGCTGGAGTCGATGCTGCTGGTGATGACGTCCTGAACTTCTTTGGCGCTGGGCCAGATGTCTTTCATGAACACATCGTTGCCGTCACTGTCCTGACCGAGTGGGTCGGTGTATAGGTTGATGTCCATGTTTCCAGCCAACGCGTACGCAACAACCAATGGCGGCGACGCTAGGAAGTTCATCTGTACCAGCGGATGGATGCGTCCTTCGAAGTTACGGTTGCCGGACAACACACTGCAACCAACGATGTTGTTGTCTTTGACAGCTTGCTCGATTTCGTCTTTCAGCGGGCCTGAGTTGCCGATGCAAGTCGTGCAGCCATAGCCGACGGTGTAAAAGCCCATCGCGTCGAGGTCATCTATTAGCCCGGCTTTTTCCAGGTAGTCGGTAACGACCTTGGAACCGGGTGCAAGGCTGGTCTTGACCCACGGTTTGGTCGTCAGCCCACGTTCTTTGGCATTCCGCGCAAGCAAACCGGCGGCCAGCATGACGGCCGGGTTGGAGGTGTTCGTGCAACTGGTAATTGCGGCGATCAATACGGCACCGTCTTTCAGTTCGTAGCTCTGACCATTGGCGGTAACCGTTGCTTTGCCGCCTTGGCCGCGATCGGCTACAGACTTCTCCAGGTGTCCGAGGAAGGTCGTGTCGGCGGCACTGAGCGCAATCCGGTCTTGCGGACGTTTCGGTCCGGCAATGCTCGGTTCAACCGTGCTCATGTCGAGTTCCAGCATGTCGCTGTAAAGTGCGTCGGGTGCGCCTTCTTCGCGCCACATGCCCTGAGCACGTGCGTAGGCTTCGATCAGTTCGATGTGTTTGGCATCGCGACCGGAGAGAGTCAGGTAACGAATGGTTTCAGCATCGATAGGGAAGATAGCGCAGGTGCTGCCGAATTCCGGCGACATGTTGCCGAGCGTGGCCCGATCGGCCAACGGTAACTGGCTCAGGCCGTCACCAAAGAATTCGACGAACTTGCCGACCACGCCGCGTTCGCGGAGCATTTCGGTTACTGTCAGTACGAGGTCGGTCGCGGTCGTGCCTTCGGTCAGATTGCCGGTCAGTTTGAACCCGACCACTTGCGGAATCAGCATGGTAATCGGCTGGCCGAGCATGGCCGCTTCGGCTTCGATGCCGCCGACGCCCCAGCCGAGTACGCCGAGGCCGTTGATCATCGTGGTATGCGAGTCGGTGCCCACGACCGTGTCCGGGTAAGCGCGCTTGACGCCGTCTTTTTCGGCATCGAATACCACCCGCCCAAGGTACTCAAGATTGACCTGATGGACGATGCCGGTATTCGGCGGTACAACCCGGAAGTTTTCAAATGCGGTCTGGCCCCAACGCAGGAACGAGTAGCGTTCCTTGTTGCGGTTGAACTCGATCTTGTTGTTCAGGTCCAGTGAGTCGGCGCTGCCGTAGCGATCAACCTGGACGGAGTGGTCGATTACCAGTTCGGCAGGTGACAGTGGGTTAATCTTGTCAGCGCTGCCGCCCAGTTTGACAACGGCATCGCGCATGGCGGCGAGATCCACGACAGCGGGTACACCCGTAAAGTCCTGCAGGATCACCCGGCTCGGCGTGAATGAGATTTCGGTGCTGGGTTGCGCTTTGGGATCCCAGTTCGCAAGCGCCAGTATATCGGCGCGGGTCACGTCACGGCCGTCTTCGTGGCGCAGCAGGTTTTCCAGCAGAATTTTCAGTGAATAGGGCAGGCGATCAACGTGACCTTCGGTCACTGCGTCGAGCTTGTAGATCTCGTGATTCTGGCCGCCAACCTCAAGCGTTGTACGGGCGCCGAAGCTGTCCGTCATAGTGTCTCTCCGGGATAGTGAATTTCTTGATTGCTCGCTAGCCAGCCTGACGAAACGACGCACCGTTGGGGCCGAGTCAGCAGCAACTCGCGGGGCGGCATTATAACGGATGGAACCGGGCTGTGCGCCCCTAATCGCCTCAGGCGGCCAGCGCGTCAGCCGGTAAAGTGTGGTCGATCACGGCGCCACCCAGGCATAGATCAGCGGTATAAAAGACGACGTACTGGCCGGGTGCAACGGCGCGCTGTGGGCTATCAAACCGGACCTCGAGCCGGCCGTGGGCGGATTGGGTCACCGTACAGGCCTGATCATCCTGACGGTACCGGACCTTGCACTGGCAACGCAGGCCGCCGGTCAGGCCGGCAGGCGCCTCTCCAGCTATCCAGCTGGTATTGCTGGCCAGCACACCCGCGCTGTACAGCAACGGGTGTTCACCCTGGACCACAATCAGCTCGTTGGCGGCCAGGTTCTTGGCGGCGACATACCAGGGATCCCCGCCGGCGTTTCGTCTGCCGCCTATTCCCAGCCCTTGCCGCTGGCCCAGTGTGTGGTACATGAGGCCCTGGTGTTCGCCCAACGGTTCGCCGTCGGCGCTGACGATTTTTCCGGGTTGTGCCGGCAGAAACGTCGACAAGAACTCCCGAAAAGGGCGTTCACCAATAAAACAAATACCGGTGCTGTCTTTCTTGTCGTGAATGTTGAGGCCGGCATCGCGAGCAATCCTGCGGACCGCTGCCTTATTCAGCTCGCCAAGCGGGAACACCGCCTTGGCCAGTGCATCCTGTTGCACGGCGTGCAGGAAATAACTCTGGTCTTTATTCGCATCAATGCCTTTGAGCAGTTGGGTCCGGCCACTTTCACAGCGAACCCTTGCGTAATGGCCGGTTGCAAGCCAGTCGCCGCCCAGACGCGACGCGTACTCGCGAAACACGCCGAACTTGATTTCCCGGTTGCACAGCACGTCCGGGTTTGGCGTCCGACCGGCACGGTAATCGTCCAGAAACGCGGCGAATACGCGCTCTCTGTACTCAGCGGCAAAGTTGACGTGATGCAGGGGGATGTCGAGTTGCTCACAAACCGCGCGGGCGTCCTGCAAATCGTCAGCTGCCGTGCAGAAGCCATCATCGTCTTCCCAGTTGGTCATGTGCAATGCCTGCACTTTGGCACCTGCTTGCTGCAGCAGCAGGGCGGTGACCGCCGAGTCCACACCGCCGGACAAGCCAACGACAACGGCTTGACCGTCCAGATTATGCGGGGAAATGTTCATCGGCGCGGATTCTATCATTCCGCGCGCGGTCGAGGCAGAGGCTCAGGTATGGAGCAAGGCTGCACTGGCCATGGCGGCATCGAACTGTTGTTGCGGGTAGTCACAGCCTGAAAAGAGGTTGCGGGGTTGGCGTTCACCGGCCAGGTAATCGTCCAGGCAACGGATTACGGATGCCGAGCGCAAGTGTTGGCGGCGAGCCGCAAGATCGCCATAGGAATACCAGTGCACAGCATGGGTTGACGGGTCCAATGGCCGGCCGACGGCTTCGGACAGGAGGTCCGCAAGGAATACAATCCGCAGATACTGGCGACCTTTGTCTGCGTCAAACCAAAGATAGGCGCCGATCAGATCGCGAATGGCCACGCTGCAACCGGCTTCTTCGAGCACTTCGCGGCGCGCGGCCTGCTCGGGCGACTCGCCAGCCTCAATGTGCCCACCGGGTTGGGTCAGTACCAACCGGCCACCCACCGGTTCCTCGATGGTCAGAAACTGACCGTCGCGCTCAACGAGCGCGGCAACGGTCAGGTCTGGGGGGGGCAACAAGACGGACCTCAAATACCCAGCTGGCGAAATTCCAGCTCAACTTCGCTGGCCTGCCAGATTTCATCGAACATGGAGCCGTAGTGCTTGCTGACCCCCGGCTCGTAAGTGTCGGCAATTCCTTCCCAGCGATCCGCCTGCAGCCGGTATACCAGCGCCGTTTCGTCAGCGATACAGAAGGCTTCCGGATGGGTTCGCAAGTCTTCCCGTACATGACGGAACTCGATGTAGGTATTGAGCCGCCGTCCTAGATTGACGAACGCATTGCCGTTTTTAATGGCCCGGTTGGGGGCTGCGATCAGTACCCGAACACGGGCGTAGGCTTGCGACAACACAAGATGCTTGATGACTTCGAGAAAATCAGGGTCGTCATAAATCCCGGATTCAAGATCGTGAGTAAATATCGAAACACGACGACGGGCTTCACGTGCAACCTCAATGACGGCCGAACGCACTTCCTGCTGTGTCGATACTACCCACCGTTGCCCTTTTACCCGAGTTTGTTCCATTCCATCCCGCGCCTGTTTGTTTGAATAGTCAGCGCCGCTTTCTGAAATCGGCGACCAATGCTTGCGAGGCCGATACCTGCCTGATTGTACATCGCTGCTTTGTCCCCGGTGTTGACACTGCCATCACGCTCAATACCGACCGGTGCTCACTGGCAGTCACTTGCCGATTTTTTCTTTTTGGTCGCGGTGATCGTGTTTTTAAACGGACCGGGACAGAAGCGATCTTACCGGTCGGAGCGTTGCCAGCAGTGCTAACTGCGTCACGTTTTTAATCCCTCGCGGGTGCTGCGAGGAATTCTCATTTGCAGGCAGAATTCCGAGTAGGAACCTGATCTTATCGCGCTTGCGAGCTGAGGCTTTCCGCGAGTCCAGTGTAGCTCGCCGGAGTGAGTGCGAGGAGCTGTTGCCGGGCTTCTTCCGGGATATCGAGTTCACGGACAAATGCCGCCAGAATTTCCTGGGTGACGGCCTGACCTCGGGTAAGCTCTTTCAATTTCTCATACGGGTTTTCGATACCGTAGCGCCGCATGACCGTTTGCACCGCTTCACCCAGAACTTCCCAGCTGGCATCGATATCGGCACCGATGCGCTGCGGATCTGTCTGCAGTTTGCCCAGTCCCTTTTCCACGGATTGCAAGGCAATCGTCAGCCAGGCAACAGCGATGCCGAAGTTTCTTTGCACAGTGGAATCGGTCAGGTCCCGCTGCCAGCGGGAAACCGGCAATTTCACAGCAAAATGGTTGAGCAATGCGGTCGACAGACCGAGATTGCCTTCCGCATTCTCGAAATCGATGGGGTTTACTTTGTGCGGCATGGTTGAAGAGCCAACCTCGTTGCCGGCAACCCGCTGCTTGAAGTAGCCGAGCGAAATATAGCTCCATGTATCCCGGCAAAAATCGAGCAATACCGTGTTGTATCGAACCAGCGCATGCGCGTACTCCGCGGTCCAGTCATGCGGTTCAATCTGTGTGGTCAACGGATTGGGATCGAGTCCGAGAGAGGCGACGAAGCCTTCGCACAGGGCGGGCCAGTCGACGTCGGGATAGGCCACTGTATGCGCATTGTAGTTGCCGACAGCGCCGTTGAATTTGCCGCGAATTTCTACCGCGGACCACTGTTCGCGTGCCCGC
Source organism: Woeseia oceani (assembly GCF_001677435.1). Classification (GTDB taxonomy): domain Bacteria; phylum Pseudomonadota; class Gammaproteobacteria; order Steroidobacterales; family Woeseiaceae; genus Woeseia; species Woeseia oceani. The sequence goes on from NZ_CP016268.1 coordinate 2,005,730, forward strand.
GATAAACGTGCCAGAACGTTAGCGAATTCTTTGCCCACGGTCGTGGGGCTCGCTGTCTGGCCGTGTGTTCGGGAAAGCATGGCGACGCCCGCATTGGCACTGGCCAGAGCGCGCAAAGTGACGTGCAATCGTTTCATCATCGGTGCGACTATTTCGTCGCGCGCTTGCCTGAGCATCAAGGCGTAGGCGAGGTTGTTGATGTCTTCCGACGTGCAGCCAAAATGAATGAAATCATGCAAGGCCGCCGCATCTTTGCCGTCACCCAGCCGGTCACGGATGAAATACTCCACGGCTTTGACATCGTGGTTGGTTGTGGCCTCGATCCGTTTGACGTGTTCGGCATCTTCCGTGCAGAACTTGTCAACGATGCCGTTAAGAACGTCCTTCATGACCGGCGTCAGCGCAGGTAGTTCCGTAATCTGCGGCTGATCGGCCAGCCACTGGAGCCAGCGAACTTCGACCATGACCCGGTAGCGGATTAGGCCGTATTCGCTGAATACGTCCCGCAGAGAATTGACTTTGTCGGAGTAACGCCCGTCGACAGGCGATATAGCGCGGAGACTTGAGAGTTTCATTGGAGGCTAGACTTGTGCTGGCAAAGCGCGAATCATACACGATAGTGTTTTGACGGTGGCCGTTGCTGGTAGCGCGGCGGACAACTAATTCTTGGAACAGCGCCGGAAGGGCAAATTTCGGCTATCACGACGGAGAAGATCGGCAAATGAGTGGCAAGGGATTTCGTAGCGAACAAGACAGTATGGGCGAATTGCAGGTACCTGAGGACGCCCTATGGGCAGCTCAAACTCAGCGCGCCGTTGAGAATTTTCCGATCAGCGGTCTCACGATGCCGCGTGACTTCATTCGCGCCCTTGGCTTGGTGAAGTGGGCGGCGGCGGGTGCCAATGCCGAACTTGGACTGCTGACCAGCAAGAAAGCAGTAGCCATCCAGAAATCAGCGCTTGCTGTTGCCGAGGGTGAACATGACCGGCATTTTCCGATCGATGTATTTCAGACCGGCTCCGGCACCAGTTCCAATATGAACGCGAACGAAGTCATCGCGCACCTTGCGAGCAAAGAACTGGGTTCGCCGGTACATCCGAACGACGACGTCAATATGAGTCAAAGCAGCAACGACGTAATACCTACCAGTGTGCACGTCAGTGCCGCACTCATGGTGCACGAGCAGTTGCTGCCCGCGTTGGCGCATTTGTCGTCAGTACTGGAAACCAAAGCGGATGAAACCCGGCAAGTGGTCAAGACCGGTCGCACCCACTTGATGGACGCCATGCCCGTTACCCTGGGCCAGGAACTCGACGGCTGGCGTGCGCAAATCGACTCGGCCACAGCCCGTTTGAGCGATACCCAGAAGCGACTGACGGCATTAGCGCAGGGCGGTACCGCGGTGGGGACGGGTATCAACGCACACCCAAAATTCGGCGCTAAAGTCGCAACTTTGCTCGGCGAGCACACCGGCATTGATTTCCGCCAGAGCGATTCCCTGTTCGAGGGACTGAGCAGTCAGGATACCGCTGTGGAAGCATCCGGCCAGCTGAAAGTTCTTGCGGTCAGCCTGATGAAAATTGCCAACGATCTGCGCTGGATGAATTCGGGTCCACTCGCGGGTATCGGCGAAATCTCGCTGCCCGCATTGCAGCCGGGTTCGAGCATCATGCCCGGTAAAGTGAACCCGGTCATTCCTGAGGCCGTCGCCATGGTTGCCGCGCAGGTTATCGGCAATGACGCCACGATCACGGTCGCCGGACAATCGGGCAATTTTCAACTCAACGTCATGCTGCCAGTGGTCGCGTACAACCTGCTGCAAAGCATCGGCATCCTGGCCAACAGCGCACGCTGCCTTGGCGACAACGCTATCGCCGGCTTCACCGTCAATCAGGCCAATATCGACCGGGCACTGGATCGCAATCCCATCCTGGTTACGGCATTGAACCCGGTTATCGGTTACGAGCTCGGTGCAAAAGTGGCGAAGACCGCCTACGCCGAAGGACGTCCGGTCAAGGATGTCGCGCGTGACCTGACGGATCTGACCGACGCGGAACTGGACCGTCTGCTGGACCCGGCGACGCTGACCAAAGGTGGAATTCAGAATTAGCAAGCGGGTAGCCAATGGCGATCTGACCGCCACACGTATTAAGGAACGCCTGCAACATACGCGGCTGCCGGCCGATCCCTCCCGGGTTGATCCGGAGCTGGATGGGCGGGACTGGCCGCGGGTTATTCAGGACCGCTTTGCGGGTGCATTGCAGCCGTCGGCGGTCCTCATTCCGATTGTTGAGCGGCGGGAAGGGCTGACCGTATTGCTGACGGAACGGGCCGCGCACCTCAAACACCATCCGGGTCAGATCAGCTTTCCGGGTGGCCGGATGGAGCAGAGCGACCGTGATCTTCAGGAGACCGCGTTGCGCGAGACCCAGGAAGAGATTGGAGTCGGCCCGGAGCATGTGTCAGTGGCGGGCTACCTGGCACCGTTGCCAACAGTGTCAGGCTATGCCGTTACGCCCATCGTCGGCCTGATGGACGCCAATGTCGTTCTGCAGATTGACCAGCGGGAAGTGGCCGCCGCGTTCGAGGTGCCACTGGCGTTTCTGCTCGATAGCGCGAACCAGGAACACAGCTCAAGGCGCTACGAGGGTATCGAAATTCCCGTGATCGCTTACTACTATCAGGCCCGCAAGATCTGGGGCGCCACGGCAGTCATGATCGCAGAACTGCAGAAAAAACTTCTTTTAAAATAAACGAATATGGCGAATATCCAGAAATTACTTGATATCATGGTCGTCCTGCGCAAGAACTGCCCCTGGGACCGCGAGCAAAGCTTCTCAAGTATTGCGCCGTACACAGTGGAAGAGGCCTACGAAGTCGCCGACGCGATCGCCAGGGAAGACTGGCCGGGATTGAAAGACGAATTGGGGGACTTGCTTTTTCAGGTCGCGTTTCATGCCCGCATGGCGGATGAGGCCGAGCTGTTCGACTTTGCCGATGTCGTCGAGGCCATATGCCGCAAGACGATACGTCGTCACCCGCACGTGTTTGGCACTGCCGAAGAACGCGCTCGCGGTGCTGTAGTCGGCAGCTGGGAAGCTATCAAGACGGAGGAACGGGGTTCTGCCGCCTCTGGCAGCGTGCTGGACGGAATTGCGCTGAGCCTGCCTGCCTTGTCGCGGGCCGCGAAACTGGGTAAGCGGGCGTCCAATGCGGGCTTTGACTGGCCCGACACCGCCGGAGTCCAGCAGAAAATAGACGAAGAACGAGCGGAACTGGCGGAGGCATGCGCCCAGGGTGACAAGGCGGCCCGGCACCACGAGCTGGGCGATCTGCTGTTTTCCGTCGTGAACCTCTCCCGGCATCTCCGGATTGACCCCGAACAGGCGCTGAATGATGCAAACCGGCGCTTTGAAGCCCGATTCCGCCTGCTGGAGGAATCCCTGAATGCGCAATCCCGGCCGTTCGCGGACTGCAGCCTCGACGAGCTGGAGGCGGCCTGGGCTGATGCAAAACGGGTTCTCGACCGGAAGCCCTGAATCCGCCAGTTGCGTTCAGCAACGGTTCATTGCGGACTCCTTAAGCTTCACCTCAGGCTCGGAACAGGTCCGTGCCCAGGATGAAAATGGAGATACCGCTATGAACGCCAACCACTGGATTGCGAATGCCGCTGCCGTCGCACTTGGCGCCCTGACACTCGGCGCAGCGCCGGCTCACGCGGATGACTACAACAGACGCGGTGCCGTCTACGACTACGCGAAAGTCATCAACGTCGAACCCATCGTGCGCTACGTGACGGTGACCACTCCGGTCCGGGAATGCTGGCAGGAGAATCGCGAGTACGTGGTGGACAGGCGCCCGGCAGGGTCCGCCGGCAGCACGTTGTTCGGTGCGATTGTCGGTGGCGTGATCGGTCATCAGTTTGGCAGTGGTCGGGGCAATGACGCGGCGACGGCTGCCGGCGCACTCATCGGCGCGGCTGTCGGCAACGATTCTGCCCGGCGTAACGCTGCCCGCGGTTATGAACGCGAGGTTTATTCACGGCCGGTTGAGCGTTGTCAGACCAATTACACCTCACGCGAGGAAGAGCGGATCGACGGCTACAACGTGACCTACCGGTATCACGGTCAGAAATACGCGACGCGTATGCCATACGATCCTGGCGACAAGTTGCGGATTCGGGTCGACGTTCGCCCTGCGAACTGAGCGGTACAAGCGGTAATCGGGCCGGGCGGATTGCGACCTCATGCGTTGCAATCCGTCCGGTCACGCACCAAACTTCCCGCTCGCTCCCGGTAATGGACGCCACCAAACACAGACGTGGCTGACAGGTAACTCACCATGAGACACACGTACCTCTACCTTCTGCTTGGCCTTGTGATGTTGCTCGGTACGCCAGCAGGCGCTGTTGCGGCTGCTGCGGGTGGCTTTGCACAGCCGGCGACATTGCAGTTCGCCCAAAGCAATGGCCCATCGCTGAGTGAAGCGGTGAACCAGGTACGTCGACAGTACCGGGGCCGGATTGTCAGCGCGGAAACCGAAGTCCGCGGAAATCGCGAGGTGCACGTGATAAAGGTACTTACCGAGGACGGCAAGGTTAAGACCGTCAGGATTAACGGCCGGAGCCGCGGCGGACGCGGATAAGGAATAACAATGCGCCTGTTGTTGATTGAAGACGATGAAACTCTGCGTGAGTCATTGGCCAGCCAGCTGACCCAGGCTGGATTCGGCGTGGAAAAAGCGGCGGACGGGCGAGAAGGGCTGTACTTCGCCGAGGAGTATCCCATTGATCTCGCCATCGTAGACCTTGGTTTGCCGGAGGTGCCCGGTCTCGATCTGATTCGCCGGGTGCGGGAAAGTGGCAAGACCTATCCCATACTGATACTGACAGCTCGCGATCGCTGGCAGGACAAAGTCGATGGACTTGAAGCCGGAGCGGATGACTACGTCGTCAAGCCGTTTCATTTTGAGGAGATCTCTGCCCGGATCAACGCACTATTGCGACGCAGTGGCGGCTGGGCGACTTCGGTGCTGACGGCAGGTCCGGTAACTCTGGACAGCACCCGCCAGGATTTGCGGGTCAATGGTGAGTCCATCGAGCTGACGAGCTACGAATACCGGATTATCGAGCACCTGATGATGCGCGCAGGCGAGGTCATTTCGAAGAGCGAACTGACAGACCGGCTGTACGATCAGGATTTCGAACGGGACAGCAACGTGATCGAAGTGTTTATCGGGCGCCTTCGCAAGAAAATGGACCCGGACAATGCCATCAAGCCCATCGAGACTTTGCGTGGTCGCGGCTACCGGTTCGCGCTTGAACGGAATCAGGCCGAGTAAGTCAACTTGATTTCCTCGCTCAGCACGCGATTGCTGCTGTCGGTTGGCGTTCTGCTGCTGGTGTTTTTCGGCATGACCATTGTCGTTCTGGAGGTTGCCTTCAGGCAAGCGGGCGAGCAGGCGCAGCAAGACATACTCGACAGTCAGATCATGGCCTTGCTGGCTGCCGCTGAACCGAATGACAATCATGAACTGGTGATGCCACCGGATCTCCCCGAGCCTCGCTACGGTACGCCCGGTTCCGGTCTGTACGCCGAATTACGCAACGAAGACAAACAGGCCGTGTGGCAATCCCGTTCGGCCATCGGCATGCGTTTGCCGCGACCGGCCGCGGGCTCACCGGGTGAGCAACGACTGGCACGTCTGACTTTGGAAGACGGTACGCCGGTGATGACAGCCACGCTTGCTGTTACCTGGGAGTTTGCCGAGGGGGAATTGAGACCGTACACGTTCCACGTAACGGAAAGTCTCGATTCACTCAACGCGCAGATCGCGGCGTATCGACGGCAACTGTTCGGCTGGTTCTTCGCGGTAGCGCTGGTTATGTTGCTGGCAATCGCTGTGGTCATGCGCAGCGTGCTTCGGCCACTGAGGCAGATCGAGGGCGAGATTGGTGATATCGAAAGTGGTGGGCGCGCCGCGTTGTCCGGGAATTATCCGACCGAGCTGAAAGGCGTGGCACGCAATATGAATTTGCTGATTGGCAGCGAACGTGGCCGCTCGGAGCGCTATCGACAAACACTCGATAATCTGGCGCACAGCCTCAAAACGCCACTGGCGGCGATGCGTGCAGTGCTGGACGAGACTGCGCCGGGCGAAACCAGGGAACGGCAGGCCGCACAAATTGAACGCATGAACGACATTGTCCGTTACCAGTTGCGGAAACCCGCCCGGTTGCTGAGCGAGGGTATTGGCTTGCCCACTCTGGCCGTACGTACCGAGTTGCAGCGACTGGCGGATGGCTTGTCCAAAGTCTACCGGGACAAGGCAGTCAGCATCCATATCGAGGTTAGTGAAGGTGCAGAGTTTCGCGGTGACCGGGGTGACTTTCTGGAGCTCGCCGGAAACCTGCTCGACAATGCCTGCAAGTGGTGTGAGCGCGAGATTCAGGTGACGGTCTCAGCAGCCAGCCACGCGGATGGCCGGCAAGGCATACGCCTTACCGTTAGCGACGACGGCCGGGGTATACCCGAAGAGCTGGCTCAACAATTGCTTGAACGCGGCATGCGTCTGGACGAGTCCGCGCCCGGGCACGGCATCGGGCTCGCCGTCGTCCGCGACATCGCGGCGAACTACGGCGGCACTGTCCGAATTGCTCGGTCAAGTGCCGGTGGCGCAGAGTTTAGCGTCGATTTATTTGCCACCACCACCGGCAAAAGTTGAGCTTTCTGCGTTTACGACTCGCGCGTCTTGCCTTTGGCGGATATCTCCATGAACGGCTTGATCAGGTCCAGGGGCAGAGGGAAGATGATGGTATTGGTCTTTTCCCCGGCAACGTCTTTCAACGTTTGCAGATAACGCAGCTGCAATGCTTGCTCTTCAGAAGCCAACGTTCTCGCGGCTTGCGCGAGACGGTCCGCGGCCTGCATTTCGCCTTCCGCGTTGATGATTTTCGCGCGCCGTGACCGCTCTGCTTCTGCCTGCTGCGCAATAGCACGAATCATGCTTTCGTCCAGATCGATGTGCTTGATCTCGACGTTAGCGACTTTGATACCCCAGTTTTCCGTGCGCTGATCAAGCAGGTTCTGAATGTCCACATTCAGTTTGTCGCGTTCCGCCAGCATGTCGTCCAGTTCATGTTGTCCAAGCACAGAGCGCAACGTTGTTTGTGACAACTGACTGGTTGCTTCGAATGCATTGGCAACCTTTATGACCGCCTTCTCCGGATCAACAACCCGGAAATAGATAACGGCATTGACTTTGACGGAAACGTTGTCGCGGGAAATCACGTCTTGTGTTGGTACGTCCATAACCACTACGCGCAGGTCCACTTTGGTCATAGTCTGAATGAACGGGATAAGGATGATGAGTCCGGGACCCTTTACGGTTTGAAATTTGCCGAGAAAGAATACGACAGCCCGCTCGTACTCCTTCATGACCTTGATGGTGTTCATCAAGATCAGCAGCGCAATGGCCAGGATAATTCCGATTACAGGTATAGACATTGTGTTTATTCCTTAACAAAAAAGCACAAGAGCCAGCTAGCTTTTGTGCGGTGTTGGGTCCAGTGGTTCGACTTGCAACTCCAGTCCGTCGATGGCGCGGACTTTCAGTTTCTGATCTTTCTGGATGGCAACGTTGCTAGAGGCTTGCCAGGCTTCGCCTTCCAGCCAAACCCGACCCTGGCCGGTGAATGACTCCATTGCAACCGCAACGCTATTGAGGATGCTTTCCTCACCACTTACGGCACCGCGTTTCCGCAGTTTAACGAGGTAAGTCACCATCCAGAGCAAAAGCAAGCCAGCGATTAATCCGAATGAAATGACAAACGTGATGGAAATACCAAAACCGGGAACGCCGCTGTCGAAAGTCATGATGGCTCCAAATATGAATGCCACGATGCCGCCAAGGCCGAGTGCGCCAAAACTGGGTGCAAATGCCTCGGCCACGATCAGTACCAGCCCGACGAGAATCAGGGCAAGACCAGCATAGTTCACCGGAATAATTTGCAGGGCGTAAGCGGCGAGCAACAGACAGACGACGCCAACAACGCCGGGCACGACAGCGCCGGGGTTCCACCCTTCGAACATCAAGCCGTAGATTCCAACTATCATGAGCAATAGCGCGACCTGTGGGTTGGCGATCGTGCCCAAAAATTTCAGACGCCAACTGGGCTCGATGTTTTCGACGACCACATCGGTGGTATCAACGGTCATGGGGTTGTTGTTGACAGTCAGCTCCATGCCATTCACTTGCTCGAGCAGCGCATCCCGGTCTTCGGCTATCAAGTCGATGACATTTTGCTCCAGCGCTTCAGTGGCTGTCAGGGTAGCTGCGTCGCGGACTGCTCTTTCCGCCCAGTCGGCGTTTCGCCCATGTGTTTCGGCGAGGCCGCGAATGTAGGCGATTGCATCGTTAAGCACCTTGCGACCCATCGCTGTATCGGGCTCGGGTTGCTCGGGTGCTTCCGCCTCGTCGCTACTGTCCGGATTTGCGGTGTCATCGTCGGGTTGTTGTTCGTCCGGGCTGTCCGTAGCGAAATCCGGTGCGGGTTTGCCAGGCGAAAATGGTGAGGTCGAATCGTCGCCCCCTAAGGAAACGGGCGTAGCCGCACCCAGGTGTGTGGTTGGCGCCATTGCCGCAATGTGGCTGGCAAGCAGGATGTAGGTGCCGGCACTGTCCGCCCGTGCGCCGCCCGGAGCAACGTAGGTTGCTACTGGCACGTCAGAGCCAAGAATTGAACGAATGATATCCCGCATGGGCTCTACGAGCCCGCCCGGTGTATCCATGCGAAGAATAACCAACTGCGCTTGTTGCTCGTTGGCCGTTTGTATGCCCGCGATGACGTACTCGGATGTTGCTACACCCAGCGGACCTTCCAGTTCCAGCTGCACGACTTTGCCTGCACCATGAGCCAAACCTAACGGCAACAGGGCAAACAGGATGGCGAGGGCTTTCGCGGGTCCCGAGCAGAGATACTGACAAATGAGCTTCATGTTCACACTCCCATGATATCAGTAGCGAAGATCTCGCTGGAGATATCGTCTAAGGGCCACTTCTATGACGCTGGCACGCGTGGCATGCTTGTCCGATGTTCATACGATTCATCACAACCGGCGGCACCATCGACAAAATCTACTTCGACGCGATGAGTCGATTTGAAGTCGGTGAGACCCAAGTACACCACATTTTACAGGAAGGCCTCGTAGCCTTCGATTTCGACGTGGTCTCGTTGTTCCATAAAGACAGTCTGGAAATAACTGACGCAGACCGCAAGGTGCTTCGGGAGTTTATCGAGAAAGATGATGCGGATCGGTACGTTATCACCCACGGGACCGACACCATGACCGAGACAGCGGCAGAGCTTGTCGGGTTTTGCGGGAAAACCATCGTGCTTACGGGCGCGTTGAGCCCGGCGCGATTTCGCAGCACCGATGCTGTGTTCAATGTGGGAATGGCTGTAGCGGCTGCACAGGTTGCAGTGCCCGGCGTGTACCTCGCCATGAACGGACAGATTTTTCCTGCAGGCAAGGTGCGCAAGAATCGCGAAGCGAACCGTTTTGAAGCCAGTTCCGACCGTTGAATCCTGGCCAGAAACAACACTGCCGGCAAAAGCCGGCAGTGTGTTCGATCGGTTGGCGGTGAAAAACCTTAGCCGAGATCGAAGTTTATGCCCTGCGCCAACGGCAAATCGCTGCCCCAGTTTATAGTGTTGGTCTGGCGACGCATGTAGGCCTTCCATGAGTCCGACCCGGACTCGCGGCCGCCACCGGTTTCTTTCTCGCCGCCGAATGCGCCACCTATCTCTGCCCCCGAGGTGCCGATGTTGACGTTGGCGATGCCGCAATCCGAACCCAGATTGGACAGGAAGTATTCGGCATGCTGCATCTTGTCGGTAAAGATCGACGACGACAGCCCCTGGGCAACGCTGTTCTGTTTGGCAATTGCGTCGTCCAGATCAGAGGTTTCAATCAGGTAAAGGATTGGGCCGAAGGTTTCGGTCTTGACGATATCCCATTCATTCCTGGCTACAGCAATAACCGGTTCCATGAAATTGCCGGGACCGTCAATGCGCTTGCCGCCACAGAGAATTTCGCCACCGGCTGCTTTGACCGCTTCGATGGCTGCTTCTACACGTTCAATGGTCGATTCTTCAATAACCGGACCCATAAGTGTTTTTGGATCAAGCGGATCGCCAATGCGCACCTGCTTGTATGCCTTGACCAGACGTTCTTTCAATTCGTCCATGCGTGAAGAGTGCACGATAACCCGCCGGGTACTTGTACACCGCTGACCTGCGGTGCCCACCGCGCCGAAAACGATGCTCGGTACGGCAATATCGAGATTCGCGAATTCGTCGATAATGATCGCGTTATTGCCACCCAGTTCCAGCAGAGATTTGCCCATGCGTTGTGAAACGCGGGCACCGACTTTACAGCCCACGGCGGAAGAGCCTGTGAATGACACAAGATCGACGCGCTTGTCATCAACAAACTGTTGCGCGAGTTCGTTGCTGCCGTCGTTAATCAGGTAAAAGATATCGGGCAGGCCGCTATCCGCCAGTGCTTCCGCCATGATTTTCTGGGTCGCGACGCCACACAAGGGTGTCTTTGGTGAGGGCTTCCAGATGTTGACGTTGCCGCAGATAGAGGCGAGGCAGGCATTCCAGGCCGCGACCGCAACGGGAAAGTTGAATGCGGTAAGAATGCCGACGATACCGAGCGGGTGCCATTGTTCGTACATGCGGTGCTGCGGCCGTTCAGAGTGCATCGTGTAACCGTAGAGCATGCGCGACTGACCAACCGCGAAATCCGCGATATCGATCATTTCCTGAACTTCGCCGTCACCTTCAGCCTTGATCTTGCCCATTTCCAGGGTGACCAGGCTGCCGAGAGCGTCTTTATTGTCGCGCAAGGCATTGCCTACGCGACGGATAGCATCGCCACGCAGGGGCGCGGGCACTTTGCGCCATTCCAGGTAGGCCGCTCTCGCATTCGCCATAACCTGTTCGTATTCAGCAGGCGTGGTGCTGCGAACCGAGGCGATGCGCTCGCCATTCGAGGGATTGATAGAGTCGATCAGCGGTGCGGTGTCCGATTGGGTCGAACGTGAACCGGACCAGGTGCCTGCATTGATGTCTTCCAGTCCCAGTCTTTTCAGTATGTCTTTCATGAAGATGGCCCCCTGGCCAGGCGAAAATTTAGGTGAATTTGCCGCGTAACATCTGACTGCGCCCGCAGGTGGCGCATTGTGCCAAGCTAACCGCAGGGTTTCCAGACAATCCAGCGGTGCCCCGGCCGCGCGCCGCCAGCGGGGGAGAGTCGCAGAAAGTTTTGCGGTCAGAATGCGCGACATGGCATATTCACTTGCTCTTTAGACCGTTTTTCGCCTACCCAGGCGGCCAGCAGGAGCACTCGTGACCCGAAATCAATCAGACTGGCATCCCGCCAGCTGGCAATCCATGCCCGCCGCGCAGCAACCGTCCTACCCTGATCAGGGGGAACTGGATCGCGCTGTGGCAGACCTCAGCCGACTGCCGCCGATCGTCACCTCGTGGGAAGTTGACGGTCTGCGCGATCACATCGCCAAAGCTCAGCGCGGCGAAGCGTTTGTCTTGCAAGGTGGCGATTGTGCGGAAAATTATTCGGATTGCACCTCGGAAAGTGTCGTTGCCAAGCTGAAAATTTTGCTGCAGATGAGCCTCGTCATGCTGTACGGGCTGAAAAAGCCGGTCGTAAGAGTAGGGCGCATGGCGGGCCAGTACGCCAAGCCACGGTCAGCCGACATGGAGACCCGGGACGGCGTGACTTTGCCAAGTTTTCGCGGTGATCTCGTGAACCGGAGCCCGTTCACGCCGGAAGACCGAATCCCCGATCCCCAGTTGATCCTGCGTGGCTACGAGCGCGCGGCGTTGACTTTGAACTTCGTGCGCTCATTGATTGATGGCGGTTTTGCCGATTTGCATCACCCCGAATACTGGGACCTCGATTGGGTCGGCCATTCCAAGACGGCCTCGCAATACCACGACATAGTGAATTCCATTTCGGATTCGCTGGATTTCATTGAAACCGTTTCGGGTCGGCCATTGCACCTGACGCAGCGCGCTGACATCTATGCCGCACACGAGGGTTTGCACCTGTTGTACGAGCAATCGCAGACCCGCTTCCTGCCGCGTCGCAAGAGCTGGTACAACCTCACCACGCATTTCCCCTGGATCGGCATGCGTACGGCAGCACTCGATGGCGCGCACATCGAGTACTTTCGCGGCATCGCCAATCCGATGGGGGTAAAGATCGGCCCGGGCATGACCCGCGAGTGGCTGCAGGATCTCATTCGTGTATTGAACCCGAACAATGAGCCGGGCCGATTGACCTTGATTCATCGCTTTGGCGCAAAAGCGATCGAAGACGGTTTACCTGAGCTGATTCGTGCTGCCCGTGAAACGGGATCACCCGTACTGTGGGTGTGCGACCCGATGCATGGCAACACGGAGAGTACGGCCGACGGCACCAAGACCCGGCGCTTCGACAATATAGTGGGTGAGCTGGAGTCAGCGTTCCGGATTCATGAAGAGATGGGCAGTTATCTTGGCGGTGTGCACCTTGAGCTCACCGGCGAGAATGTTACGGAGTGTACCGGCGGGGCGCGTGGTTTGAATGACGCCGATCTCGCCCGTGCATACAAGTCCACCGTTGACCCACGCCTTAACTACGAACAGGCGCTGGAAGTGGCAATGCGGATTGCCGGTATCAGCCGACATCAGCACCCCTGAGATTCGCTGCGCATCATCGCCCGGCGTGACTCGCCGGGCGATCTTTCAGTAGACAGGCAGGGAACAACCGTAAGGTCCGGCCGTCAGCTGTCCAGCAAGGCCCACGCGTCGCTGTTGCTGATGGTCCGGCTTTCACCTGGCAATAGTCCGTCTATCGAAAACGGTCCAATGCGATGCCGGATCAGGCGCAAGGTGGGCAAGCCCGCGGCCGCTGTCATTCGACGCACCTGGCGATTACGTCCTTCATCGATCGCCATATCGATCCACTCGGCCGGAATCGAGCGGCGTTCCCGAATAGGTGGATCGCGTGGCCAAAGGTTTTCCGGAGCTGGGATCGCCCGTGCCAGTAAGGCTCTCGCCGTGCCGTCTTTAAGGTGCACACCGCGCTCAAGTCGGGCCAGTTGCGCCGCGTCTGGAATACCCTCAACCTGCACCCAATAGCGTTTGGGCAGTTTGCGCTTCGGTTCGGCAATCCGTGCCTGCAAGCGACCGTCATCTGTCAGCAAGAGTAAGCCTTCGCTGTCTCTGTCAAGACGGCCGGCCGGATAAACGCCGGGCAGCGTGATGAAATCGGCCAGCGTCTGTCGTTGCTCACTGTCGCGAAACTGGCTGAGCACCTGAAAAGGTTTGTTGAGCAGGACCAAAGGCATCGGCGAAGTATAAGTGATTGGAAGCGTGTGTGACTCCTGATCCCTTCGCTAGCCGGGGTCGGGTATCCTGTCGCTAATTCAACGACAATACGGGTTCAACTGATTCATGCACGACCAGGCCATCACCGTACGATTCCCGGCGGACGCGCCATACGCCATGCTCGCGGACCAGCGCACCCTGGCGCTGGTCGCCGAATTGCACGAACAGTTTGCACCGCGATTGCTGGATTTGATGGAGCAACGACGGCAGCGGCAGAATGCCTACGACAACGGTGATTGGCCGCACAGTATTCCGCCCGTCAGCACTGACAACTGGTTGGCCGGTGGTGCCGCCCAAGTACTGCGTGACCGGCGCGTAGAGTGGCATTGCAGCGCGGACGACGACTCCCTGCCGGAGGCGCTTTACTCCGCCGCATCCACTGTTGTTGTCGACCTCTGCGAACTGCTCCCGGTGGACGGTGCGGCGCTGACCGCACTGGCGGCAATTCACCGTGCGCTGAAGGCGAGTGCGCAGTTGCCACGTAACGCGCTCATATTCGGGATGCGCGAGCTTTGCTGTCGCGAACCACTCATGCTTTGGAAAACAGCGCCGGCGCACGCTGCATTGGTTGATGTGGCATTTTTCCTTGGTCATAGCGCGGCCTTGCAGGATGCCATCTGTCTAAAGCTCAGCCAGCTGGAATCCGCTGCAGAAGCCGAGTTGTGGAGAGACATCCTGAAGTATCTGGAAAGCGCCGGAATTGTTGCTCCCGACCAGATCAATGCGACGCTCGCAATCGAAACAGTGCCGGCCGTATTTGCAATCGATACGCTGATGTACGCACTCAAAGATTATGTCGCAGCGCTGACTCTCGATCACAGTAGTTGTTTCGCGAGTCTCGTGCGCGCCTTTCGCGAGTTTCCGCAGTTTGTCTTGCCGGATTTGTCGGAACTGACCGGGAGTACCCATTTGCTGCAACGTTGGGAAATCCTGTTGGTGCAGCACGCACACCGTCGCGGCGTCCTGGCAATTGGTTCGCCGGCCCGGTGGCAGGCCCGGCATGCTGACAGGGACAATCGTTTCTTCGGCCGCCTGCGAGCCGAGAACGAGCGTCAGATCCAGGCCGGGTTCGACGGTATAGGCGTCGCTGATGAGGTTTTTGTCGCCGCTGCGCGCGAAGTGTTTGACCGGTTGATGCCGGGCCAGCACCAACTGCATCAGCTGCGTGGCGATATGCATATCGTGGGCGCGGATTTATTGCAGGTGCCGAAAGGCAAGATCACGGAATCCGGCTTGCGTGCGTGTCTTGCTGTCGCATTGCAGGGGTTGCTGGCCCTCGCAGAAGGCCGGTCTGCGCTCATTCTTGATCAGCGCCGTGAAACCCCGGCGAGTATCGAATTGGCTGCCGGGCAGTTGCGTCATTGGGTCAGCCACGCGACCGGCGTGCTGGATGACGGTCGAATCGTGGACGAAGAGTTTTTTCAGGGGGTGCTGGAGGACGAAGCCGCCAAGCTGGATACGGTGGGCATAGACGTCGCGGAACGGGCGCAGTGTCTGTCGGACTTCGTCCTTGGCAGGACTTCCGCCGCAGGTTTATTGCCAAATTTTGCGTGATTTGGGGCGCGGGGCTGTGCGGCGCTGCGCGGACCGGTACAATGCGGCCACATTGACATGGCCAGACCACGAGAATTTGTATGCAATACGATCACATCAAGGTTCCCAATGACGGCAGCCAGATCACCATTAATCCTGACCATTCATTGAATGTGCCGGATTTTCCGATCATTCCTTTTATCGAGGGTGACGGAATTGGTATTGATGTCACGCCGGTCATGCTGGACGTGGTCAACGCGGCTGTTGAGCGGGCTTATGGCAGTAAAAGGGCCGTTCGCTGGATGCAGGTATACGCTGGACAGGCCGCCGCCGATCTGTACGGCGACAATCAATACCTGCCGGAAGAAACCCTGCACGCGTTGCGCCATTACGCGGTTTCGATCAAAGGACCGCTAACCACGCCGATTGGTGGTGGTATGCGTTCTCTGAACGTGACCATCCGGCAAACGATGGACCTGTTTGCCTGCGTACGGCCGATACGCTATTTCCCGGGCGTATCAACGCCAATGAAAGACTCGGACCTGGTGGACATGACTGTGTTTCGCGAGAACACTGAAGACATATACGCAGGTATCGAATTCCCGGCCGGCTCACAGGAAGTGCAGAAACTGATCAAGTTCCTGCAGTCGGAACTCGGCGTAACGGAAATCCGTTTCCCGGCCAGTTCCGGTATCGGCATCAAGCCGGTTTCACGGGAAGGCTCGGAGCGCCTTGTACGCAAGGCCATTCAGTATTGTGTCGATCGCGATCTGGGTTCGGTGTCGCTGGTTCACAAAGGCAATATCATGAAGTTCACCGAAGGCGCATTCTGCCAATGGGGCTATGAAGTTGCGCGCGAAGAGTTCGGCGCGACACCCATAGATGGCGGCACGTGGTTGACCTTCAAAAACCCGGTCACTGGACGAGACATCGTCATAAAAGACGTCATCGCGGATAACTTCCTGCAGCAAATTCTGCTTCGGCCAGAGGAATACGACGTTATTGCTACGTTGAATCTCAATGGCGATTACATATCGGACGCTTTGGCCGCGCAGGTAGGCGGCATTGGCATCGCACCGGGCGCCAACATCGGCGAAGGTGTCGGTGTTTTTGAGGCGACGCACGGCACGGCACCGGGCTTCGCCGGCAAGAACCGGGTGAATCCAGGGTCCCTCATACTATCGGCAGAGATGATGCTGCGTTATATGGGCTGGACGGAAGCGGCAGACCTGATCATCAAGGGTGTGGCCAACACGATTGCGAACAAGGAACTGACCTTTGACCTTGCGCGACTGCGAGAGGCCATTCGTGCGCCCAAGCGCAAGGTTGATCCACACGACAAAAGTGAAGTTCAGGAAGAGCTGGAACAACTGATTCCGGGAGCGAAGCTATTGGGTACTCGCGGCTTTGGCCGGGCCATCATCAGCCACATGGATGACTGACTGTCGGGCAGTCCGGTGAAGAAGATATTCGACGCGACCTGTCGCGCCTGTCCGCGCCTGGCCGGGTTCCTCGATACGGTCAAGGGCAAGTACCCTGAGTACTACTGCCGGCCGGTGCCACCCTTTGGCGATCCGGCCGCGCGCTTTCTGGTCGTGGGTCTGGCACCCGGCATGCACGGTGCCAATGCCAGTGGCCGGCCCTTCACCGGAGATCACGCCGGCATCCTGTTATACGAAATGCTGCATGAGTTCGGCTTCAGCAGCCACGCTGAGTCAGCTTCCGCTGATGACAGCTTAACGCTCGCGAACACGCGCGTTACAAACGCGGTCAAGTGTCTGCCGCCTGATAACAAGCCGGTGGGTGCGGAGATCAACACCTGCAACACGTTTCTGGCCAATGAGCTGAACACCCTGCCGGCCGACGCGGTGGTTTTGGCGTTGGGCGGAATTGCGCACCGGGCCATCATCAAAGCCGTCGGTTTGCGCCAGGCCGATTACAAATTCGGACATGCGAGTGAACATGCGCTGCCGAACAAGTTCTTGTTGCTGGATTCCTATCACTGCAGTCGTTACAACACGAACACCGGTCGACTAACAACGGAAATGTTCCGTGGCATTTTCGCCAGGGTGAAGGAGCTATTGCAGGCCAAGCAGTGAGCGCTGACAGTGAAAACGCATTCGATGCCAAGAGCTTCCTTAAGAGCCTGACGCACAGGCCGGGCGTTTACCGGATGCACAATGCCGCCGGTAAGGTTATCTATGTCGGTAAAGCTCGCGACCTGAAAAAACGCGTCTCCAGCTATTTCCAGCGCAGCCATGCGCACCCCAAGACGGCCTCGCTGATGAGTCAGGTTGCAGATGTCGAGGTCACGGTCACCAACACCGAGACAGAAGCGCTGCTGCTTGAATACAACCTGATCAAAAAGCACAAGCCGCGTTTCAACGTGGTACTTCGTGACGACAAGAGCTATCCGTATATATACGTTTCGACGCAACATCCGTTCCCACGTCTGCAGTTTCATCGCGGCCCGCGCAAAGGCAAAGGGCGCTATTTCGGCCCGTACCCCAGTATCGTGGCCGTACGCAAAACCCTGAGTGAGTTGCAGAAGCTCTTTCAGGTCCGCCAATGCCAGGACAGTTTTTTCCGCAATCGCAGCCGGCCGTGCCTGCAATACCAGATTCGGCGATGCACGGCACCGTGCGTCGGCCTGGTAGAAGAACAGCGTTACCGGGAAGACGTCGATGCAGCGATTCTGTTTCTCGAAGGTAAAAACCGCAGCGTTATTGATACCTTTGTAGCGCGTATGGAAGACGCGGCCGAACGGCAGGACTACGAACATGCAGCACGCTACCGGGATCAGATTGCACGTTTGCGTGAAATAGAGGCGCAACAGCTGGTGTCGCGGCATTCGGCACGTGACCTCGATGTGGTTGCCAGCGCATCCAGCCCCGGGACCCATTGCGTCACGGTGCTTTTCATTCGCAATGGCGCGGTACTTGGCAGCCGGAATCATTTTCCGAAACTGGCTGGGGACGCCGACAGCGGCGAGATCATGAGCGGCTTTCTGGCGCAGTACTATCTCGGACGCGAAGCGCCACCGGAGATCGTCGTTGATACCGCGGTCGAAGACGGCGATTTGCTGGAGCAGGAACTGAGCGCCCGGTCTTCGCACTCCGTGCAAATCCGCCACAGTGTGCGAGACAGACGCCAGCGCTGGCTCGAACTGGCTGCGACCAATGCCAGAGAAGGGCTGACCATGAAGGTCAACAGCAATGCCACACTGCAACGTCAGTTTGCGGCGTTGGGCGAGTTTTTGAAGCTTGAAGCGCCACCGGAACGACTGGAATGTTTCGATGTCAGCCACACCTCCGGCGAGGCCACGGTTGCATCGTGCGTGGTATTCAATCAGAGCGGCGCCTTAAAGAGCGACTATCGTCGATTCAATCTGGAACCTGCGGCACCGGGCGACGACTATGGCGCCATGCGCGAAGCGCTGCGCCGCCGCTACTCGCGCATCAAAAAAGGCGAAGTCCCGATGCCGGACGTGCTGTTTGTTGATGGTGGCAAAGGGCAGCTGGCTGAGGCGACCGCTGTGCTTGCCGAGTTGGAAATCGATTGGCTGCAGGTAGTGGGGGTCGCGAAAGGCAGATCCAGAAAGCCAGGCATGGAGCAGCTTTTCTTGGCAGGCGAAAATACGCCCTCTATACTGCCCGCTGACTCACCGGCATTGTTGTTGATCCAACAACTGCGAGACGAAGCGCACCGGTTTGCAATCACTGGGCACAGGCAACGGCGCTCCAAGGCCCGTACGACGTCACGTCTTGAAGAGATCCCGGGACTGGGTCCGAAACGAAGACGGGAGTTGTTGCGGCAATTTGGCGGTTTACCCGGCGTATCGGGTGCGAGTATTGACGATCTTGCGCGCGTACACGGCATCAGCAAGGCCATGGCAGAGCGGATTTACAACGATCTGCATCTGGATGGCAAGAACTAGACATTTGAAACGCCGGGAGCGTTCGTGAAACTCAATCTCGCCATCATCCTTACCTTGATCAGAATCCTCGCCATTCCGGTGGTCGTTGTCTGTTTCTACAGTTCCATACCCAATGCGCGGCCGATTGCCGGCATTGTGTTCGGTCTCGCGGCGATTACGGATTTGCTTGACGGCTATGTAGCGCGCCGTTTCGGCCAGATATCGCGATTTGGCGAGTTCCTTGACCCGGTGGCGGACAAACTGATGGTGGCCATCGTTCTGGTGCTGCTGGTTCAAAGTGACCCACGCTCGTACGTCGATGTGATTGCCATGATCATCATTGGCAGGGAAATAACGGTGTCCGCCTTGCGCGAATGGATGGCGACAATCGGGCTGCGCTCCAATGTCAAAGTCTCGTGGGGCGGGAAAGTGAAGACAACATTGCAGATGTTCGGCATTGCATTCATGGTCTATCAGAACTATTTATTCGGCCTTGATATGTACAATCTGGGATTCGCATTGTTGCTGGCGGCGGCGGGAATGACCTTGTGGTCCATGTACGTGTACCTGCGCGCGGCGTGGCCTTCCATGCAGGCAGACCACTGATTATTGAATCAGGGTCAATTATTTGCAGACACCGCTTGACTCTTTGGGCCGCGTCGCTAAAATTGCGGCCCTTCTGCTGAAAAGCGGGATGTGCACGGCGCAACCAATCGCCAGCGACAGTCAGCAACATCGGCTGGTCCGGCACACAGCAAATTTGCGGGAATAGCTCAGTTGGTAGAGCGCAACCTTGCCAAGGTTGAGGTCGCCAGTTCGAACCTGGTTTCCCGCTCCAAACAAAAAGGGCCCTCACGGTGTGAGGGCCCTTTTTTTGTGCGTCTGCGGGTTGTCGTCTTTGGAACGGCGTGCAGCCCGTAAGGTACCCGGTGTGCCATTGCCTGTTTTGCCCCGCAGCGCGCCCCGGCTATTAGCGCGCGGATGTGGCGGCTGACCCGGGGTCTGACATAGTCAGGCTGATCCGGCGCGCAAATACACTCTGCGGCGTAGACCGGCGGTCGCCCCAGACAACCAGGAGTTCATCGCCCGCAACGGCCAGTTGCGGAACTGACAAGGCCGGCACGTCATTGCTGACGTTGATGCGAGACAGCAGGGCGCCTGTCGCGTCCAACGGTTGCAGCACCAGTGATGCCTGACCCTTTGCGTTTGTTTGCAGGGCACTGACGATCGCGGTTCCATCGTCCAACAGAACCAATCCAACCCGTCCTGACGTGTTGCCGCTCAATACGTCTCTGGCAGCACCAAAACCATTGGCCAGGTTATTCGTTTGTGCATACCGTACCCGTGGTTGACCGCCAGCCCCGGTAAACCAGGCGACGGCAACCGTCTGGCCCGTGCTGGCGATTGCGGGGCCATTGACGGGGCAACCGTCGATAACCCAGCCATCGTCGGCCACGGCCTTGCCTGCTTGCCAGACACCGTCGATCTGGCGCGAATAGTAAATGTCACGAACCTCGGCTTCAGTCCGGTTTCGGTAAACGGTAACCGGGCCGTCAGCGGTAACAATGGCATCGGTCGGGCAACAGTCGCACACCAGGCCGTCGATCAACTGTTCATCGCGCACTTGCCCGTTTAGTGCCACTGTCGCGCCTCGCAAGGTCATACCCGAAACGGTGTCTGCGTGGGCGCCGTGACCGGCTGATTCACGGCCGTCCAGCCAGACCAGGCCGGCGCCATTGGCCGCCTCGTAGTGGCTGGCGAAGCCATGTTCGGAATCGGTGTTGTCATTGTGTGGCGACTTTGGCTCGCTCCACGTGTTGCCGCTGTCTTGGGATACGGCGTGGTATAGGTCGTAGGCGTAGCTGCCGGCAGGCCTGCCTACCAGCCAGTGCGCCGACCACAGAGTCGACGTAGTCGCGACGACCGCGGGCCTGTCCGCCCAGTTGACAAACCAGTCGCTGCCTTCGCTGACCGTCCTCGGCGCCGACCAGCCCGCATCCTGCCAGACGGAGAAACGCAAACGGTGTCCATGGTCTGTCGGCTCAAGCCAGCTCAGGGTGACCGTGCCATTTGCGCTTCTGTGCAGGTTGGGCGCCAGACTGCCTGCAAGCGCCGGTACCTCGACAATGATCACGCGGTCAACCAGCTCGGTGGCCAAGGTACCGCTCGATACCAAGAAAAGCAGGAGCCAGCGGCATATGCGGGGCGTATTTATGCTCATCAGGTGATTATGCCTCCGGCGGAGGAGCGGGGCGACAGGCATACAAAATTGATTCCGGCGTGTGGATCGCTATACTGCTCCGCCTGCTGACAAGTGTGCTATGTTTTTGCCCGCTTGAATGTTCCGGTTGCACCTGGCTAGGTGGCAGAGTGGTCATGCAGCGGCCTGCAAAGCCGCGTACGTCGGTTCGATTCCGTCCCTAGCCTCCATTTATAAGCAACCCACCCCGCCCGGGTGGCGGAATTGGTAGACGCTACGGACTTAAAATCCGTTTCGCGAAAGCGAGTGCGGGTTCGATTCCCGCCCCGGGCACCATAGGCACCAATCCCCAGCACCGGTCGCCGAGAGCCTGAGCCATGGCCACAGGCCTGTCACAAATCGCGCAGCTGACTGATTCTGTATGCCGTGATGCTGCCGGGCTGGCGTCCTGTTTCCTCAATAGTGATCGGCGCTTCTACTCTGTTGAGCGGTATAGAGTTCCGTCCGTGCACAAGCGGTAACGGCCGTTCGTGATCAAGGCAACACCGGTTAACACACTTTGCGCATTACCCTCGAAGCGGGTCCACGCTGTGATCCAAAGTGGCGATCTCGAACATGCCGGTCTTAGAGGTATCTGCCGTTGAGCTTGCGTCCACAACACGATTGCGACCTGCTTGTTTGGCGGCATACAACGCTTCATCGGCCATTTGCAGACAGCCTTCGACACTCCGTTTGTGCTGAGTCGGGTCCAGCGACACCAAGCCAATACTCACGGTCAGGTGTTTTGCTGTGGTTGAGTCCAAATGTTCAATGTTGCGTTCCAGCACTGTGTTACGAATGTTCTCTGCAAGCAGGTGTCCGTACTCAGGCGTGGCATCGTATAACAGGACAACAAACTCTTCGCCGCCGTAACGAGCGGCGAAATCCTGTGGACGATTCAGGTTTCCTTGAAGAATTTCCGCGACTGTTGCAATGGCACTGTCGCCAGCCTGATGACCATAGCGGTCGTTGTATTTCTTGAAGTGGTCGATATCGAGCATCAGGACGGTGACGGGCTTTTTTTCTGCCCGTGCATTTTCCCAGGCGGTACTCAGTGCTTCGTCGAATGCACGACGATTAGGCAGCCCTGTCAACGCATCGTGATTTGCCCGGTAACTGAGAATACGGTCCTCGAGGAAAACCGTCCGGCGGGCCTTGGACAGGTGATAACAGCCCATTGCGCCTATGATATTCAAGAAGCCCAGGTACGCCAGGTTGTACACCGTCGACAAAACTGGTGCGCCGTTCATTATTGCGGCGGTAACAAATGCCAGCAACAGGATCATGCCGGTTGCTAAGGCAACTGGCACGCGTAGCCCCAGGAAAAAATACACAAATACAATAATGATCTGGTATCCGGCGAACAGTCTCGGCACGTCATAGCGGGCGGAGATCGAGCCGATAAGCAAAGAGGTCAGGCCGATCGTGAGACCTACCACTATGCCGGCCGGTTGCAGGTATTTGCTGCCGTTGCGCGAGTAGGTCAATGCCAGCATCACTAAAATGGGCGGCAACATGACACCGAAACGCAGCCAGCTCACTTTGGACGTGAACTCTGCAGGGAGGAAATAGAAGTCGAGTAAATTCAGCAGGCAAATAAAGACCGCGCCTATGATTAATTGCAGGCGCAGCGATGGACCATTTTTCAGTACCGAATAGGCCCGAAATTCTCTTTCAACCCGACGGTTACGGAACGCCAACCCGAATCGCGGATTGTTGAGTTCCTGCACGTACGGTTGTTCCATTCCAGTCTCCACTTGCCGACGCTTTGATCGGTAGTGCGCATCCTAGCGGCTCCGCATGAAAGACCCCGACAACTGTGTCACATATACGCCATTATTTTGTTAAAAACAGTTGCCACTGTGAAAGGTCGCGGATGCCTTAGGCACACATCATCGCGGCCGGTTTTTCTCTTGATTCCCGAGACTTAGCAGCGCAATTCGTTTCATGTGAACGAAACTTTGTCATTGAATCTGTGACAATCTCGCATTACCGTTTAAAAAGCCGGGCGACCAGATCCGGCAAAAAATGGGGGATCAAGCATGGCTAGAATTACCCGGCGTCAACTTCTGCAAGGAGGCGGTGCGCTCAGTATCGGCCTGTTACCCGGACTGGCGACTGCGACGGCTGGACCGGTAGCCGGTTTCATGCAAAGCGCGGTCGCTGCCGGAACGGTAGTGCAACGGCCCGACTACATGATTCGTGCCGGTACCAATGAGAATCCCTGGGGGCCATCCCGGGTGGCATTGAAAGCGATAAACGGGGCCATCGATCTCAGCAATCAGTACGGTGGCATAACGGACGAAATGCTCGCTCTGATGTCATCGTTGGAAAACGTAGCAGCGGACCATATTGCGATTGGCACCGGCTCCGGAGAAATTCTCAAGACGGCGGGAATGATTGCAAGCATGCAGTCCGGCTCGGTCGTATGTGCCGATCCAACGTATCAGGATCTCGTGCGCTACGCGGGCAGGGCGGGTTCGCAGATCATACGGGTCCCGGTTGATGAAGGGCTGAATATAGATCTTGAGGCTATGGCGAAAGCCATCCGCCGCGATACGCGTCTTGTCTATATTGTAAATCCGAACAACCCGATCCCGTCGATCATAGAAAAGGACCGCCTGAAGAGCTTCGTCGAAACGATTTCAAAAGATCGACTGGTATTCGTCGATGAGGCTTATCACGAATTCGTCGACAACCCGGAATACGGGTCGATGATGGAGCTGGTCCGCAAAGGCAATCGGAACCTGGTCGTCGCGCGAACGGCATCAAAAATTCACGGGCTTGCGGGCTTGCGGATAGGTTTTGCCTACGCTCACCCGGAACTGATTACGGAAATCAATGAGCGGAAGACCGGGCAGATTAATATCCTGGGAATCAAGGCAGCCTATGCGAGCTATCAGGATGAAGAATTCCAGAATTTCACGATCAGGAAAAACAAGGAATCGCTCGCAATCGTTGAGGGTATGTTCGAGGAACTTGGTCTGTGCTACGTGAAATCGAACGCAAACTTTTCCTTCTTTGAAACGGGAATACCGGTAGAAGAACTCAACGCCCGATTGCGCGAAGAGGGTATTTACTCCGGCCGACCGTTTCCGCCTTTCTTGAATTGGTCCCGAATCAGCATGGCGAAGCCGGAAGAAATGCGCTACTACGTGCAGACCTACAAGCGCCTGTTCGGCTAGCGCCGGCAAAATCAGCAGCAAGAATGGCCCGCTCTCAGTCGGGCCATTTTTGTTTAGGCGTTAATCATCCTGCACTGACAACTATGGCAAAATAGCGGCCACGGTCTGAACCTCAAACAATAATTCCAATATTGCCGACGACTACGCTATGGCCAAACTGTACTTTTACTACTCATCAATGAATGCCGGAAAATCCACGGCCTTATTGCAATCGAGCTACAACTACCGCGAACGTGGCATGAACACCTTGGTGCTGGCGCCGGAGTTCGATGATCGCTACGGCGTCGGCCGGGTCACATCCCGCATCGGTCTGGAGGCGGCCGCCACGACATTCAATCGTGAAGATGACCTCTTCGACATCGTCGCCGTTTGTTGCAAAGACGAGGATCTGCACTGTGTGCTTATCGACGAGGCGCAGTTTCTGACGCGCGATCAGGTGCACCAGTTAGGTCGTGTTTGCGACAACCTGGCTATTCCGGTGCTGGCCTATGGCTTGCGAACTGACTTCCGCGGTGAGCCTTTCGAGGGCAGTCAATACCTGCTGGCCTGGTCGGACAATCTCACCGAGATCAAAGCAATCTGCCACTGCGGACGTAAAGCGACAATGGTATTGCGTCTGGATGAGTCGGGTCAGGCAATACGTGAGGGTTCACAGGTCGAGATTGGCGGCAATGACCGGTACATATCCATGTGCCGCAAGCACTTCAATGCACAGTTTTACCCGGAAGAGGTGGTCGACGATAATTCTCAGCCGACGGCAAACCACGGCTGAAAATTATTAATCGTTGTCATTGACCCGCTTAGCATCGCTTGCCGGGGCGTCCAGTGAACGGGTGGTCTCCCGTGCCAGCATCCGGCGCATGTCGTCAATGCTCTTCATAATTATCGTATCGCTGAAACTGGCGCCTTCCAAAGGCTGGCGGTTTCTCGCGGCGGGGTCGACGAACTTCAATCCGTGGTGACCGATGGTCACGATGTCATCGTGCACCATGATGTGATTGGAAACGCGCTGTGAATTGACGAATGTTCCATTGGTGCTGTTGAGGTCCATTAATAACGTGGTGCCGTTGTCGCGGATGAAGAGGGCGTGATGACGGCTGATGAACCGGCTGGCAATGGCGATTTCGTTGTGTTCGGATCGGCCGATCATGACACGTTCGGTGTTCAGTGAAATCTCACGAACTGTCCGGCCCTGGTAGGTCAGGAAAAGCTTTGCTTCAGTCGACTTAACCAGCGTGTCTTTGGCAACCAGACCGGCGTCGCCCGTCATTGCTGGAACGACCGGCCGCTCAATATGTTCCGCCGACAGTGGGCAGTCTTTGGCGTGCGCGAGAGCCAGCAGCATGATGCGATCAATGATGCCCGGCCAGCCGCCGGATGCCTGATGCAGTTCCACGCAAACCGATTCCGGCACCACGGTTTGCGGCTTATCGCAGCCGCTCGCACGCAGTTTGGAATACAGGTAGAGTTCCGTTTCCTGATCGTCCATCCCGGCCAGATTGAACACACCTGTCACCCGCGAGTTCAGTGCTTCAAGTGATGGCGACTGCAACTGTGAGTGGGTGGGGCGGTCGTTGACCAGTATCAGGCGCACGGCCGAGTCCTGACGAACCCGTAGCGCGGCGATTTCGCACAACACCTGCCATGCATCGGCCTGCAGTGCATGTACGTTTTCAACGACGATCAAGGGCGCACGATTGACCGCAGTCTGTTGCATCGCAAAAACGCGTAACATGCCGAGTGCTTCGTTCATCGAGCCGAGTTCGACGTCGAAGCCAAAGCCGTTCAGGACCTTGGCGAGCAACTGTTGGGCACCGAGCTTGCTGCCGTCGACGACGGCGTGTGACCTGTCGGCGTTCAGACTGGAGACAAATTCATGGATAATGGTGCTTTTGCCGGACAGCGGCGGGCCCTGAAAGACACCCAGCCCTTGCGGGTGTTGGTAAGTCGTGCGCAAAAACTCCAATGCAGCTTGCTGTGCGTGGTAGCTAACGACCACGAGAGGGCGGGTGTGGGTAGCAAAAGGTTGCAAGGACAGGCCGGCGGCCGCTAATTCCATTTCCAGAACTCAATTATTTTTTAAACTTATTTATAATATACAGCTACTTACAGTCGATACTTAAAGTGTCTCGCGTATGCAGCCGACCCTCTATGGAGTCTACGATCCCGGTGTATCACTTGTAAACCGGCCCGTAAATGCCACAGTAGAACAGATAATTAGCTTAACTATTTTTTTTATTTTCTAGATAAGTCGAATAAATGCTTAATAATATTTGTGAAAATCGCTTCTTAATGTGCTTGTCCGTCGACGCTGCACCTCGGCCCGGAGGCGCAGCGACTTGAGTACCCGTTACTCCGGCAGCGACCTCAGTCTCATTCGGGGTGACCGGCTGTTGTTCAAGGGCGTCAATTTTTCGCTGACGGCGGGCGAAGCGCTGGTCATAGAAGGCGCCAACGGCTCGGGGAAAACCAGCCTGATGCGGGTCCTGGCAGGGCTGATGGATGCCGACCGGGGGGATGTGCAATGGAATGGCGTGTCCACGCGCATCAATCGGCAAAATTACCGCGAACAGTTGCTGTGGTACGGGCACCGAACGGGCTGCAAGCTCGACCTCACGCCACAGGAAAACCTGCGCTGTGAACAGGCCCTGAGACCCGGCAGTGGCCGGGAACTGACGGACGCATTGCGGGAACTTGGTATCGAACGACTGGCGAAACTGCCGATGCGGGTGCTGTCAGCCGGACAACAGCGCCGGGTCGCGTTGGCCCGACTGCTGACCGGAGGCGCTCCGTTATGGTTGCTGGACGAGCCGTTCACCAATCTGGATACAGCCGGTATCGAGCTGATCGAACGGCTGTTGGCGGAACATTTGGGACGTGGCGGCATCTGTGTAATGGCGTCGCACCGCGCTGTCGCGGCCAGCATTCCGCATCATTCGCTGGTGTTGTCATGATGCCGGCGCAAGCGATGCCTGGTTTGCTTACCGGATTCGTCGCGGTTTTGCGTCGCGACCTGATGCTGGGCTGGAAACGCCCCGGTGATGTCCTGAATCCATTGTTCTTTTTTGCCGTGGTCAGCACTTTGTTTCCACTGGCAATAGGGCCGGACCTTGAGCAGTTGCGCGCAATTGGTCCCGGTGTTGTGTGGGTGGCTGCAATGCTGGCGGCCATGTTGTCACTGAACGCGTTGTTCAGCGCTGATCACGAAGACGGCAGTCTTGAACAATTGCTGTTGAGTGCGCAGCCACTGCCGCTGATGGTGCTGGCCAAAACATGCGCGCATTGGTTGCTAAGTGGCCTGCCACTGGTCATTGTGTCGCCGCTGATCGGCTTGAGTTTCGATATGTCCGCGGCAAGCCTGATCGCCATGCCGGTCACTTTATTGCTGGGAACCATCAGCTTGAGTTTGATCGGTGCCGTCGGTGCGGCCCTGACTGTTGGACTGAATCGAGGCACGGCCTTGCTGAGTTTGTTGGTTCTGCCACTGGCGATGCCGGTACTTATCTTCGGCGCGCGCAGTTCAGCGCTGGCGGCAGCAGGCGATGGCTATGCGGCAGGCGCGTATTTCCTGGGTGCCTATTGCATGTTGTCGGTAACCCTCGCACCATTCGCAGCGGCTGCGGCGCTGCGAATTAGTAACGAGTAAGAGTAAAATGTGGACTTTCTTTCATAAACTGGCGTCGCCACCCCATTTCTACCGGATCGCGGGGCTTTTGATACCCTGGTTTGCCGTCAGTGGCGTCGCCCTCATTATCTACGGTGCAACGAAAGGCCTGTTTTTCGCGCCACCGGATTATCAGCAAGGCGACGCATTCCGCATCATCTATGTGCACGTGCCGGCCGCCTATTTGTCGTTGATGGCGTATTCGATTATGGCCGTATCCGCTGGCATCGGACTGATCTGGCGAATGAAGCTGGCACATGCTGTCGCGGCCGGAGTCGCTCCCATCGGGTCCTGGTTTACCTTTCTTGCGCTGATTACCGGCGCCGTGTGGGGCCGACCGATGTGGGGAACCTGGTGGGAGTGGGGTGATCCAAGACTGACGTCAGAACTGATTTTGTTGTTCTTATACTTCGGTTATATGGCATTGCGCGCATCGATCGACGATGGCACAAAGGCAGACCGGGCGAGCGCGGTACTGGCATTGGTTGGCGCCGTAAATGTCCCGATTATTCATTTTTCGGTGGAATGGTGGAGTTCCTTGCATCAGGGAGCAACCTTGATTCGTGCGGACGGGCCTTCGATTGCCGGGCCAATGTTGTACCCATTGCTAACCATGATCGCCGGATTCACTTTTTTCTTTGCGGCCGTGCTGTTGATGCGGGTGCGCAGCGAAGTGCTTTACCGCGAACGGCGTGCCAAATGGGTACGTCGATTATTGCCTGAAACGACAGGAATTGCGTGATGGAAATGCTGGCTATGGGAAAGTACGGATTTTATGTATGGACGTCGTACGGTATAGCTGCCGCAGTCCTGATTACCTGCGTTGTGCAGGCAAGACAACGTCAGCGTAAGGTATTGCGGGATATTGCCAGACAGGTTCAGTTAGCGGAGTCGGAAGAATGAAGCCCAGACAACAACGTATGCTCGCCGTCGGACTGGCCCTTGCCGGTGTGATCATTGCGACGGGCTTAACCCTGCGCGCATTCCAGGAAAACATGATGTTCTACGTCGAGATCAGCGATGCCAATGCCGGCAAAGCACCGAAAGGCAAGAACTTTCGGGTCGGTGGGCTGGTGGTGGAGAACAGCGTGCGGCGCAACAATGGCGAACTCGAAGTGCAATTTGACCTGACCGACATGGAAGATGAACTCACGGTCAGCTACAACGGTGTGCTGCCGGACCTGTTCCGTGAAGGACAGGGCATTATCGCGCACGGCCGTCTGGACGATCGCGGCATCTTTGTTGCCGATGAAGTGTTGGCCAAACATGACGAAAATTACATGCCCCCCGAGGTAGCCGATACGCTGGCCAAGCACGCGGCGGCGAAAAAAGCAGCGGCTGAACAGGTGGTGGACAACGAATGATCCCCGAGATAGGACATTTCGCACTTATCCTGGCTTTGGCATTGGCCGCCTGTCAGTTCATCTACCCGATTCTGGGTGCCTGGCGAGGTGATGCAGCCATGCTGGCAGTCGCCAGACCGGCGGCCGTCGGCCAACTGGTGTTCGTGGCCATCGCTTTCATTTGCCTGACTGTCTCGTTCTTGCAGAGCGATTTCTCTGTGCTGTACGTCGCGAACAATTCACAACTTGCCTTGCCGACTGTGTACAAGATTTCTGCCGTATGGGCAGCGCATGAAGGCTCGTTGTTGTTTTGGATACTGATATTGAGCATATGGACCGTCGCTGTCGCTCGTTACAGCAGCGGTTTGCCGGAGCTGTTTTCGGCGCGCGTTATAGGCGTTCTGGGCTTTCTCAGTATCGGCTTCCTGCTGTTTACTTTGTTGACCTCGAACCCGTTTGAACGAATTATTCCTGCACCGGCAGATGGTGCGGACCTCAATCCCTTGCTGCAGGATCCCGGTCTCGCCATTCATCCACCGATACTCTATATCGGCTATGTCGGGTTTTCGGTGGCCTTCGCTTTCGCCATTGCCGCAATGTTAAGCGGTAATCTGGATCAGGCCTGGGCACGCTGGACCCGGCCGTGGACCACCTGGGCCTGGTTGTTTCTGACCGTGGGCATTGCGCTCGGCAGCTGGTGGGCTTACTACGAACTGGGCTGGGGTGGCTGGTGGTTCTGGGATCCCGTCGAAAATGCGTCATTCATGCCGTGGCTCGCCGGCACGGCTTTGATTCATTCGCTCGCGGTAACTGAGAAACGTGGCTTGTTTAAGAGCTGGACGTTGTTGCTCGCAATTGCCGCGTTTTCATTGAGTCTGCTGGGCACTTTCCTGGTTCGTTCCGGCATTCTCGTTTCGGTGCATGCGTTCGCGACGGATCCGGCCCGTGGGGTTTTCATTCTGGCGTTCCTCACTGTCGTTATCGGTGGCGCTCTCACGTTGTACGCGATGCGGGCACCGCAGCTGGATTCTCAGGCAGGATTCAAAGCGCTGTCCCGAGAAACCTTTTTGCTGCTGAATAACGTATTACTGATTATTGCTGCAACCTTGATTCTCATGGGCACACTGGCACCGCTGGTGGTCGAAGTCATGGGGGCCGGTAAAATCTCAGTGGGCCCGCCGTGGTATGAAATTGCCTTCGCCATTCCAATGATTCCGTTGATCTTGCTCATTGGCGTCGGCATGCATACCGCGTGGCGGCAGCAGGCGTGGAGTCCGTTGGCCCGGCAGCTGCGGATTCCAGCATTATTCGCGTTGATTGCCGGCATTGCCGTACCGGCTTTGATCTACGGTCGCCTTGGCGTCTTGCTGACTGTTGGCTGTATTGCCGGCTTTTGGCTGCTTGCCGTTTCCATCCTGCAACCATTGCGCTCGCTGCGCCGCAGCCCAGGTACGCCGCCGATTTCCCGCGCCATGCTGGGTATGTCCGTTGCCCATTTCGGGGTCGGCATATTTGTTCTAGGTGTGACCGTGGTTTCCTCGTTCAATGTGGAACGGGACGTGAGCATGGTGCTGGGAGAATCGGTTGAGGTGTCCGGCTATCAGTTCGAGTTGCAGAAGCTCTCTGACGTTGAGGGGCCGAATTACCGGGCCCTCGAAGGACAGATCGAAGTGCGACGGGATGGTCAGTACGTCACCACTTTGCGGCCACAAAAGCGCACTTACCTCGTACAGCAAAATCCGATGACTGATGCCGGTATCGACGCCTCGTGGAACCGTGATTTGTTCGCCGCTTTGGGCGAGCCACTTGGCAACGGTGCCTGGAGTGTTCGCTTGCAGTACAAGCCGTTGATCCGGTTTATCTGGGCAGGCGCGTTTATCATGGCCTTCGGTGGCATAGTCGCTGCCAGTGACAGACGCTATCGCCTCACGGCGAAAGCGCGGGTTAAACACAGTGACGCGCTGGGAGAGCCGGCCTGATGTGGCGTTACCTTGCGCCGATCGCGGTATTTGCGACACTCATTCCTGTGTTCCTGATTGGACTCAATCGGGACCCCAGTGAACTGCCGTCGCCGTTCCTCAACCAGCCGGCGCCCGCGTTTGAACTGACGACGCTGAGCGACCCGGAAAAAACAATCAGCAATGCTGACTACCACGGGCAAACCGTCCTGATAAACGTCTGGGCAACATGGTGCGTGGGCTGCAGGCAGGAACACGGCTGGCTCATGGAACTGTCAGCGCGTAATGAGATTCCGATTTACGGCTTGAACTGGCGCGACCGACGCGAAGACGCACTGGCATGGATTGCGCAGCTGGGTAATCCTTACGTCGCATCCGGTTTTGACGGTGATGGTCGTGTCGGCATTGACTGGGGTGTGTACGGTGCACCTGAGACCTTTCTCGTCGACGCCAATGGGGTAGTTGTGCATAAACACCTTGGGCCCTTGAACGAACAAATATGGCAACGCGATTTCGTGCCGAAAATCGAAACTGCCAGGGCAAGCCGACCATGAGGCGGCTTAGCGCAATTCTGTTGCTGCTTGCCTTTGCTCCAGTGGGCGCAATCGATACAGGTCTCGCCTTTGACGATCCGGTATTGCAAGCTCGCTACGAACATTTGATTGCAGAAGTGCGCTGCCTGAAATGCCAGAATCAAAATTTGCGTGATTCCAACGCATTTCTGGCATCGGACCTGCGCCGCGAGATTCGCCGCTTGCTTGCGGAAGGTAATTCGGACGACGAGATTTACGATTTTCTGGTTGCCCGTTACGGTGAGTTTGCACTGTACCGACCCCGCATGAGTGGCAAGACGCTTATCCTCTGGATTGCACCGGCATTGTTATTGCTCGGCGGTGGCTTTGTCGCCGTGCGCGTTGTCCGCGATCGAATGAGCCTGCCTATAGATGACGCTGACGAACTGCCAGCTCGAAATAACGGAAAACTCTGACGCATGACCCTCTGGATTATTTTTGCCGCCATGTTACTGGCTGGCGCCTTGTTTGTTTGCTGGCCGTTGTACCGTGAACAACGCAAACTGAGTATCGGTTCAGCGGCAGCGGCCGTGCTGGTCATGCTGGTCGGTGGCGGTTTGTATACGCTCATTGGTACACCCGGTGCACCTTCAGGGCCGGCCGCGACTCCATCGATCAATGAAATGGTCGCCGCACTCGAGCAGCGCCTCGAGGAAAATCCCAATGACATTACCGGCTGGAAGATGCTGGGTCGCACGTTCATGCAAACGCAAGACTACCCGCGCGCGGTCAATGCCTTTGAACAAGCAATGGCAAAGGAAGACGGCAGCGACGGAAATACGATTTCCGAATTGGCAGAAGCTGTTTTGTTCCGTGAGGGCGACCGGGTCGCCGGGCGCGCGGCACAATTGTTTGAACAGGCATTGAGCGTAGCGCCGAACAACCCGAAAGCACTGTTCTATGGTGGTATCGCGGCTGTCGAAAGAGGCGACAGGAGTCTGGCGGCAGACCGCTGGGAAACGTTGCTTGCACAGGCGCCTCCGCCAGAGATACAGGACATATTGCGTAGCCGCATTGCCGAATGGCGAGGAGAGGTGCCCGCCGATACGGCACTGGCGATCAACATTGCCGTGACGCCGGCGGCGATGGCCGATCTCAAACCAGATACCAGCGTATTCATCATCGCGCGCGACCCACAACAACCGTCACCACCCATTGCGGCAGCACGTCGCCAGCTTTCGGAACTACCCGCGACAGTGACCCTCAGCAATGCTGATGCGATGATTCCAGGGAGGCTCCTGTCGCAGTTTCAAAGGGTAGAGGTCGTTGTAAGAGCATCTCTGAGCGGTGAACCCATTGCGCAAGCGGGAGACTGGTTTGGTCAGGCGGCCGTGGATACGGCAGCAAGCACGGCGGTGGACATCACAATAGACAGCCAGGTGCCGTGAATGCCTGAACAAACGAGCAGCGCCGAGGAGATAGAAGCGGTCAGGCACTGCTTTGCCTGCGGTGTCGACAACCCGATTGGCTTGCATATCCCGTTTGCCCTCGACGCAGACGACCGTTGCAGCGGTATCTTCACGCCGAATGCGAATCACGTTGGCTATCAGAACACTGTCCACGGTGGAATCATTTATACGGCCCTTGATGACGTCATGGCCAACGTCATGTACTTGCAAAATCGCAAGGCCCATACCGCACGATGCGAAGTACGTTACCGGCATCCTCTCAAAGTCGGTGAAACGATCGAGCTGCTGGGATGGATAGAACACGAACGCCGCCGTCGCGTCAGGGTCAAGGGCGAGGCACGCCGTAAACGTGACAACACGCTGATCGCCGAGTGCGATGCGAGCTTCATGTTGGTTTGACGCCTGCGCCGGGGCGTCGTTGCGCTCGTTGCGCAGGAGCTGTGCTAGCATGCACGGGTTTTTGCCATAGCCAGCCAACGTTTGTCACGGAAAGTTTTATGTCTTTGTCCTCAAGTCTGTCCGCCAGACTACGCTTGCCACTCATCGGCGCACCGATGTTCATAGTCTCTGGTCCCGAACTGGTTATAGCGCAGTGCAAAGCTGGAATCGTTGGCAGTTTCCCGGCACTGAACGCCCGTCCGCAGCCACAACTTGACGAGTGGCTAAGTCGTATTGATACGGAACTGGCTGAGCATGCTGAGGCAAATCCCGGCGCGGTCATTGCTCCGTACGCGGTAAATCAGATTGTCCATCAATCGAATGACCGCCTGCAGCAGGACATCGACGTTTGCGTCAAGCACAAAGTGCCTATCGTCATTACCAGCCTGCGGCCACCGGCCGATGTTGTGGCGGCGGTGCACAGCTATGGCGGCCTGGTTTTCCACGATGTCATTAATGTGCGGCATGCTGAGAAGGCGATAGCGCAGGGCGTGGATGGCATTATTGCGGTTTGTGCGGGTGCGGGTGGCCACGCAGGCACATCCAGCCCGTTCGCACTGGTCAAGGAAATACGCGAGATCTTCGACGGTACGGTCATTCTTTCCGGCAGCATGAGCTGTGGCAACGACATACTTGCTGCGCAGGCGATAGGCGCTGACCTCGCCTATATGGGAACCCGCTTTATTGCAACTCAGGAAGCGAATGCACCGGCAAGTTACAAAGAAATGATCGTCAGCAGCAAATCGGCGGACATAGTTTACACCTCGTTATTCACCGGTGTGCACGGCAGCTATTTGAAGGGCAGCATCGTTAATGCCGGGCTGGATCCTCAACAACTGCCCGAGGGCAACAAAGAGAAAATGAATTTTGCCAGTGGCGGCTCATCCAAAGCCAAAGCATGGCGCGACATTTGGGGCGCCGGGCAGGGCGTTGGTACCATGCATGACATTCCTCGCGTTGCGGACCTGGTCGATCGACTGGAACACGAATACCGAGCCACTGCGACGCGACTCTGTACCCCCTGAGGATTTTTGGTGAACCTGACAGCACTATTGTTTGTCGGCGGCGGCGGCGCACTGGGTGCGATGTCGCGGTATGGGCTCACAATCCTGCTGTCACGATTCGGCGGGCTGCCATTCGGCACCTTCTTGTCCAATCTGCTCGGCTGCCTGTTCATGGGCGTGGTTCTGCAATGGTTCGCGGAGTCGGACTGGGTGGCCGGAACCGCGTTGGAACACGAACCGCACCGGTTGTTGCTGGCCGTGGGGTTCTGCGGAAGCTTTACAACCTTGTCCGCGCTGGTTTACGAAGTGAGCGGTATGCTGCAACGGGATGAACTATTGACCGCATTTGGCTACCTGCTGGCGACCCTCGGCGGCGGTTTCCTGTTCTTTTATGTGGGCATACTACTGGTTCGACTACTGAGCGCTTGAGGTCAAGTGTGATCAATCTCTGCGCGCTGCCAGCAAGAGTGCCAGCCATGCAGCGCTAACGGCGACGGTCCAGGCCAATACCAAATCCAGTAACAGACCGGTCCACAGCAGCTGGCCGCTGTCGGCCGGCAGCGAACCGCGATAGAACGGGAACGGGAAGCCCATGAACCGGGCAACATCGGCATTTACTTGCCACTCTCTGACGTAGCGAACCACGCTCAGTATGTTGCCAGCCGCAAACAGGCTAAGACTCAGCCAGTACGAACGGGTTCGGCGCAATGTGTAGAAGCTGAAGTTCATGGGCGAGCTCCGGTCAATTGACCGCTACTGACCAGCGGCTTAACCTGATCCACTGACGATTACTGATACCTGACGCTCGCTATGGATCTACTTGCACTGGCCGTTCCATTTTTTGTGCTGGCGATGCTCATAGAGCTGGCGTGGGACCGTTGGCGTGGCAGCAAATACTACAGGCTCAATGACACGATCAACAGCCTCATTGCTGGCACGCTCGGAATTGGCTTCGCAGAATACGGTGCCGGCAGTGTCGTTATTCCCTGTGCTCTGCTCTGGCT
Organism: Woeseia oceani; assembly: GCF_001677435.1. Taxonomy (GTDB): domain Bacteria; phylum Pseudomonadota; class Gammaproteobacteria; order Steroidobacterales; family Woeseiaceae; genus Woeseia; species Woeseia oceani. The sequence goes on from NZ_CP016268.1 coordinate 2,041,457, forward strand.
GCAACTCTTTGGAATAGGCTTGATGAACGAGGGGCGAGTATTCGCACGTCGTTTCGAACTGTTGCGTCTGTTGCTGGTTGTGCCGGCGTTGCTGGTCTGGCTGTATGTGTTGGAGTTGGTTCCCGTGCCCGTCGGGTATGGCCTGAGCGCATACGGCGTGTATACCGTTGCCTCTTTGAGTTCGTTGGCTTTTGCGAAGCTTGACGCCGGTACGAGAGTGGCGGCGGATGCCACGTAGCCAGTTCAGTGCGGCGGAGGCACGTCGTATAGCAATCGCCGCACAGGGCTTCGATCGCAGCAAACCCGCGACGGTCAATGCCGGTCATGTACGACGTGTTGTTGACCGGCTGGGCGTCCTGCAACTGGATTTTGTGAATGTGCTGGTTCCTGCGCATCAGTTAATTCCGTACTCACGATTGGGGGCTTATTCGCCGGAGACCTTCGATCGGGCGCTGTACGGCAATGGCAATTTCACCGAGCAGTGGGCGCATGAAGCCTGCATTGTCCCGGTTAGCAGTTGGCCATTACTGGCTCATCGCAGAGCGGCATTTCAGCAATCGAGTAACACCCCATTGTTTCGCATGCGCAATCACCGTCAATACCTTGCCGATATCCTGCAGCAGGTGCGCGAACAGGGTGCAGTTACCGCGCACGACCTGCCGTACGTGGCCGGCCCGCGGCGCAAAGCGGGCGACTGGCATCGATCTGTCCCGCGATGGGCCCTCGAGCATCATTTTGGCAAAGGCGATCTCGCCGTTCGACGTCGGCTGACGAACTTCCAGCGCGTATACGACCTCCCGGAAAGATTGATCGATCCTGTCCACGCGCAACGGACCTGCACCCCGGCCGAGGCGCAGCGGCAATTGCTGGCGCAAGCGGCGCAGGCACTCGGCATAGCGACCAGTCGTGATCTGGCCGATTACTATCGAATGAAGCTCGGTGACTGCCAGCCACGCCTGAATGAGCTACGTGAAGCGGGCGTAATCACGGCGGTGAATGTCGAAGGTTGGTCCGAGCAGGCCTGGCTGCATGAACACGCGAGGTTGCCACGAAGTGTAAGCACCACTGCCTTGTTATCGCCGTTCGATCCGCTGGTTTGGTACCGTCCGCGTACCAAACGCTTGTTCGACTTTCATTACCGCATCGAGATTTACGTGCCGGAAAGCAAGCGTCGCTGGGGTTATTACGTTCTGCCATTCCTGTGCGACGACCGGATTGTTGCGCGAGTCGATCTTAAAGCGGATCGAAAAGCCCAGTGTTTGCTTGTACGTGCGACGCATGGAGAGGACGGCATCCCGCAACGGGAAACGGCTGTCCGGCTTGCCGGAGAATTACGTGGCATCGCCGACTGGCTGCAGCTGCCGGAAATCAAGGTCAGCCGCAAAGGCAATTTGTCGGACACGCTGCGGCGTGTCGTCCGTGCGTCAGGGTGAGGCGCGGCTGTACTCGTCGATTACCTGCTCTATGGCGTTCGCGCACACCTGGCAAAACCCCGGCGTCCGGGTAAACATGACGCAGTTCAGCTCGGACCGGTAATAACCAGCGGCCTGGTAATTTGCACCCTCAAACGCACCGATCGTGTCGCGGTATTTTGCGGCGGAAAAAAGTTGCTCTTCGAAGTCCCGGTTTTCTGAGAACAATTTGTTCATTGCCGACTCTGGCGCATTATCGCGGCGCAGCGCAGCACGTTTTTCCTGATAGGCGTTGGAGTGTTGTTCGTAAACTTCTTTCGGCCAAGGTGTGGGTATCGGTGTTTGTTTATCGGTCAGGTGACGCCACTTGAGCTGGCCATCGGCTATGGTTGCGGTTACGTTGGGTTCGTACGGTTCAATCACGACCTCGGGCGGTTCGTAGGCGACTGAGCTGGTGTAATACTCGTCCGCCAAGCCGGCGAAATGATGCCCGAACTCATGCACGAACAAGTAGTCGGCCCATTCATTGTTGGCCGCCGCCGTGCTGTACAGTCCGTAAATGCCACCCCCGCCATAGGTATCGGTGTTGGTAAGAATTTCTACAAAATCGTACGGTGCCGAAGAAATGATTTCGCGCATTTCGCGGTTGTCGTACGTCAGGATGTAGCGCTCACTGCGGAACGCGTCGTAGGTCGCGCCGAATGGACTGTCACGATAAGTGCCTGTTGATGGTCGGGACACGCCAGATTCCGCGGCCGCTGGAGCCAGTGCCCACACATTGAAATCGTCACGGCGTTCCCGAAACGGGCTGCTGGCAAACAGTGCTTCAGTTAACTCGTGTGCTTTGGCAATGAATGCGGCGTGCTCGTCAGAACGGTAGCCGTCCCCGAGTAGCAGCAAGTCGACCTTGGTTGCGGGGTCGCCGCTGTTCTGGATCGCAACGACGGCCGGCTGGTAGGCCGCAGATTCCGCGTGGACGAGGTAATCGTCGGGATCAATACGAACCCGCCAAATTTCGCGGAACTGATTGTTCGCGTCGCGCTTACGCATGACCAGATCGACATCCGACTCCGGTTCGGGAAAACGGACGGATTCGTGGAAGGTACGGTACATCGATCGTGCTTCACCGGTCGTTTCCCATTCGCCGTAAATGCTGCTGAAACTGCGGCTGTATAATAGCTTGTCGTCTGCGCCGCGAATCTGGAACTCGTATTTACCACGTTGCGTACGGTCGATTGGTTGCGCCGGGTTGCCGGGGAAGGGCAGTGGTTCGCGTACGACCCGGTCCAGGCTGAATAGCTCGGTTTGAACATCACCACTGTGGTAATAATCAACGCGCAATGTGCGAGGTTCAGCGGCAAAAACCGCGACCGGCAACATGAGCAACAGAGCAGTCAGTGTTCGGCACATGCGGGATACCTCGCTTAGCTGGGTGACTTCAGACCGTGCTCATCGGCTCGATGGGTGAGCCATCGAAAAAACGGCCAAGGCGGAAATGGGAAAGGTCGATGTCAGTCTGGCCACCGGTCAGCATGGCAGCAAGCGTCTTGCCGGCACCCGGGCCGATACCAAAACCATGGCCGCTGAATCCGGTTGCTATGTGAAAACCCGGAAACGTTTCACTTTCACCCATCACAGGAACGACGTCCGGCGAGGTTTCAACCATGCCGGCCCACGATTCAATGAGCTCTACGTCGGCCAGGGCGGGAAACGTTTCCGCCAGATTGCTTTTGATTTCCCGCAATACGGCCGCATTTGGTGCCGGGTTCAGCACCCGGGTATTTTCGAACGGCGACGGTGCGTCGAGTGACCAGCGTTTCGGTGTGCGCAGTTCTTGCCAGAAATCGCGGCCGATGGACAAGCGCAAAACCTTGAACTCCTGGCGTAGTGCCGGAATAAACTTGCTCGCGTAACGCAGAGTGCTTGGCGTAATGCCGTGATCGAGTATGGAGCCGTGGGCGACGGTATAGCCGCCATCCTGCCGGCGGCGGATACCGATCTTTTCGTCAAACATGCAGCCTTGCAGTAACTCGGGTGCCGGTGCTGTGCGGGCGACGGTGCCGCGGACCCGTAGCTGCGGAACGGAAATGCCCAGCGAGCGGCAGAACATGCTGGTCCAGGCACCGGCCGCACACAATACGACCCGCGTGCGGATTCTGCCGTGTTCGGTGACCACGGCCGATACCGCGCCGGCTTCGCTCTCTATGCCACGAACGGCGCAGTGAGTTAGCACCGTAGCGCCTTCCCGAACGGCGCCTCTGGCAATGGCTGGTGCCGCCTTGTGCGGTTCTGCACGGCAGTCGGACGCCGTATAAATAGCGCCGCGCCATTGTTGGGATGCGTAACTTACCTGCTCATCCAGTGTGGAGCCACTGATGATGCGGGTATCAAGGCCGTGTTCTTTGGCTATGGGTAACCAGGACTCGAGCTCTTCTAGTTGTTCGGCGTTCCGGGCCATGAACAGGCAACCGCATTGCTTGAGTCCAACTTCTTCGCCGATCTGTTCTTCCAGGTCCAGCCAGATACGACGGCTTTCCATCATCATTGGCAGCTCTCTGGGATCGCGACCCTGTTGCCGTACCCAGCCCCAGTTACGCCCGGATTGTTCGCCGGCAATGTGGCCTTTCTCGCACAGGACCACGCGAACGCCCTGACGCGCGAGGAACCATGCGGTGGACACACCAACGATACCGCCACCAATAATCACGATGTCCGCATCGGCGGGTAGCGAGTGCGGTGGATCAGCTGGGCGTTCCCAGGTGGACGATACCTTGTACGAGACGCTGTTCGAATCCATTAGTCGCCTTGCTGTCTATGCTGAAAGAAAGGTCTTGCCGTCCAACTGCTCAGCCCGATACTACCTTGCCCCGCAGTTGTTTCAACGCGTGCTGCAAACCGGCTCTTATCCGGTGGCCGCGCAAGCGCATGAACGCGCGGAACAGAATCGGCATCAAAAAGAGGGTCATCACTGTTGCCACGGCCAGTCCAAACACCATGCTGGTGGCTACCGGGCCCCACAACAGAGACTTGCCACCCAGACCGGTCGCAAGCGAAAACAGGCCCGCTATCGTGGTCAAGGTCGTCATCAGGATCGGCACAATCCGTCGCCGCGATGCGTAAATAATGGCGTGCAAGGGACGCATGCCGTCATTGATACGGGTATTCGCAGCATCGATAAGCACGATTGCCGCATTGACCGCGATACCGGTCAGAGCAACAACGCCATAGAGCGTGTACAGGCTGAGCGGGTTGTTGGTGACGAACAGGCCGAATACCACACCAATAAACGCCATTGGCACCGTGACCAAAATCAACATCGGCTGGAAATAGCTGCGGAACTGGGTGGCGAGGATCAGGTAGATAAGTCCAAGACCAAACAGCAACAGGAACAACATTGCATCCAGGCTCTCCTGAATGTCGTCAAATGCACCGCCAAACTCGAGGTCGGACGTTGGAAAGCCCAGGCGGATCCTGGCCCATTCATCACGGATGAAATTCGTGGCGTCGACTGTATTGGTGGTGCCGGGTGCCAGATCCGCTTCGACCGTAATCGAGCGGCGGTATTGATAATGCCGAACGGTGCCGCTGCTGCGCGCGGTCCGCGTATGGGTCAGCGCACCCAGCGTTGTATTGCCACCGGCTGGCAACGCGATCGGGTCATCGAGGATCGCACGCACATCGCTGACGGTACGCCGGGGCCCGCGGACGCGCAGCTCAATTTTTTCACCGGCACCACGAGTGAAGGAAACGATTTCGCCGTCCAGATGCAAACGAACCAGGCGAGCGACAGTGCCGGGCGTCAGGCCCGCTTCACGGATTGCTGGCTCGTCCAGGTCCAGCGTTAGTTCGTAACGGCCAGGTACGTCGTTGTCCGCAACATTCGATGCGCCCGGAATCGCTTCCACAATAGCCTTCACCGCTTCTGTTGCCGCCCGCAGTTCGTCGAAGTCGTCGCTGCGAACCTTGACACTGACGTCCTTCGCCGCCGGTGGCCCGCCGGTCAGTTCAAAGAACGTAATCTCTGAGTCACCCGGCGTATTGATTGCGATATCCCGCACCGAGTCAACCACTTCCCGCACTGAGCGACCGCCGTTTGCCCGCGGTTGCAGTGATACCTGAATCTGTCCGTACTGATCGCCGAACAATGCTTCGGAATCGGTGAACTTGATACCCGCCATGCTGGTTACGGCGCGAATTTCCTCGTCCCTTAGCAGCGTGCGCACGCGAGTTTCGACACGCACCGTCTGCTCGAGCGTTTTCTCCAGTGGTGCATCCGGTGGCATATCCACATTGATGTAAAACATCCGGATCGGGTCAAAAGTGAAGAACTCAACTTTGACCATGCCCGTACCAACCGCCGCAATCGACAGAAAAAATGCCGCGGCGCTGCCAACGAAAAAGCGGACGGGCCGGCGAAATACATAGGCAAGTGCGCGGGTATAGCGAGTGCGGATAAGGTGGGTCCAACGACCTCGCCAGTGTGTCAGCGTTTCCTTGTAGGTTACTTTCTTTGGTGCGGTTGCAATGACGTGCGACGGCAGTATCCAGAACGCTTCTATCAGGCTGACCAACAATCCGACGGTAACGACCAGCGGAATAACCTGCATGAAGTCACCGAGAATTCCCGGCAACAACATCAGGGGTGCGAACGCCGAAATCGAGGTCAACACTGCAGACGTAACCGGTTTACCGACTTCCGCCAAGGAGTCCAGGGCAGCCGATACCGCTTCCTGGCCGCGCTGCAATCGGTAGTAGAGCGCTTCGACCACGACCACCGCATCATCGACCAGCATACCCAGAACAATGACGATACCGAGCAGCACCGACACATTGAGGGTGCTACCCATCACGTTCAACAACCAGAACGTGCCGGCGATGGAAAAGCCGATCCCCATGGTAACGAAGAGGGCGATGCGCATACCCAGGAAGAGCCAGCAAACACCCAACACGAGAAACAGACCGAGGCCTGCATTGCGTTGCATGACGTCGAGCGCCGAACGGGTCTGCACCGTTTGGTCATCCGACAGGATCAATTCCATACCGTTGGCGGCAAGCACTTCGTTCTTGTCGTTCACATAGGCGTTGATGCGATCAACGAGCTCCAGTGTGTTGGTGAAGCCGACTTTGGTGACGGACATGAAGATTGCAGGGCGGTTATTGAAACTAACCGCTTGTTGCGCTTCCTGTCGGCCACGCCGGACCGTCGCAACACGATCCAGTGGGATTTTGCTTTGCGGTTCGCTGAGTGGTGCTATCAGAAAGTTCGCAAGCTCTTCCGGATCGGTAGTCTTGCCTTCTACCCGAACTAACCAGGCTTCGCTGTCGACGTCGATCTTGCCCGCGGACACATCCTGAAAGGAAGCCCGAACTTGATCAGCCAGGTCCGCCGCGGTTATGCCGTTGGCCGCCAGCTTTACCGGGTCGACTTCAATCTGCAGTTCCGGCTCATTGAATCCAAACGCGCTGACACGGTCCACACCCTTGAGCCGTTCGATCTCTTCTTTGACCAGTTTTGCCTGTTGCCGCAAACGTTCGTCGTCGGCTTGCCCGAGTAACACAACACTTGCTGTAGGGAAGCCGTTCGAGGTGGTAATTTCCATTACGTAGGGGTCTTCAACATCCCCTGGCAATTCGTCGTTGGTCTTACTCTGAATTTCTCGCCGAAGGTCCGTAACCCGCTTGTCGAACTCGCGTTCGGAGAGTTCGCGAAAGCGCACAAGAATATTTGATACGTTGTCCCGGGAACTGCTGGAGACGAAGCGAATGTCCTGCACGTTGCGCAGCGCATCTTCGAGCGGACTGGTAACCAGCTGCTCGACGTCGGCCGCTGTCGCGCCGGGTAAAACAGTGTTGATGCTGACGAAGTTGAAATTGATTTCCGGGTCCTGCTCGCGCGGCATCTGCGAATACGACAGGGCGCCGAGTACCAGCACCACGCCGAACAGGATATTGACCAGTGGGTGATTGGTCAGCAGCGTTCGCATGAATTTCATAGGCGATCGATCTGCAGTTTATCGCCGTCCTGCAGCCTCGATTGACCACGAATCACCAGCAAGGTTGCCGGTGGTAAATCGGCGCTGGCAGGACGGCCTTCTTGGGCATCAGGTAGCGCGACAAAACGTGCAGTGGTGCCATCCGCGACAAAGACGCCGAGCTGACCATCGCGCTGCACGATCAAGGGAACGGGCAACAAGCCGGTCGCCACTTTCCACACGACTTCACCGCTGGTGCCAATGGCCGCAGGAGGCCCGGCAAAACTGAAACGGCCTTTTTGCGTGCGCGCCGCGGCATCGATAACGCCAGCCAGTCGTGCCAAACCGAGTGGCCACGACCGGCCCTGACTTTCGAGGCGCAGGTCTTGCGCGTTCGGCAGGTCGGCGGCGTAACGGGGATCAATGTCTGCGTCGACTTCGCGTGCACTGGTTTGGACCAGCGTCAGTAACGGCGTTCCGGGTTGTGCGAGGCTGCCCACCTGCGCGGCGCGCGCAACGACAGTGGCGTCATAAGGCGCACTGATACGGGTACGAGACAACGCAAGTTGGGCACTGCGAATGCCCAGTTCCTGTGCGGCGCGGTTGGCCCGGAGCACCGCCAGTGTCGTCCGTCGGTCGAGGAGATCATCGTCAGAGATGAAACTGCTTTCGATGAGGTCCTCGCCGCGTTTTAAGCGAGCCGCCGCCTGTTCAATCTGCGCGTCGAGTGCCTGCAACTCGGCTCGGGCCCGGTCCAATGCCAGTTGCGCATCATCACTATCGAGCCGGATCAGGACATCACCTTGCTTTACGGATGCGCCGACATCCTGCTCGACAGCCTCTATCAGCCCCGTAACCTGCGCCGTTATCACTGCTTGGTTAGCCGGTACAACCATCGCGGGCGCGCGGACTTCAAGGTCCAGGAGTTGTTCCGCAAGCGGACCAACCGTCACCGGTATAGCCGCGGCTGTCAGGGTCGAATGTAAGAAGGCAGAGAGCAGGATCAGGCGAGTCAGCAACTTCATTGTTTTTTTCTTTGGCAGAGAGGCACAGGGTCCCGCAACCCGGGGCCCGTAACCTGTTTTCAGAAAGATTGTTGCGGGAGGTGTGCTTTGTTGCACTGCATTATAACCGGGCCAATCGTCGCTAGATACTGTCAACAGCCGCTCGGTGCTTGTTGAGAAATGAAAAAACATGAGCGGGCTACGTGTAGCGGCCAGAATGTCGGGCGTGGCTTGGGGGTTGTTTCCGTTTGGGTCAACGTTGGCTGTCCGGCAACCCGCGAGACCTCGCAACTCTGGCTGCTGGCAAATCCTGCATGAACGGGCTGCTGCAAACCCCGCGGCCATCCATACCGCCACAACAGGGCAAGGCTCTGCGCCGCACTGCAAGCCGCACCTGCGCGGCCGACAAGCGCGGTCAATCAAGTCACTTGCGGCCAGTGTTCAGACCACGACACGATCCTGCCATGGTTTTGCTAGTGAGCGCGGATTGCGTATGCTGATGCCATCCCGTGCAGCCTGAGCGGCTGCACCGAATTGCCGGAATTGTTGACATGCAACTAACAAAAACATTGGGCCTGGCATTGCTGCTGCTTGCGCTGAGCGCTTGCGGCAATCGTGAAGTTCTTGAGCCTTACGCGTCAGCCAATCAATCCACAGTCAGTCTCGCCGGCAACTGGGTCCTGGAAGGAGACTCGGCGGCGATTGCCCGCGAACTGAATCGCGCAATACGGCAAACCGATGGAGTTCGCGACGACCGAATCATGGCGCCACCGCGTCAGGGGCGCTCCCGCAGCGGTGGCAGCAGCCGAGCGCAAGGGGGGCTGACTTACGTGTTCTTTGAGAACGCCGATGCCTTAAAGATCACCCAGACACCTTCGGCGCTGTTCATCAGCTTTAACAGGGCCATTGTTGAAGAATACCGTTTTGGCGAAATGCGCCGGATCAGTGTGGGCCAGGCAGAAGCGCAGCGTGTTTCCGGCTGGGACGGGCCTGATTACGTCGTGGAAACACTTGACCGCTACGGTATGAAAATCAGTGAGCGCTACAGTCTGTCCAGTGACCGCGAGAAGCTTGTCCGGGAAGTGACGTTCCGCGGCCGCAACAATGAATCCGCAACGGTTGTGCAGACGTTCGCCAGAACCACCTGAAGCAAGGCAGCAGGCAAAAAAGGGGAGTGAACCCGGTGCGGACCCGGCGGGAGACTAGGTTGACCGGACTCACTCCCAAACTGCTCAGTGTGTTGTCGCGCGACCTTGCTGATGGTCGCCGTACCTCAGTCCTTTAGTTCGAAGCGGAACAAGGTCTGCACGCCGCTCGTGGGGACCGGTGTGCCATCGATGACCCGTGGCTGGTAACGGAACTTCGCAACAGCGCTTAACGCCGCATTGTTAAATACCGGGTGACTGGAACTCACGATGACGGGGTCACTGACCAGGCCGTCAGCGCCCACGTCGAAGCTCACGACCACTGTCCCCTCGATGCGCTGATTTGCCGCTCGTTGCGGATAGACCGGTTCAATCCGAACCAGGCTGACAAGTGAACTCTCAGTCCATTCCGGCAGCTCGGTGAGCGATGTTTGTGTTGGCGGTAGAGTCCTGGGTGTTGGGACGGTTACCCGTTCTGTCTTCGGGTCGGCGGTAAGTGCCGGAGTGCCGGTCGGTGTCGGCAGGGGCAAGACAATACGTTCCGGCGGCGTTGAGTCCCTCTGTTGCGGCGGCGGCGGTGGCACTGTGACGTCGTGAAATATCGTCGGCAGTCGACCTGTGGTGGGTATCAGTACGTCGTTGCCCGATTTGATCAACTGCTGCATGAGCAGTAACAAACTCGCGGCAATGATGACGCCGGGCGGTGTAGCGGCTACGTATCGGTTAATCATGTCAGGGCCCTCAGAACAGTGACTGTCCAGCCGTGCTTCCCGCCGAGATACCTATCAGTTACAGGTATAGTGTAGATACCTTGAATGGCAATGTATATATTGACATACCTTGAATCTCGAGGCATTCTCCGGAGGATCACTGGCGGGCAGGGCAGAACCATGGCCAAGACCAACCCACCGTTCATGAGTGGCGTCCCCGAACTCCTGTTGTTGCGGCTGCTCGCGCAGCGCGAGATGTACGGCTACGAGCTGGTGCGCTCTATTCGCCAGGTCACCGATGAGGCCATCAAGCTGGGCGAGGGCGTAATCTACCCGGTGTTACACGGTCTGGAACGGGACGGCGCATTGCAGGCCCGTCGCAAAGCCGTGGATGGCCGCACTCGTGTTTATTACTCTTTGACCCACAACGGCAGCAAGCGCCTCGAGCAATTGCAGCAGGAATGGCAGCGCGTGCAGGGGGGAATCAGTGCAGTTCTGGAGGGCGGCGCTCATGCATGACCCCGATTTTCAGCGCTTGTCGGTGCAACTGCAGGCAGCAGGCATCGGCCGTCGGCACGCCGAGCGGTCAGTGGCTGAACTCAAAGATCATTACGCTGATCTGGTGGAGGACTTGCAGAGCCGGGGCCTGGACGCGGTTGCCGCAAGGGCTGAAGCCAGCCGGCAGCTGGGCGATCTTTCCGTGCTTGGCCAACTGTTTGCAAAGGCCCCGAAATTGCGCGCGTGGCCTTATCGTTATCCGGCTCTTGCCCGCTGCCTGTTACCGGTTGCTTGCCTGGCTGTGCTGCCGGTGACACCGGTCATCGCCGGCTGGCAACATGCGTCCGTCGTGATGCGCTGGGCTTTCGCCATGCTCGCAAGCGCGGCCTTTACTGCCATATTGCTGGGATTCCTGCAGCTCTCGATACAGCTAAGCTGAGTCGCCGTCACACTCGATCATCATTTTGCGGCATTGACGTCGGTTGCTGCAGGCAGCTCACGATAGTCCGTCAGCACGGCCTGAACGCGCAGTTTTCCGTCTTTGTGCTGCTCAATCACGATCGGCAAGTAACCGAGTTCGCGGACGCACCAGAGGGTGCTGACCCGCGATGAGTCGTCCGCCTGGTGCTGGATCCCAACGGCGTCGAAACGGCCGAACGGAACCTTGATACGGCGGGTGCCGATATTGGTGACTTTCAAGCGCTTGAGTTCATCCCCGTCGAGCATCGCGTACTGGCCTGCGTCCTTGCCATTGCGCAAGTTCTGCATCAACTGGTATTGAATCGAAACACGGTCGTGCAGTAAGCCGCCGATGGTGAACGCGAAATCCTGCTCGTTGATCACACCGGTGACTTTCCGGTCCTGCCAATCAAAGTCGAAGCTGATCGTCGTCTTCTCTTTGGACAGCGTGTCGATGGACTCGTAATGCCGCGGCCGCAACACGTCTTCATCCACCACAAACTCCGACTGCTCAACGATGCTCCCGTCCATGAACATACTCGCGAACCCGGTTGGCGAAATAACGGAGCGGGCCATATAGGCATCTCCGACGTCAAACACCTGGGTACGCATCGTGCCGCCCAGAACGCTTATTTTCACTTTGTATTCTGCGACGTGGGGTACCAGGACCTCATTGGACAATGCGTTGCCGGTCAACAGCAAAGCGATCAGGCTCGTCAGTGTGTGGACTAAGAACCGATTGTATCGGATCACTGGGATTCCCCTTTCAATGCAGCTTCAGCCGAGCGCATTAACGCGTTGGTCGCCGCCTCGATTGCCTGCCGGTGTTGCTCGAGATCAGCCACGGGTGTAGAGCGGGGTATCGGCATGGGTTCGCCAACCGCAAGCACAACCTTCGCAAACGGCTTTGGTAACAGAAAATTGTCCCACCGACGCAAATACCACGCACGATCGGCTGCGCAGGATATCGGTACAAGAGGGGCATTGCCGATGCGTGCCATCAATACCACCCCCGTCTTGAATTCGTAGATCGGGCCCAACGGTCCGTCGGCGGCGCTCACAATGGAGACGCCACGTTTCATGGCTTGCTGGATATCACGCATGGCCAGTGCGTTCGTGTGTTTCGCCGAGCCACGGACCACGGTGGCACCCCAGGAATGCGCCACGCGTGACGGTACTTCGCCGTCAACGGAGGCCGTAATTATGAAACCCGCTTTGAACCCCCGTTGCAGCCATTCCCGCATCATGTTCAGGCAAATAAACGTGTGCTGATGCCAGTACACCGGCGCGCAGATCGACTCGCTGCTGAGCAATCGCTCCAGCGTGTCGGCACCGATGACGTATTGCTTGCGGTAGGTGGACCACAGCAGCCAGCTGACGCCTTTTAGCACCGGCATGCCTACCCAGTAGTAGAACCGCCGCAACAGTGTCATACGGCGTCTGGAAGCCGCGCTGCGGCGTGCTTCAAGGTCTTCAGGTTGGGTTTGATTGCTCATAGGCGACGGGTTGATTCCGGGTCTTCGCAAAGGCGGCTGAAAGTCGGTTTGCGGCGATGATTGAATGAGAGCCTAACGCAGACACGATGAATATCGGATGAACCGCGCCAGGCCGGCATTCGCATCACAGCGGCGGTGCGCGCGAGTTTGCAGTATGCGGATCAGCCCGGTCAATGTAATAATGCGCCTCAATTTGCCGGACTGTCTGCCTAAAATCCCGATTGATCATGAACTTAGCTAACAGCAACAGCCAACAGGCACCGGGCCCGGAGGGCGTCGTTTCAATTAACGTTGAACCGGCGTCACTGAAAACCCTGCGGGATTTGCAGGCCCGTTACGGCAATGTGGTGGAATTCGAGGCGCCCGGCGACCGCCGCGGCATGTTTATCAACGACCCGGCCTGCGTGCGCCGCCTGTTAGTCCGGCATCACCCCAAATACCGCAAAGGGCGGGGGTTTGAGCGCGTTGAAATGCTGCTCGGCAACGGACTGATAGTCAGTGACGGTGACGTTTGGCGCCGTTCGCGGACCATGATCCAGCCGGCTTTCAGTCGCCAGAACGTGCACCAGCTGGAAGCGCTGATGATCGACTGCACGAAACACAAGCTGGCTGCCTGGCAGTCAGTGGCGGCCGCGGGAGAGGTGCTCAACGTTACCCAGGAAATGAGCGATTTCGCGCTGGAACTCATTTTGCGAGCGATTTTCAGCGACGATTATGAAACGCGTATCCTGAGCGGCGGCGAAAACCCCTTTGCATTTCTTAGCCAGGACGCGACCCGGGATCTGTCAGTGGTACTGAAGCTGCGGCAACTCCGTGAACTATTGCTCGACATCATCGCCAGTCGACGCGCCGGCCATGCGAGCAACAGTTACGATTTTCTGTCGATGTACCTGACCGCGGTCGATAAGCAAGGTCAGGCCTTCAGCGACCGCGAGCTGCTTGATGAACTCATGACTTTGATCGTTGCAGGCTACGAAACCTCTGCCGGTACCCTGAACTGGGCGTGGTACTTACTGGCGCACCACCCCGAGGCGGCCGACAAGCTGCAGGCGGAAGCCGCCGCGTACGGCACGGCTTTCGAAGGTGCCGCGGACGACCCGGCACTGACCGGCTTGAACTGGTCGCAACAGGTGCTGGATGAAACTTTGCGGCTTTACCCGCCGGTCTGGCTGTTTTCCCGTCGTTCACTGGAGAGCGACGAGATTGAAGGCTATGCCATACCGGCCAATGCGGATGTCTACCTTTCGCCGTTTATTCTGCAGCGCAGCAGTGAGTTCTGGAGCGACCCTGACAGTTTCAAACCGGAACGGTTCGGCCCCGACGGGCCATACCAGAAAGGTGATCGGCCATTCTTTCCGTTTTCCCTCGGCCCGCGTCGTTGTCTCGGTGAATACTTCTCATTTCTGGAAATGAAAATTCATCTCGGTATGCTGTCACAGCAATTCCGGCTGTTGCCGGTAACCGAACAACATCCCGGGCTCGACCTGGGTATCAATTTGCGCTCACTGAGCGACATCCAACTCAAACCCGAACTTCGGCACTGAATCGAATGACTCAATTTTCCACGCTCAGCGAGATGCTGCTCGCCCGTCGCGCTAGTACGCATCGCCTGAATTTCATCGATAGCGATAATCCGGAACACAGCGTGTCCTTCAGCGAGCTCGTTGATAGTGCGCTCGGTTGTCTCAAGTCGCTGCAGGACCGCGGATTCAGCGCCGGCGACGAGCTGGTCATCTTCACTGACAGCAACGAGCAGTTTCTCATCGCATTTTGGGCGGCCATCCTCGGCGGCCTCATTCCCGTTCCGGTCGCTGTAGGTATCAGCGACGAACATCGAATGAAGTTGTTCAAAATCCTGCGTCAGTTGCGCAATCCCTCAATTTTCAGCAACGACAATTTGCAGGAGCGACTGCGAACATTCGCAACTGAACAGAAACTCGACGACATACTGCAACTACTCGCCGAACGCAGCGTCTCCAGTGACGAACTCGATTACACAGGCGAGGGCGCAGTGCATACGCCAACAGAGGATGACCTGGCGTTTATCCAGTATTCGTCGGGTTCAACCAGCGACCCGAAAGGCGTTTGCCTGACCCATCGGAATCTGTGCAGCAATACTCGCGACATCATCAACAGCTTGTCACTGAATGAAAACGAGCGCTCGTTGAGCTGGATGCCGTTGACGCACGACATGGGCCTGATTGGCTATCACGTATCCATGATTACGGCGAACATGAATCACGCGATTATGGATACAAGTGTGTTCGTAAGGCGGCCATTGCTCTGGCTGCAAAAGGTGAGTGAACTCGGCTCGACGGTGCTCTGCTCGCCGAATTTTGGTTACAAGCATTACCTGAAAGTGTTCGAACGGAAAGGTCCTGGCGATATCGATCTGTCGAAGGTCCGCCTGCTGCTGAATGGCGCAGAACCGATTTCGGTGGCGCTGTGCGACGAGTTCCTCGACGCACTCGAACCGCACGGGCTGCGACGTGAAGCCATGTTACCGGTGTACGGTCTTGCGGAAGCCACGCTGGCAGTCGCCATACCGGAGCTGGGCAATCGTTATTCCTGGATCACTGTTGATCGACACAGTCTCCGCATAGGTAAGCCGTACGTGGAACTCACGGGCGCGGACGCTGACTCGGAAAACGCCGTCAAGCTGGTCAAACACGGCGGTATCGTCGAGGGCTGCGAGTTGCGCATTGCGGACGATGCCGACCTCGCATTGCCGGAGGGCTATGTAGGCCATATCCACTTGCGTGGCCCGAATATTACCGGCGGAATTTTCGGCGACAAGGACGATACAGCAGGCATCCACACCCCGGATGGCTGGCTGCGGACTGGCGACTGTGGTGCGATGGCGGACGGCCAGTTGCTGATTACCGGCCGGCACAAAGAAATCATCATTGTTAACGGCCAAAACTACCTGCCGCACGATATCGAAGAGGTCGTGGCGACACTCGACGATCTCGACATCGGCAAAGTTGTGGCCTGTGGAGCCTTACCTGCCAACAGCCAGGTTGAGCAACTCATCGTTTTCATCCTGCATCGGAAAGATGCCGAATCGTTCGCCACCATTGCGGAACAGGTGCGCAGTATCGTCGGCCGTCAGATCGGTATCGAGGTCGATTACGTTCTGCCCGTTTCCCGTATCCCCAAGACCACGAGTGGCAAAATTCAGCGCCGATTGCTCGCGCAGGAATTCCTGGACGGTGCGTTCGCGGAACAAATCGCCGCACAGAAAAAGCTGGCGCCTGCGGAGCCGGATGCTGATGAAGATCCATTGGTCCGTGAAATACTCGGGATATGCGCCGAGTTTTCCAGGGACAAAGTGGTCGGGCCGGACGACAATCTTTTCGAGGTTGGCATCAGCTCATTGACGCTCACCGAAATCATGCTCGCGGTTGATGAAAAATACCCCGGCAAGGTCGATATCAACGACCTTTTTGATTACCCCACTATTCGCGAGCTTGCGCAGTTCTTGCAACGCTGAGCCTTCAGGAAACACCAACAACTATGCCTTATTCAGCCATCGCCGGTACCGGTTCCTATTTGCCCAAAAGGGTGATGATGAACCAGGAATTCGAAGCACTGGTCGATACCTCCGACCAATGGATTCAGGACCGGACCGGGATCAAGCAACGACACATTGCCGCCGACGGCGAAACCACCTCCGACCTGGCGTTCGAAGCGGCTAAAGCCGCGCTCGAGAGTGCCGGTGTCGCGGCCGATGAAGTGGACCTTATTGTGTTGGCCACGACTACGCCAGACAAGGTTTTTCCCAGCACCGCGTGCCTGCTGCAACAGCGCCTCGGCATCAGAGATTGCCCCGCCTTTGACATTCATGCCGCGTGCGCCGGTTTCATCTACGCGCTGGATGTGGCCGATCGTTTTGTGCGGACCGGTGGCGCGAAATGCGTACTGGTGGTGGGCGCTGATACTTATTCGCGAATACTCAACTGGGAAGACCGGTCGACCTGCGTGCTGTTCGGCGACGGAGCAGGTGCCGTAGTCTTGCGTGCCAGTGAGGAACCCGGCGTCATCTGTACGCACTGTCATGCGGATGGCCGTTTCGAAGATTCGTTGCACGTTCCGAGTGGCATATCGGCAGGTTACGATCAGGTCCGTGCGGAAGCCGCCTTCATTCAGATGCGGGGCAACGAGGTATTCAAAAAGGCAGTGAGTACTCTCGATACGATGGCACGTGAAACGCTCGCCAGTCACGGCATCGACAAGAAAGACGTTACCTGGCTCGTGCCGCATCAAGCCAACATGCGCATCATCAGTGCCGCGGCCAAAAAACTGGAGCTGCCCATGGAGCGGGTCGTGGTCACGGTCGACAAGCACGCCAACACCTCCAGCGCCTCCATACCTTTGGCACTCGATGTCGCGGTTCGTGACGGCCGTATTCAACGCGGCGACCTGTTGCTGTTTGAAGGCTTCGGTGCCGGCTTTACCTGGGGCTCCGGGCTCGTCCGTTACTAGCGGTCTCGCGGACGTGACGGGCAGTCAGCGCCATTCTCAGGCGCTGCCGGTCGGTCTCAGGCGGGGCGGCCGGAGCGCGCTGCAGAGTGCGCGGGCCACGCTGTTAGGTTTCTGTCAGTGGCTGCGCTTTTGTCTCGCCGGCGGTGGGGCAGGGTCCTGCCCCTGAGGCGCGCCAAACCGGCCGAATCGTCGCCTTCAGGCGACAGCCTTTTTTACCGGCTGCAAAAAGAAAGGCTCTGAAGCGCTGTCTCTAAACCATTGAATTAGTTAGCTTCTTGGTTTCAAACTGTGACACAGTTCACACTTTGCGCCCCGGTCGAAACTTATACTGCGCACTGCATGCTGTCGCATATTGGCGACAGCCAAAGAAATCAGGTGGAAAAACTGATGCAAGATTTGAACGAGAAGCACCGGCCGTCGGACATTCCTTTGTCCGAAGCCACCATCCCGACCCGACTGGCGGATATTCGCGCGCGTTGCCAGGACCTGCTGGCTGACGAAGGCGAGCTGGCGCTAACGCTGGACGACCCCGGCGCACCGCCAGCCCACGGCGCTTACAACCCCTATAACCACAGCTAGGCGCTGTGCGCGGCGACTAGCCGCGGTAGTTTTGCAACGCGGCAATCCGTTCCGCTATCGGCGGGTGGCTCATGAACAAGCGGCTCAATAGCCCGCTGCGCGGTCCGCCGGAAATACCGAACGCACTGAGGGACTCTGGCAAATCGTTGCCGCGTCCCTGATCCAGCCGGCGCAAGGCATTGATCATCGGTGCCGTGCCGTTCAAACGCGCGGAACCCGCGTCGGCCCGGAATTCACGTTGCCGTGATACCCACATGACAATGGTGCTGGCCAGAATACCCAGGACTACCTGGGCGACCATCACGGAGACGAAATAGCCAATGCCGTAGCCGCGCTCGTTCTTCAAAACAACCCGATCGATAATGTGGCCCACTATGCGTGACAGGAAAATAACGAAGGTGTTGACCACGCCCTGAACCAACGCCAGCGTGACCATGTCGCCGTTCGCAACGTGCGAAATTTCATGGGCAAGGACCGCCTCAACTTCGTCCTTTTTCATGGCGGTCAGCAAACCGGAACTGACGGCAACGAGAGCGCTGTTACGGCGTGCACCGGTGGCAAATGCGTTGGGCTGCGGGGAGTCGTATATTGCGATCTCCGGCATTTCGATGCCCGCTTGTTGGGCTTGCCGCTGCACCGTGCTGAACAACCAGGATTCAGTACTGTTGGCAGGTGATTCGATGACCCGCGCACCGGTAGAGCGTTTGGCCAGCCACTTGGACATCGCCAGGGAAATGAAGGAGCCACCGAAGCCGATGACCAGGGAGAGTATCAACAAGGCCTGATAATTCAGGTCCGAGCCGGATTCCGCCAGCATCCGGTCGACGCCGAGCAAGCGCAACACAATACTAAGTACCAGGACGACCGCAATATTTGTGGCCAGAAACAGGGCAATGCGTTTGAACATCAGCAGTCACTCACTCAATTAGGTTCACGTGAATGTATGTCCAATCCGGCTGAAGTCAAGGCCTTGCGGTCGCAATAGCCTCCCGTCTGTTCGTGCCGACGCAGACCGGAGCCCGCGGCCGCACCGGATCAGTGCGGTGCGGGTGGGTTTATTCTTAACAAATGCATTACGGCCATTGCGCCGGAACACTTACCGGCGAACATGAAAACGGCGCAATTGAGTCTGGCTGGGGCCCGAAACCACTGCGGTTGGCGCTTTTCCGAATACTGACGCTACGGAAAAGAGGAAGAAATATCACAGGCGGCACCTTAGTATTCAGCTGTGGTTCGAATTCCATAGTCAACACGGTGCCAGCAGACGCGCCGCAGGATGCCGACGATGAACGATGACAGCTACACGCCGATAGACTGCGGCGTCCATGATCAGCTTGAACTGGCCTGCATGCGTGGTCTGGCAATGCGCCTCACGACGGAAAGCGAATGTCTGACCGGCGTACCGCTTACAACCCGCACGTCGCCCGAGCGCGCCGAGTGGCTGGTCTTCCAGCTGGCAAGTGGCAAACGTGAGATTCGCCTGGATCACATCCGCAAGCTCGAACCACTGGACGGGCGGCAGACCAGTGAACCCATTGTATTCGCGCCGCAACGATAGTTTGTGACGGCCGGGTATACTGCAGAACAGAATAACAAAAGAGCAAATCTATGTGGCGTATAGGGTTCTTGGTCGGCTTTGTTGTTTCCATCGCGTTAACGGCGTGCAGCCAACCCGAAGAGCCCACTGGCAGTACCCGTTCGTCCCCCATAGTGGTCGTTACCGGCGCTACCGGCACGCAAGGTGGCGCTGTCGCGCGCGAACTGCTCAAACGCGGTTATCGTGTCCGTGCACTGACCCGCAATACGGAACAGCCGGCGGCCGCGGCCTTGCGCGCAGCCGGTGCGCAGGTCGTTCAGGGCAACTATGATGATGGCGATTCGTTGCGCGCGGCCATGCAAGGTGCACACGGTGTATTTGCCGTGACCGACTCTGCCGAACACGGCGCGCCACGTGAGATCGACCACGGCAGGGCACTGATTTACGCCGCCGAAGACAGTGGTATCGCTCACTTCGTGTTTTCTTCCGTTGCTTCGGCCGATGAAAATACAGGCATTGCGCACTTCGACAGCAAATACGCCATTGAAGAAATGCTGGCTGAATCGGACCTGGCCTATACGGTCTTGCGCCCGGTCGAATTCATGGACAACTGGCAGCGCTACAGCCGCGACGCGTTACGCGCTGGCGACTACATTAATCCCCGGGACGGATCGGACATGCATCAGTGGATCGCCGCGAGCGACATCGGCTTTTTCGTGGGTGAGGCATTCGACAATCCGGATGAATGGTTGGGCAGAACGGAGGAACTCGCAGGCGACGAAATGTCCATAGATGAGCTGGTGCAGGTGATGTCCGAGTCACTCGGGCACCCCGTGCGGCACGTGCAACCGGAATGGGCGGAATACAACGCCAATGTGTCCGAGGATATCGCAACGATGTATCGCTGGTTTGCGACCCAAGGCTACGCCGTTAACATTGAAGCGTTGCGCAGTCGTTATCCGGATCTTGTGCGGGTTCGCGACTACCTGGAAACACTGGAGTAACCATCAAAAACAATACGCTGGTACTGGCCGCTGTTCACAACCAAGGCTGTTGAGCAGGGCTCGGCCGGGCCAAGCCGAGCGTGGAGTTGCTACCGCTGTGCCGCACAGGCATACGTTGCATAAGGCGGTTTGCGGCTGCTCAGATCGGCGCCTGACAGCGGCCAGATAATCCAGCGGAAGAAAATTTCCAGAAATGGCTTTCTTGCTGTCGATTTGCGGCTCGGCGCGACGACCAGTATGCAGACATTCACGCAAACGGAGACCTGTATGAAGTACTTATGCTTGGTGTACGCCGAAGAATCGGCCTTGGCCAGCTGCCCGGACGAGGAGTGCCTCGCGTATTTTGAGTCCGTCAATGACAGCGGTCATTGCCAGTTTGCCGAAGCGCTGGAATCAGTGCAGACGGCGACCACGGTACGGGTTCGGGCCGGCAGTCTGTCGGTCACGGATGGCCCGTTTGCCGAAACCAAGGAACAGCTGACGGGCTTCTATCTCATCGAGGCCCAGGACTTGAACGAAGCCATACAGCTTGCCGGCCGAATTCCGCCAGCGCGAATAGGCAGTATCGAGATCAGGCCGATCCGTAACCTTGCAGGTCGTGTGCGGAACGCCGACGGCCTGTAACACGACGCTCTCAGGGGCTGTAATTTGCCCAGATTGATCAGTCTCTTCCCAAGAAAAGGAAACCATCGATGAGATTCATGTTGCTGATGATTCCGCAAGGCTACGAAACAGCGGCGCCCGGCACGCTGCCGGAGGCCGATGCCGTGGCGGCCATGATGAAGTTCAACAATGACTTGCAAGACGCCGGCGTTCTCGTTGCGCTGGACGGACTGCACCCGCCGTCGATGGGCGCGCGTGTAAGTTTTGAGAACGGCAAGGCCAGTGTAACCGCCGGCCCTTTCGCCGAAACCAACGAAGTACTTGGCGGCTACTGGATCATCAACGTGGATTCCTTGCAGGATGCCATTGCCTGGGCAAGCCGCTGCCCTGGAGGTGACAACGAGATCATCGAGGTTCGCCAGATTCAGGAATTCGAGGACTTTCCTGAAGACGTGCAGGAAGCGGCCGCGGGTTTCAAAGAAATGCAGGATTCAGCCAATCACTAACGGTCGTAACGAACTGGAGCTGACATGGAAAAGTACATAGACGGGTTCCTGATACCGGTACCCAAAGCAAACCTGGACAAATACCTGGAAATGGCTGCACTGTCCGGCAGGGTCTGGATGGAGCACGGTGCACTGGATTACACGGAATGCGTTGCCGATGACGTCCAAGCGGGAAAGGTGACCTCGTTTCCGCAGAGCGTATTACTGGAAGACGACGAAACCGTCATTTTTTCCTGGATAAGTTATCGCTCGCGGGAGCACCGCGACGAGGTCAACAAGAAAGCCATGGCGGATCCACGGCTGGCACATATGAAACCCGAGGACTTTCCGTTCGATGGCAAGCGATTGATCTGGGGTGGGTTCCGTACGATCGTGACACTTGGAACCTGATCACTCCCGAGCCCCGACGAGCGTGACTGACGATATTCAGCAACAGGTTGCCAGGCTGTACCGCGAGGAATCCCGCCGTGTGCTGGCGACCCTGATTCGTTTGTTGGGTGACTTCGAGCTGGCCGAAGAAGGGCTGCACGATGCCTTTGCAGCCGCAGTGGAGCAATGGCCGCGGGATGGCGTACCGGACAACCCTCGTGCATGGCTGGTATCGGCGGGCCGCTTCAAGACCATCGACCGCATCCGCAAACGAGCCCGCTTCGACAGCAATGTGCGAGAACTCGCGATTCATCTTGAAACGCAGGAGCAACCGGATTTTGATGAGCGTGTCGTGCACGATGATCATCTCAGACTCATTTTTACCTGTTGTCACCCGGCAATCGGCGCGGATGCGCAAGTCGCTCTGACACTGCGCGAAGTGTGCAATCTCACCACTGAAGAAATTGCCAAAGCATTCCTGACCTCTGCCGCCACGATTGCTCAGCGTATCGTCCGGGCAAAGAACAAGATCAAGTCAGCTCGAATACCCTATGAGCTGCCGGTTGCTGCGCAGCTCCCGGAACGTCTCGACAACGTACTGCGGGTGGTATATCTCGTTTTTAACGAAGGCTACTCGCCATCCTCCGGTGAATCAGTCACCCGGCGCGATCTCTCCACGGAAGCGATTCGGCTGGGTCAGACCTTGTTTGCGTTGCTGCCGGAATCCGAAGTCGCTGGTCTGCTGGCCCTGATGCTGTTGCAGGATTCCCGGCGAGATGCGCGTAGTACGCTGGATGGCGACATTGTGCTGCTTATGGATCAGGACAGGAGCAATTGGAATCAGGAACAAATAGCGCAAGGGATCGCACTGGTCGAACGGGCCATTTCATCGCGACGCATCGGTCCGTATACCCTGCAGGCCGCGATTGCTGCGGTCCATGCCGAAGCCGCAACGCCTGCCGATACCGACTGGACGCAAATCATAGGTTTGTACGATGTGTTGCTGCGTGCCATGCCGTCACCCGTGGTGGCGCTTAACCGCGCAGCCGCCATTGCCATGCGTGACGGTCCTGCTGCAGGCCTTGCGCTGATTGACAGCTTGCTGGCGACAGGCGACCTGACGGACTATCACCTTGCACATTCAGCGCGTGGTGAACTGTGCCGACAACTGGAGCGGCGCGCAGATGCAATCGCATCGTTCAAGACGGCACTTGCGTTAACCCAATCACAGCCGGAACGACGTTTCCTCAGTCAGCGAATTGCAACGCTTGGTGGCTGATGACGCAAGAGGACGTGTTAAGTGGCGCTGCTGTCTCGACTGACAGCCGTCGTGACACAAGAGAGTTGCGGTAGTGCAAGTTGGTGCGTAACAAGTAGCGCTAACCTGTGTAGAAGCTGAGCGAATCCTGCTTACTTTGCCGCGGTACGTACACGCGGACCGGCGGCCGCCTGTAACTGACCAATCAGGCCCTGTACCTGGCCAAGTGCAAACTGCAATTGATCCAGACTGGCGAAGGCAATATCGAGTTTGTAAGTGCCGTCAGTACGAGGCCGAATCGTTACTTTCTGGCCCAGCTCTTTGCCGAGCTGTTCCTGCAACCACCGCGTTTGCATGTCGATCGGAGCTGCTGGTTTGCGTGCGGCATCTTCGGTCAAGCGGCTGCGCACCGACTTTTCTACCTGCCTGACCGACCAGCCGGAGGCCGAAGCTTTTTGCGCGATCTTCACCTGGTGTTCACCGCGCAATGGCAACAAGGCCCGCGCGTGGCCCATGTCCAGCCGGCCGTTCGCCAGCATGTCTTTGACCGCGTCGTCCAGATCGAGCAGGCGCAGCAGATTGCTGACCGAAGAGCGCGAGCGTCCCACCGCATCTGCAACTTGTTGATGTGTAAGTTGAAATTCCTTAGCCAGACGCATCAGAGACTGCGCTTGTTCGATGGCATTGAGGTCTTCGCGCTGCAGATTTTCAATCAAGGCGACCGCTAATGCCGATTGATCATCCAGCTCCCGAACGACCACCGGCACAGATTCCAGGCCGACAATCTGCGATGCGCGCCAACGCCTTTCGCCGGCCACGATTTCGTGCGTGATGCCATTGGCCGCTTCGATAGGTCGCACTATCAACGGCTGCAATACGCCTTGCTCACGAATGGAATTGGCCAGTTCCGAAAGACTGTCATCGGACAGTGACTGGCGCGGCTGGTACTGACCCGGTTGCAACGTGGTCACCAGCATGTCTTGCGTTACGAGTGTGCTGCTAGCATCACTGCCGGCTGGCTCTTCCTCACTTGCTTTGTTTCCAAGCAATGCTTCCAGTCCACGACCGAGTCTTTTTTTCGGGGCACTCATCGGTGCGGAATCTCCTGGCGAGGCTGAATTCGAAGTCCGCCACTGGCGCGGCGGGAAATAATCATACGCCGGAAAAACGATGTCGAACAAGCCGGACGAAAAAATGTGATTCAGCCTTAGCGCAAATGTACCGCTATTTCGTTCGATCTTTGCCGCAAGTCCGTGTCGTACCGGGAATTGTCGGTCGGCATTCACGGATGCGTATTCGTTTGGCCGACGAATCCCAACCGAAGCTGCGCTGGCGACTTGCGCAAGATAGGGAAGTACGCGACGTAGTTCGCCGCGCAATTCAGGGCTGATTGGGTCAAGCAGAACGACGCGACGACTACCGGTTACGTCACGCCGTGCACATGCCGCTACCGACGCAGGTGACGTGACACCCGGACGGCGAATAAGCCGAGCAACAGGAGTACACCCGTGCTACCGCCACCGCCGCCGCCAAGACTGCCGCCGTTATCATTTGCGGTATTCGGGGTGGGGTTGAGACCCGCCGCGCTGTCGACGGTTGTGTCTGTTACCGTTATCGACGAAATGATAACGAGGTGAGTGTTGTCGATAGGTACGTTGTTAGCGGCGTCTTGTGCTGTGTAGTTGCGTAGCGGCAATTCAGTCAATGGAGAACCGATGTTGTACACCGGCAGTGCAGCCAGCGCATCGACGATATCCATTCCGTTACCGATCACTTCACCGAAAACGGTAAAGCCACCGTTCTGGCCATCGAGGTCGTCCGAGTTGTCGTCCACGTTGAAGAACCACTGGCTCGTAGCGCTGTTCGGGTTGCCTGCAACTTTGGCCATTGCAATCGTACCGCGTACGTTGGAATAGACCGGCTCGTTAACAACCGCGGCACCGGTGGTTATGACCCCAATATCAGCTCGCGCATTGGTGTTGAAGCCACCGCCCTGAATAACGAAATTCGCTACGGAACGATGAAAAATGGAATCCGTGTAGCGACCGTTCTGCACGTAGTCGAGAAAATTGGCGACCGTTTGCGGCGTCGCGTTGTCGTACAGATTTACTTCGAAGTTGCCCAAAACCGTTTCGAACTCGACGATGGTTGCGCGAGAGGTTGAGGGTAGAAGAGCCGAGAAGCAAAGGGCGCCGATGGCAATGAATGAGCGCACTTGTATTGAGGAAAGCATGCAATTTCTCCGGGGAGCAGGGGCAAAAATGGTGCGTGATTCTACACAAACCGTTTTGCCCGGGGATAGTTCAATCTAATGGCAACAATTGGCGCACACTGTCGGCAGCTTGCGACAGAAGTGGACAATTTTCGCGTAAGAGTGACTGTACAGACGTGTTTTGGAAACGACCGGCCTGGATCAGATTTCAGCCCAGCGCCGTACAAGGTTGTGATAGATGGACGTCAGTCGCAGGACATCGGCGGCCGAATTCGGTGCCACTCGCATCGGATCGCAGCCGCCGGACCTGGGTTCCGGCTGACCCGTTACAGGCTGAAAGGTCGTAACTGAACCGCCTCGAATTGGCCAGCATAGGCGTGGATGGCGGGGGAACCACCCAGATGCATCAGTAGTATCTGACCCGATTTGGGCAGCCGGCCTTCATCCGCCAGATTCAAGAGTCCCTGAATTGCCCGGCCTTCATACACCGGATCCGCAATCAAGCCTTCCTTGCTGGCCAACAGCCGTATGCCGTTGATGATCTTCTCATCCGGAATACCGTAGGCGTTGGCATTGATTGATATAACATCAACATCGTTTCGTGAAACGCGAACGTCAAGCTCGAGTGTCATTAATGCGGCGTTCGCTAATTCAAGGACCCGTGCTTTCTTGATAGCTGTTTCATGGTCGTCCGACACACCTATAATCCGGGTACGCATCCCCAGCGCCGCGAAACCGGCCAATAATCCCGCCTGAGTACTGCTGGAACCCGTGCAATGGACCAGGTAATCGAATTCGACCCCGAGTTCCGCCGATTGCATTGCCAACTCTGCCGCGCAGCCGATGTAACCCATACAACCGAGTGGGTGCCCAGAGCCGCCACCGGGTATCAAATACGGCTTATGACCTTCTTTCTTCAGGCGACGCACAAATTCGTCTAACGGCCCTTGGTCTTCGATCGGACGTTCGGTTTCATCAACGAAGAGTTCGGCACCCATCAGGTGACTGAGCAAGACATTACCAACGGACCGGTAGTTCGGGCCCGCATCGCGGGTCCAGGCGCAATGCAAGAGGGCGCACTTGAGTCCCGCCTTTGCCGCGGCGGCCGCAGTCTGGCGAGTATGGTTGGATTGAATAGCTCCCACCGTCACCAGCATATCCGCGCCCTGACTAAGTGCATCGCCGACCAGGTACTCCAGTTTCCGCGTCTTGTTGCCACCACCTTCGAGTCCTGACAGGTCATCCCGTTTCATCCAAAGCTCGGGACCACCCAATAACGCACCGAAGTTGCTGAGCCGTTGCACGGGCGTAGGTAACAGTGCCAGTGCGGCACGGGGAAATGTTTCAAGGCGCCGCTGAATATCAACGATTTTGTGCACATCAATCATGTTGAAAGCTCCGCAGTTGTCTGAAAGAAAACTGCGACGTTTTTGATTGAATGTTAGAGGCTGTCTGAATAGCCGTCGTCGCGACCAACAGCTTGCCCGATATCGACAAGTAATGCATCTGGCATTCTTGATCGACCAATGTGACGAAACCGTCCGAATCAAGTCTGTAGACAGGGTAACCGCTGTGCGACTGGCGACTTGGCTAGCGACGAATTACATTGCTAACGATTCAGGTAATCCAGCGCTCGATAGCGTCCACTGTGTTCAAGGGCTTCGACGGTATCAAAGGTAAAGCCGTTGGTTTGCGGGGCTTCGTTATCGATTCGCATGCGAATTCTGTCCATCTGTTGATGTGCAGCACTTAGCAGCGGCCGGATCATTTCCGCACAGGTTCTGGAGCGGGTGATCATGCGCTCGCATTTCAACGCGAAATACCTGGCGTAGGCCTGTTCGTACTGATCGACCAATGCATTGCCTGGATTGTCGTGCATCATCAGCAGTATATGGGCCGCGGATATCTGGCTCGATTCAGCCAGCAGAAAATTTCGGTGTTCCAGCAGAACGCTGTCATTGAAATCGAGCGTGCCATGGAAAAGCCGAAAAATTCTGACCCGCTTGTCCCCGACTACCTGATTCTCTCGTAGATAATTAAACAACGCGCTGCGCGGCACCAAACGCAATTGCGCGGCTCGCATTTCAGCCAAAAGCCGTCGGTCATCCGCTGAACGTGCAGCAGGTACCAGTAATTCAGCGTGACGCGTTTCCCAGTTGCGGTACGTACGACTGTCGGCAATCACCGTTTTCGCCACTCGCGCAACGTCTTCCGCCGGCGCAGCCACTGCATCGTGCAGCGCTGTTTCTGACGTACGCATCAACTTTTTGTGTCGCTCTGTCATGAACTTCATTGTTCGTGAGTCCCCAGCGAGCCGTTTAATTCTTTTAGTTATTCGTGCCTGTTAATTATAGTCCGTCAGCAATTTTTCGTGACGGCATATTTGGCTCTGTTCTGGCGCATCGCAACCATATGTCGCACCTTTGCCAGCGCTATTGGAAGGACAGGGCTGTCTGGTCAAGTTTGCCGCCCGACGACAACATGCATGTCCGGTCGCTTCGTTAAAGGTAGCAATGGCCTTGCTCTACGTGTGCGCTCAAATCCGGGGGGGGGACTGCGGTGCATCTGCACGCCGTATGGAGATTCCGGTTTCTGGTCAGCATCATGAACGCAAGATCAACACTTTAAACCGTTCGCGATGAACCGTTTCTGATCCGGGAGCAGAGTGATGAAACTAAAACACAAACGACTAAAAAACCGCTCGTGCGCTTTGCGACCTGATGTTCAATCAATGCAGACCGCGCGATGCTGTTGAGCAATTCGTCGGTGACGAATACATTCAACACAACCCTGGCATCGCTGACGGCCAGGCACCTTTTACGAACTTCTTCGAACGGATGGCTGGCGAATACCCAGGCAAGAAAGTGCTGCTCAAACTGGTCATTGCTGAGGGCAATCTGGTTGTATTGCATTGTCACCATTTCTGGCCAGGTAACAGTGACTACGCGGGTATCGATTTTTTTGATTCGACGATAATGAAAAAATCGTAGAACACTGGGACGTTCTGCAGGTCATCCCCGATACCTCAGGTAACGACATTTCGATGTTTTGCCCTGGGTGGCAGGGCTGCGAAACGCTGCAAAAACCCGGTATTCGCAAAGGACAATGGCTCGATGATGGGCACGAATACCGTAACCAACAGGTTGCGGTCAGTTGAACAATAATCACAGCAAGCATTCAGACGTTCGTTTTCATAGACGTTGAGTTTTCACCGACTACCGCAAGTAACGGGCACCGCTGGCAGAAAAATCGTTACCGGGCGCGGAAAACGGGGGCAACGGGCAGGCTTACTTGCCATGCAAAACAGTAGGTCGTACTGTTTGCGCTGGAGCTAAAGTCGCAACCCCAAGGCTTACGAATATGGATACAGCGTCCCAGCCGATACGCCGTAGATCGCAAGAAGAACGCCGGACGACTACGCAGACCGCATTGCTTGAAGCAACGGTGCGTTGCCTTGGTCGTCTCGGCTTCGCGGGAACCTCGATCAGTTCCGTAATCAAGGAAGCGCGTGTATCGCGCGGCGCATTGTTGCATCACTACCCGGCGAAAAATGAACTTATTGCGCACGCCATTCACCACTTCTACTGCCAGCGCCTCGACCGTTTCAAAGCCAAGTTGCTGGGCGCGAATACCGACCAATTGTCGTTGGAAGATCGGTTACGGGTACTGAAAGACGATTTCGCCACGTGGTACGACACTGCTCGTGAAATCGAAGTCGCCATGCGCACCAACCAGGAGATTGCGAGTCTCCAGGAGCAGTTGTCGGCCCAGCAACATGAGCAAATGAGCTGCGAGTACGAACAATTGCTGCCGGAGTTCGCGGTGCTGGAGAACCCGCGCGACATGATTGGCATCGCCTGCTACCTGATGCGTGGACTTGCCAGCGATCGCGATCAGGGGAACGTCGCACGACGGTTTGATGCCTGTGTGGCTATGATTCAGGGCTATTTGGACAGGGCGCACTGAGTTTCGCTTTACAAACAAT
Source organism: Woeseia oceani (assembly GCF_001677435.1). Lineage (GTDB taxonomy): Bacteria > Pseudomonadota > Gammaproteobacteria > Steroidobacterales > Woeseiaceae > Woeseia > Woeseia oceani. Next base: position 2,070,691 of record NZ_CP016268.1, read on the forward strand.
ACGATCGGACGGTATGTTTGCAGGCGCAACCAGTAGTCCGGGTGAAACATCACCCCTGGTACGATGCAACTCTTAGGGGTAACACGATGTTTTTAAACCGAAATAGACGTTTGCAGCTCGGCGCGGCTGCCCTCATGACAACGCTGTTCGTGCCGCTGGCCGCCACTGCGCAGGACACTGGCGCGCCCGTGCAGATTGAAGAAATAGTGGTCACCGCCGACAAGCGCGCGGCGAAGAGCGTGCAGGACCTCTCCAGCAGCATTACCGCCTTCGATGCTGATAAGCTCGAACGTCTCGACGTGCTCGATTTCGACGATTTCATCGTGCAGGTTCCGGGTACGAATTTCATCAATGACGGCGGGCCAGGGCGTGGCAATGAAGTCGCATCCATACGTGGACTCTCGACGGTCGCTGACAATACCGTCGGTGTGGTTGCACAGTACCTGGACGGCGCGCCGCATTTCGGCAACTCCTACCGGTTTTTTGATATCGGCGAAGTCGGTGTATTGCGTGGCCCGCAAGGCACGTTGTGGGGTTCACAATCCATCGGTGGGCTTATTTATTACCGGTCCAACCGACCGGAACTCGACAGCTACAACGGCAGCGTGCAGGGCGACCTGTACACCACCGACAACGACGGCGGATTGAGCCAGCGTTACAGTGGCGTCATTAACATGCCGCTGGTTGAAGACAAGTTTGCGATTCGTGTAGCGGGGCAGTTTATCGACGAAACGGGTTATATCGACAACGTGCGTACGTCGGGCAGTGCCATTAATGATGTCAAGGAGTCTGCATGGCGCTTATCAGCGTTGTTCGCGCCGACCGATGCACTCACCGTCACCACGATTTATCACGGCAATGATTTGAATGCCGATGCGCCGACCTATTTCGAACTCGGTCTCGACGGACTGCAGGTGAATCAGCCGTCGGATGCCGGCCCGAGCCGTCAGGAATACGATCTCTTCAACCTGATTGTCGACTACGACCTCAGCTGGGGCACGCTCAACTACACCGGTTCGCACTTCACCAACGATGGCGGCTATACCGACTATCTCGATTCGTCGGGCACTTTGCAGCGGTTCGATACCGTTATCGACGAGCACTCCACGACTCACGAATTGCGACTCGCATCAACGGGTGACAGTCGCCTGCAATGGCTGGTTGGCCTCTACTACGACGAATACGAAGACTTCAACCAGGCGATTGACTACTCGCTGACCGGCTTTGACGATCCCGCTCCCGTCGAAGGCACGCGTTCCGGTGGCCTGCAGATCTTGACCGATAAAGCGTTCTTCGGCGAAGTCAGTTACGACCTGACAGACGACCTGACCGTGCTCGTCGGTGGCCGCCTGTTCAACTGGGAAGTGGACAACCGCGAGGTATTCCTGATCGGCGGCAGCGACTTCGGCTTCGTCACCAACGGTATCGCGGAAGACGATGACGTCTTTTACAAAATTTCACTGGAATACCGTTTGAACGACGATGTCATGGCCTACGCGTTGCGCTCCGAAGGCTTCCGCTACGGCGGCTTCAATACCTTTGTCGGCGAAGCATTGTTCGGCATCTCGGAAGAGTTCTACGAGTTCGCACCGGATACGCTGGTCAGCTACGAAGCAGGCTTCAAGTCACGGCTTGCAGACGGGCGTGTCCTGTTGAATGCGTCTGTTTATTTCCTCGACTGGCAGGAAGTGCAGGCCGTAGTACAGAGCGACACGGCGGGCGCATTCGGCCAAGGCTTCTTCACGACTAACGCGCCGGATCTGGAAGCGCAGGGTGTCGAACTGGAAATTGTCACGCAGGATTTCCTTGCGCCGGGCGTTTACGCCGCATTGAGCTGGGGCAACACGGATAACGAGTTCCAGGACGATGCGCAATTGTTCCCGGGCACGCGCGTCAACATCAATAAAGGGGACAGTCTGCGTCGCACCCCGAGAAACACGTACTCACTTGATGTCGGCTACCAGTTTGCCTATAGCAACCAGGTAGACGGCTACGTTCGTGCAAATTTCTGGCACAAGGACTCAACCTCCACCTTCGGCTTCGACGGTAATGACGGCAATGTGGAAGTGCCTTCACAAAACATCGTGAACATGTCTACCGGCGCAAACTGGGAAAACTTCCAACTGAAGCTGTACGTCGACAACCTGACGAACAAAGCCCCGTTGCTGAATGTATTTTCCGGCGGACGAGCCGGTTTGCCCGGCGGTGATGTCGCTGTGCGTGCCAATACGCTCCGGCCGAGAACGATCGGTATTGAGGGTACCTACCTGTTCGGTGGCCGCTAGGCGACCGGGTCACTGTAGGTAGCTTGCAACGAACTTGGTATAAAGGAGCCGGTGTAGCGAAGAACGTGGTTCTGAATCGTGAGTCGAAAACTCGGGGCATGGACAATTGCGGCCTATGCGGCACCGATGGTGCCAATCTGGATGTTGCACACACCCGCGCTGTCGATTTTGCCCGGCCTGTACGCAACGGTCAGCGGCATCGACCTCGCGACGATAGGCCTCATCCTGGTGTTCAGCCGGGTTCTCGATGGCGTTACGGACCCGATCATCGGCTTCTTTTCCGATCGCACGGCAACGGCCATAGGGCGGCGAAAGCCATGGATGATTGCCGGCGGACTCCTGTGCATCATTGGTGTGTGGTTCTGGTTCCGCCCTGGGGCCGATACCGGCGGGCTGTATTTTCTGCTGGCTTCGGTTGTCGTCTACATTGGCTGGACGATGGTGGAAGTGCCGCATGCGGCATGGCTCAGCGAGCTGACGGTTGACTATGATGAACGCTCACACCTCTCCGGGTTTCGCACCGCCGCCATCTACCTCGGCTACCTTTTATTCTGGTCCGGACCGTTTCTGCCGATATTTGCAACCACCGAGATCACCCCGGATGTCACCGCAGCAATGTCGTATTTGGTCATCGCCTTGATCATTCTTGCGGTAGCCGCTGCCGTTCTGAAGGTGCCCGCGGGCACGGTCAGTGCTCGGCCGCAGGCGAGTGTCACAGCCGCGCTATCGACCCTCGCTGGTAACAAGCCATTGCGCTTCTACGCACTCATCATGCTGTCCAGCTGGCTGGCAAGTGGCATGGTGGCCGGTCTCTACTTTTTTTACATCAGCAATTATCTGACGATTCCGGACAAGTTTGGCCATATCGGTCTTGCTGTTGCGGCTATGGGTTTCCTGAGCGCGTCATTCTGGGGTTGGGCGGGGGCGCGTTTCGATACCCACCGGGTCCTTAGTTTCTGTAATTTATGCATCGTGCTGACCCTGGTCGCGATGGCCCTGATACAACCAGGACCTGGCGCCTTTCCAGCGCTGCTCGCGGTATTCAGCATCTCCGCGTTGTTTACAACCGGCACCACCGTCGCTTACTACGCAATGATGGCGGACATCGTCGACTACGACACGCTGAAAACCGGCGCAAACAATGCCGGTAACTATTACGCACTGGTAACGCTGCTACAGAAAATTGGCCTCGGTGCCGGGGCCGGAGCAGCGTTGTTGCTGGTGTCGCTGTTCGGTTTTGACGCGAACGGCAGCAATGAAGGCTGGGCACTGGCCGGATTCTTCATCGCCTTTCTGGGATTGCCCATCCTGCTGAATTTGCTGGCGACAGTGCTCGCGCTGTATTTCCCGATTAACAGGCGCCGGCACAACATCATTCGCAAACGCCTGCGGACGCGGGCCAGCCACGCGCTGGCAATGCCAGATGGCTGAACAAATGCAACCCGCAGGCAGACGCAAGACGAACAAGGGTAGCGCTCACAAGGCATGAGCGCGAGCCGGAACCTTAACCACACAATCAGCACCTACTGATTTATCCCACCCGCTACCGGTGGGGAATCAGTCATGCAATATGTTCGATTTCAGGAGAGTTAGATGCGAGTCATAATTTACCTGTTGTTATTGGCCGTGGGTGTTAACCACGCGGCAGCAGCAGAGAAGATTGCCTTGACCGGGGCAACGGTCATCAGCGCGACCGGAGCGGCACCCATAAAAGATGCAATGGTGCTACTGGCTGATGGCAAAATTCAGGCGATCCGCAGCAACGGAAAAGTGCCGGCGGGTTACCGGGTCGTTGATGCATCCGGCAAATGGGTTACTCCAGGGCTGATTGACTCCAACATTCACCTGATTCTGATGACCGTGCCGGAGTTCTTCATCAAGTACGAGGACCGGCTTACCGACATCGCCATTCAGTCGGCGCAGGTCGGCCTGAAGTACGGCCTGACGACCATGCCGGATACCTGGGGCCCATTGAAACCGCTGCTTGAGGCACGCGACCGAATCAACAACGGCGAGTTTGTGGGTAGTCGTTTGTTGATCGCCGGCAATATCATCGGCACCGGTGGCCCGTTCAGTCAGTACTTCATGGGCGGCTGGCCCGTATCCGGTCTCTCCCTGCGCTACGGTGGCTGGGTAACCCCGACAGTTCGGCAACGCATTGATGCCTTGTGGGAAGACGACGTGGGCCCGGCCTTGCTGGCGATGACGCCGGAAGAAATTGCGGTCGCTACACGTAACTACATTGCAAAGGGCGTTGACTTCATCAAGGTCGGCGTCAGCGGCCATGGTATCGGTCCGGTCGAACCGTTGATGTTTTCCAAAGAAGCGTTGATCGCAATGCGCGAGGAAGCGCGCAAGGCCAGTATTCCATTTACGACCCACACGTTCACCGTCGAGAGTCTGCGCATGGCGGTTGAGGTGGATTCCGACCTGCTCATACACCCGAATGTCATGAGCACACCGTGGTCTTATGCTTCGGCGGCGCAAAAGGGATCGATTTTGCAACTGATCGAAACCATTGCGGAGAAGGGTATTTACGCTGGCCTTATGTCCATTCCTGAAAAAGAAAAGGAACGGATTTACGCCGAGTGGGACTTCCGGGAGCATACCGACCAACCCGCGTTAAACGAAATTATGGTGAACCGGCAACTCAACATGCACGGCTCGTCTTTCGAAGAAAAAGCGGAAGGTGTACGTGCCTGGCTGGACGGCGGGGTCAAATTCACGCTTGCAACCGATCAGGGACCGGATACCGCGGATCTCGGACCGGTCGTATGGGGCCGACTCGGTCGTATGCATTTCAACCGCATGATCGGCTTGCAGGACGTTGGCGCGAGCCCGATGGACATTCTCATAGCTGCAACCCGCAACGGCGCAGAAGCGTACGGGCTTGGCGACACACTCGGAACAGTGGAAGAGGGCAAGATCGCCGACTTACTGGTGCTCGATGCAAACCCACTGGACGACATCGGCAATTTCCGGCAAATCAACATGGTCATCAAAGGCGGTGAGATCGTGGACCGTGATGCGCTGCCAACAGTAAAAGTGCTCGACTACGACCCAAGTCTGCCCTGGCCCTACTGACAGAGAACCCTGCCATGCGAATGAAAACCCTGTTGCTGCTATTGAGCTGTTCGTTCTGGGCAACGCACGTCCATGCTCAGGATGAGACGGAGTGGCGAGCCGTTGATCCCGAGCGTCTCGTAGTCATGACGCTCGACGCAGGCGTGGTTTTTCTGGAATTGAACTCGACCTTTGCTCCGGCAACAGTCACCCAGTTCAAACGCCTGGTTCGTGAAGGCTTCTACGATGGACTGAGCTTCTACAGGGTAATCGAAGGCTTCGTTGCGCAAGGTGGCGACGGCAGTGACATGGGTAATGCCAATTCAGAACCGACCATCAAGGGAGAGTTCGAGCGCAAGCTAACGGCTTCATTGCCGTTCACCAGCGTGCAGAAGCCGGATATGTTCGCGGCTGAGACCGGCTTTAGTGATGGCTTTGCTGCCGCTCGCGACCCGAGAGAGGGCACGGCTTGGCTAACGCATTGCCCCGGCACGCTCGCGATGGCGAGACTCAACGAGGCGGATACCAGCAGCACTGATTTTTATATCGTCATTGGTCAGGCACCCCGTTATCTTGACCGAAATATGAATATCTTTGGGCGGGTCGTGCTGGGCATGGACATCGTCCAGCGCATTCGTCGCGGGGCGGCGAGTGAGGGCGGTATGTTGAGTGAGACCGATACGCGCACCGCGATTACCTCCGTCCGTATTGCCGCCGATATAGCGCCGAGTGAGCGTCCTGCGGTCGAAGTCATGGACACGGACAGCGCGGCTTTTGCGGCGATGCTGGAATCGCGACGCCACCGAGTACATGAATTCTTTCAACACACGCCCGCACCGGTGCTGGATGTTTGTCAGGTTCCCAATGCAGGTCGTCTGCTATCGGCCAACTGAGTCACGGCTATTCCGCCGGTTGTGGCGACGTTGTTGCAGCGACATGCGCCGCATAGCCGGCGCCGGCTTCGGTGTAAATATTGAACACAGTCGATGCGCCGGCTTTCTGCAATGCGACAACTTCATCCGGAAAGCGTGCAGTGGCTGCTATACGACCTTTGAACGAGGTTAACTTGAGTTGCTCGATTACTTCGAGGCTGGTGCTCAATTTGGGTAACGCCAACATGATGAGGTCGAGCGTATGCGTAGCCTGAACGCGGTCCCAGAAATCGGCATCGCTGGGATCACCGAGTAACACCTTGCGGTTCATTCCTCGCTGGTTTTTGACGGTAATGGGATCAATCTCAACGCCGACCACATGATCGCCAAACGACTCGCGCATGGTGTCGTAGGCGCCGGTACCGACTCCGCCCATGCCCACAATCGCTATGGTCGCATTGTCGATGTCATGCGGTTGATCATCCGGCAACCGCCCTGAGCGTTGCAATCGTTGCCACAGCGGCCGGTGTCTTGCGTAAAGGTCGTTCGCCATCGCATTCAGGGTGGCGGCAATGGCGAACGACAATGACAATGCAACCGCAAGAACTACCAGCCATTCACGGTCCAGCCAACCATTGGTAACGCCAATCATGGCGACAATTAATCCGAACTCACTGAAGTTGGTGAGATTGGCCGAGGCGAGAAACGCGGTCCGGGCCCGCAACCGGAAGTAGGCCAGCAACGCAAAGAAAAGTCCGGCTTTCACGAACACAAACGGTGCGATGAGTGCGCCGACAATGAAGGTTTCGTAGGTCAGCTCGCCGGACAATCCTATCGAGAGAAAGAAGCCGAGCAGGAACAGGTCCTTGAAGCCCAGCATGGTCTTGGCCATTTCCTCGGCCTTGGAATGATTGGAGATGAGCACGCCCAGCAGCAATGCCCCGAGATCACCTTTCAAGCCAACCAGTTCGAAGATTTCCGCGCCACCGAGTGCCAGCACGAAACCGAAGAGGACCAGCAGTTCACCATGGCCGACGCGTTGCAGCAGTCGATGCAGCAATGGTCGTAGCAGCACAAGCAGGACCAACAGCAGCGCCCACTGCGAGGGCGACTTGCCGGATGAAACGGCAAGAAACACGACAGCGGCAAGATCCTGCATGATCAGAATGCCGATGGCGATTCGGCCGTGTGGCGTTGCCATTTCGCCTTTTTCTTCCAGCACCTTGACGACAAACACCGTGCTGGAAAAGCTCAGTGCAAATGCAACGAGGATTGATTGCGGAAAGTCCAGGCCGGCGAAAAATGGCGTACCGAAAAGCGCCAGGGCATAGACGGCCAAACCGAAAACGGCGACGACGAGCGTCGTGTGCAAACCCGTCACCGCCCATATCTGCGGTTTGGCGAGTGAACGAAGATTCAGCTTCAGGCCGACGGTAAACAGTAAGAGCGTTATACCCAGGTCCGCGAACTGTTGCAGCACGTCACCACTGACGACACCAGTGCCGTTGAGAAGAAAGCCTGCTGCCAGATAACCAACCAATGGTGGAAGTCCGATGACACGCGACAACAAGCCCAGTGCAAATGCGAGCGCGAGCCAAACAATGTCGCCCAGCGCCGTAGTAATCCAGTAGAAATCCATGCGCCTAGTTCTCGTCCAGCAATACAGCTACGTTCTCAATGGACTTCATGGCGATGGCTACTGCAGACCAATGGGCTACTTGTATTGCTATTGCTTGCATACGAGAGGTTACGCTCCGTTCTTATCGGTTGTGCAATTCACGCCATCAATAGGCACCGTGGTTTGGTATGACGCGCAAGAGTTAGACGTCAATGGTACCGGATACGAATGACGGTATTGTTGTCGCTGCAGTTTTTTCGCCGGGCGAGTTCAAGCTAGCCGTGTACGCAACCGCGCAAAGCGTTAATTATTTGCAGCGGCGTCCAGTCCGTATATACGTGATAGCCGGGAACGTGGCTACTTTAGCCACGCACGGGTGTCACGATCGTCGTCAAGATCAAAAGGCAGTGGCCGTTATTGCCGGAGCGGCTGCTTAGTGAGCATTTTTGCGCAGGATACGGTTCGTCACAGCCAGACTAGCCGAGTCGTATGCACAGGAACAGCGCGAGGCCCATCGCTGCAAACATGAAGGCAGCCATCAGGATAGGAGCCTGAACGAATCGGGACATACCAGTATCGTTGGCTTTTTTGGCTAGCCACGCCCCAATGAACAGGTCGAACGTCAGGTAGTGCACCCAGCCGGCGAGCAACACGTTGTCATCGAGGAAAAGCGAACGGACGCTGGCGACTGAGTTGTCGCCGCCCTCGACAATGAAGTAGTTCGTTAGCGCCGGGCCCGCGTATAACAGGGACAATCAGAACGGAATCACGTATGGCGGTACGAAGATCAGCGGTTTGATGCGGCGAGGAAGGAACACACGGATGATCCAGCCAACCATAGCTGTTGTGCTGGCAAGAGAAAAAGGGTCCTCAGGGGCATGTGCGATTTTCACTATGCCGCTGCGCAAGCATCGGCGTTAAGCAGACAGGTGCAACCATTCAATGCCGCCCGGTGCAAAGGGTGCCGACCGTTATACGGCGCTTTTAGCGGCGATCGGAACTTGAAATCAGAAATCCAGAAATATATGCTTTATATACAAAGCATATACTACGGACTCGTGATGGGCATAGTAAAGATAAGTGACGAACTGCACGAAGAAATTCGTAAGGCAAGCTCGGTAATGGTGCGTTCCATCAACGCCCAGGCTGAGTTCTGGATAAAGATGGGCATGCTGGCTGAGGCTAATCCGGAACTCTCGTACTCACAGCTGGTGAACGAACAACTGAAGCACGCCAACGTTGATATAAGGAAGATCGCCAGTGGCTGAAGCCATACTCAAGAACGCCCATGAGTTAGAGCTGATGCGCGAATCAGGCCGGCTTCTCGCGTCCGTTTTCGACTACCTGGATAAGCAGATGGACATCGGCATCACCACGATGAACATCAACGATCTCGTGGAGTGTTACATAGTCGACGAGCTGAAAGCGCGCCCGGCGAGCAAAGGCCAGTACGATTACCAGTACTCACTGAACACCTCAGTCAACAACGTGGTGTGCCACGGGGTTCCTTCCGCAACACAAAAGCTGAAGTCCGGCGATATCGTTAACGTGGATATCACATTGGAGAAGGGCGGCTTCATTGCGGATTCCAGCAAGATGTACCTGATCGGTAAAGTCTCGCCGCTCGCCGAGCGACTGGTCGACAAAACCTACGAGGCCATGTGGGCCGGTATCAGGGCCGTAAGACCGGGAGCGACGCTAGGGGATATCGGCTATGCCATTCAGTCCTACGTCGAGAAAAACGGCTACTCGGTAGTGCGTGAATACTGCGGTCACGGCATAGGCCGGGAGATGCACGAAGAGCCGTCCGTATTGCACTACGGCCAGCAGGGCAAAGGCCGGATTCTGCAAGAAGGCATGACCTTCACAATCGAACCGATGATCAATCAGGGCAAGGCCAAAGTTAAGCTGAAGAAAGACGGCTGGACAGTTGTGACCGCTGATAAGAAGTTGTCGGCACAGTGGGAACACACTATCGCCGTTACGTCCAACGGGTTTGAGGTTCTTACACTACGACCCCAAGAGCCCATTCCTGTTTGAGAAACGGACACTACTCGCCCTGCGAGGATTTTGGCTATTCAAGCTCCGCGGCGCATCCCGAACACCAGCCACCAGCAACCAAAAGCCCGGTTTCGGCGGCAAAAATCTCGTTGACAAGAACTGACTGGCGGGCGCTTCCAGTGGCGGCATCCGCTATTCTTTAGGTTGCGATCTGGAATTTCGCAACTGGAGCTGTCGAAATCGGAGCGTGGCATTCGACCAGTAGTGGAGGCGGCGCTAGCAACTAGCCTGACGCCCGCTATGCCATTGCTATTTTCGAATCGACAGCACGGGAGTAAAAAATGCGATTTATGCTGATTGTCAAAGCCAGCGATGATTCGGAAGCGGGAGTCATGCCGCGCGAGGAACTCCTGCGAAAGATAATCAAGTACGAGGAAGCCCTGGTGGAAGCCGGCGTGTTGCTAACAGGCGAAGGTTTGCAGCCGTCTTCCAAAGGCGTCCGGGTGCGGTTTGCCGGCAACGACTGGAGTGTAACGGACGGGCCGTTTCTCGAAACCAAGGAATTGATAGCCGGATACTGGTTGTGGCAGTGCGACTCGATGGAGACAGCGATTGAGTGGCTAAAGCGTGCCCCGTTTGAACGTGGCGCAGAAGTCGAACTGCGGCGGGTCCTGGAAACAGACGACTTCGGCGACGAACTCACTCCAGCGCTGCGCGAAAAGGAAGTGAAACTGCGAGAACGAATTGCTGTGACAAATCATGACGGCAAAAAAACAGAGGAGCCATAAAATGGAAATCACTCAGATCATATCGCCCTGTCTTTGGTACGACGGACAAGCGGAATCCGCGGCGGAGTTTTACTTAGCCGCTTTTCCGAATTCGCACATTGACAACGTTATGAAGAGCGACGGCGACTGGCCGGGCGGGAAGGCCGGCGATACCATTCTGGTGAGCTTTAGCATCGCAGGGCAGCAGTTTCAGGCACTGAACGGCGGACCCAACGTGCCCTTTAACGAGGCGGTATCGCTCTCGATCGCCTGTAAAGACCAGGCCGAAGTGGACCGATACTGGGATGCGCTGATCGCGGACGGCGGCGAGGCGATCCAATGTGGCTGGCTAAAGGACAAGTACGGCTTGCACTGGCAGGTGGTACCGACAGTGCTCATGGAGATGATGCAGGACAAGAACAGGGTGAAAGCGAACCGCGCCATTGGGGCCATGATGCAGATGGTGAAGCTCGACATTGCAGCGCTGAAGCGAGCCTATGACGGATAAGTAGAATGATGATAGGGCTGCTTGGCAGTTCAATGGCGACATAGCGCCGGGTTGGAAAGCCGTTGTTCAGGCTCGTCGTGTTCAGTATCAGTCTTGCGCAGTTCATTCCGGGTGGTTCTTGGCGGCATAGCGCCGCTGTGCAGTCCGATTGTCCTTTTGTAGGTCCCGGCTTAACAAGAATTGGCTCAGAATGGATTTGATATAGTTGCTGCCATGAACAGAGAAATCAGAACTATTCAACAGTTGGCGGCCGTTTTGCTCACGGGACTCGTACTCTTCGTGGCGGGGTGTTCCGGTGGCCTTATCCAGGACTCTGAGACCGTGCATCAATCCATAGGACCACAAGCGCTATTCAACGTCGTCTGGCAGGTCGAGGATATCGACAGGGGAGGCATCGTCGACAGCTCCCATATAACCATGCAGATGTCATCTGAGGGCCGTATAGCCGGCTCCACCGGTTGTAACCAGTACTTCGGCACTCTGACCCTGGGACAGACTGCGTTTGAGGTCAATGGCGCCGGTAGCACGCGCCGGGCCTGTGCCCCGGCGATCATGCAACAGGAAACGCGGTTCCTGCAGGCACTGCAGGATGCTCGCCGTTACAAAATGGATGGCGATTTCGTGCGTCTGTACGACGAATCCGGTGATGAACGCATGCGGATGATTCGAACAAACGAGGAACCTGCGTCGTAGGCAGCAGCACGTTGTGATATCCACTGTATGCGCGTTGGACACTGCAAGACCTCTTCCACTCCCGTAAGTTCGAATGGCATAACCGTGGACCTTGCAACCGGCAATCTCTTGCTCGCGCCCTGGGGTGACTCCAGCGAATCAGTCGCCTGGGATATTGACGAGCAGCGCTTCTCGACAATCGGAACGCTGGTCGGTGGTGGCAATTTTGACGGTATCGAAGTTGTCGGAAAAAAATCATCACTGCGAGCCGGATGGATAACAGCCTTCACTTTATGGAGGAGGGCTCGGATCGACTGGCAGTGGAATTACCCGGCAAGCCAGCGGATAACGGTATCGATACAAGACGCAACAGAGTTGCCGTGCCGTACGTTGCATTGAATAGGGTGGATATTATTCAACTCGAGGACTAAGCGGCGAAAGGGTTTGAACGTCAGCGTGAGAAACCAGCGAACCCCCGCACAGAAATATCATGACCGAAGTCGTTAGAGCAAAGCATGAAAAGAATCACGTTCAGCGTTGAAGACAGGCGTAGATACAATCCCAACTGTGAATCGTCAACAGTGAATATCCTGATCGATGACAAACCTTTGGCAGAAATTCTGCGGGCATATGAGTTGCCAATGGCCACCAAGGAAGGACATCCGGCACTTGCCGGCGACTACCATGCCATCGAAGTAATGGCGTCTCTGGAAGATTACTACCTAGGCAAAGCGGAGGCCGATTGGGGCGATGAAGAAAACAAAACCCAGCTCCTCGGTTGCAGTTGCGGAATTGCGGGTTGTTGGCCGTTGCTCTGCAAAATCAACGTGCAGGGCGATACCGTAGTTTGGTCAGAGTTTGAACAACCGCACAGAGACGAGGACTGGGACTACTCGGCATTTGGCGTTCTTGAATTTGACAAGCAGCAGTACCTGGAAGCTGTACAAGCCATGCAAAATTTATAGCGAACAGAGGAAACGCTTGTGGTGGGTCGCTTTTGCGTTGCCCACACTTACCACTTCTTGGTGGAAACAGACGCAGAGGACCAGTGACCATTCCCGGCAGCGTTGCCGACCTGTCGCTGCTGCCTTAATCAACCAGCCCGGCCGCCGCCGGTGTCATCTGCGCATTGCTGTGTGCCGCACCGGGAACATCAACCTTCCGCCAGTTGAATTTCACGCCGAAGCGCTCGGCTGTGGACTTTGCGACGTCGTACATCGTTGCGCCACGGGCGTAGCGATGCGGACCTTGCTGCTGCGCTTCCGGTGACTTGCGAAGATTCGCTTGCTCGGTATCAATATCCGCATCGCCAAGCAACAGAATTACGTCTTTGCCAAGCGCTTCGCGAATGACGCTGCCCTCAATATGCGCGCCGTCCAGTCCGTAGGGGTAGGCAACATCAAAGTCGGGCAATGTGTACCAGCCGGCATTCGCAGCAATTGCCCGTGCAACCCGGGCACCCGGCTTGTAGTAAAGGAAACGATGCACGAACTGCGCGCCTGCCGAATGGCCGTAGAGCGTATAAGCTGCTTGGTCTGTGCCGAGTGCGGCGGTGATTTGGTCAAACAGCGGCTCTATGGCAGAAAACGTCCATTGACTCTCCGGCCGTAACCGGCCGGTGTCTTGGTCGAAAACGTGGCCAAGGTTGTATCGCCAGGAGCCGGAGAAATCGACAGCATTGAACTCCGGAACAACGACTACAAACCCGTGAGTTTGACCTTGCAACTGCCAGTGCGTGAAGTAGTTGTCGACAGTACGGCTGGCGCCGTGCATTACGATCACTATCGGCGTTGAGTCCTTAACTTTTTCAGGAGTGTACACACGCACTTCCAAATCCGGTCCGGCCCAGTCACTGAACGTGAACTGGCTGCTGCCGACCGGCAGTGTTCTCAGCTCGTCGGCCTGAGCAAACGACGCCAACAACACAAACAAAACCAAAGCTATCCGATCGGGCACGCCCATTTTTTTTATCAACATAGCTTGTCTCTGTAAGCTTCAATCGCGTCAGTATACTTTGACACCATCCTTTGTAGATGGCGCCAGAGATGAGAGACTTATTGCTCCAGGAATTAGAAGTATGCAATGCCAATCCACGTAACAGTTGTCGGCGAGAATCAAAGAAGCCGGCAATACGACCAATCCAGGCAACCGGGTAAATGTTAGCTATCGATGGCTATTTCTCTGACCCTCTCACGACCACCCCGGCCCGAAGGCTAATTCCATGACCAACCCCCAACTTCTGATCTTCGCCCTACTTGCTGCAATGATGGGGCTGTTCCTGTGGGGGCGGTTACGCCATGACGTAGTGGCGCTGGCTGCATTGCTGACCTGCGTGATAGTGGGACTGGTGCCGGCAGAGGCAGCTTTTTCGGGCTTCAGCCACCCGGCAGTAATCACGGTGGCCTGTGTGTTGGTGCTCAGCCAGGCCTTGCGAAATACGGGTGCCGTGAACTGGCTGGCGCGCACCATCGTGCCGCGCGACGGTGGACGCCTGGTGACCATGGCGACGCTGATCGGACTGGGTGCTGCGCTGTCGGGCTTCATGAACAATGTCGGCGCAATGGCGCTACTTATGCCGATCGCAGTGCAGCTGTCGGGCCGGTTGGGCCTGACGCCAGGGCAGATCCTGATGCCGCTTGCCTTCGGCACCATTCTGGGTGGCATGACCACGCTCGTGGGTACGCCGCCCAACTTGATCGTTTCCGGCTTCAGGGAACAAGCAGGGCTGGGGCAATTCGCTATGTTCGACTTCGCGCCGGTGGGTGTGGCGGTTGCGGCCGTGGGCGTCATCTTCGTCGTCACCATCGGCTGGCGTCTGGTGCCGGCACGCAAATCCGACATTGGTGACGACTTTGACACTGGCGCCTATCTGACGGAGGTGCGCGTACCGGAGGATAGCAAGGCTATCGGCATGACCTTGCGAGCCTTCGAATCCGAGATTGAAGACGGCGGTGTACAGATCGTCGGTCTCGTTCGCAACGAGGTCCGCATGACCGCACCGCACGGCGGGCGGCACGTCCGCGCGAAAGACGTCCTGGTGTTGCAGGCCGATGTTGATGCATTGGCGGTGGCGCTGTCGGTCTTCGGCATCAAGTTGGAGGAAGAGAAAGCCTTATCAGAAAGCCAGGACCAGACGGCAGACAACGCGCCCACAGACGCACCGGAAATACCCGGGAGTAGCGTCGGGAAATCAGAAGCCGAGACTCAGGAAGCCGATGAGAGCGATGAGCGAGGCGAGGAGATCGTGCTACGGGAACTGGTCGTGCTGCCGGGCTCGACCATCGTCGGCCGTTCCGGCAGCGACCTTCAGCTGCGTACTCGCTATGGGCTTAATCTGCTGGCCGTATCAAGGGAAGGGCACCCGCCCGAGGCCCGACTGCGTAAACTGAAGTTGAAGTCAGGCGATCTCTTGCTGACGCAGGGCCCGGCCGAGACGATTGCTGAGTTTATTAATGAAACAGGCTGTGTGCCGCTGAGCGAACGCGACCTGCGTATCCCCGACAAGCGCATGGCCGTGATCTCCGGGGCGATCATGCTAGGGGCGATAGGCATTGTTGCGCTGGGACTGCTGCCTGCCGCCGCAGGCTTTGCACTCGGGGTTCTGGCCTCAATGCTTTTTCGCACGTTACCGTTGCGGCAGATTTATACCGCAATCGACTGGCCGATAATCGTGTTGCTTGCAACCCTGATACCGGTTGCAGGCGCAATGCAAACAACCGGAGCCGCTGATCAGCTGGCGCGGTTTCTTGTAGAGAGCGTCGCACAGGGCAATCCCATCATCGCCCTGGCAGTGGTGTTGATTACGACCATGTTCCTGTCAGACGTTATGAACAACGCGGCCACTGCGGCCATCCTGTGCCCGATCGCGCTTGGCATTGCCGCAACGCTTGGTGTGAACCCGGACAGTTTTCTTATGGCGGTGGCGATTGGCGCCTCCTGTGCATTCCTCACACCCATAGGGCATCAGAACAACACCTTGATCCTTGGTCCCGGCGGGTTCCGGTTCGGCGACTACTGGAGGTTGGGCTTGGTGGTAGAAGTTCTGGTGGTCGCGGTTAGCATGCCGTTGCTTTTGATCGTCTGGCCGCTATAAAAACTTCTCGCGCGTAGCAAAAAGAAAACCGCTTAGTAGCAATGGTGACTTTAGAACTGAGTGGGTTGTAATTTCGACGGTCCTGCGTCTTCAGTAGAACTGCAGACCGCGTATAACGATAGAAGTAAATATCCGTCCAGCCAGCCAGTTGATAGCCATCAATTCATTGACAGCGTGGTATAGCTTTTGCGTTTTTCTCGCCGTAGTAAAAAGTTTGATTACGTTCTCGATAGTCTGGTGTGCTTGGCGATGGCCGAGAGTCGAGTCTGGTTAGCTAAATAAACCGACAGAGTTCAGGTCAGCACTAGCCTTTGCCAACATCGACAATCATAGCTGAATGGTCGGAAAGTCCCGCTTTCCGAACTTCATGATTGTAGCCAACCGATTCTATTCTCATATTCAATCGGGGAGAGGCGAACGCATGATCCAGCCGGAATCCGTTTCCGACGTTGCTGAACCATGAGAACTCTCTCGCCGTCTCATTTCTACTGCGCCAGGTATCGATCCAACCCAAACCCTCCAGCCTGTCGAAGTATTCGGTGCAGTGAAAAGTTTTCTCACGCTCATCGACGAAATGGCGACCAGTATTGAAGTCCCCAATTAGGAGTGACTGCTCAACTAACACACCAGAATCAAGTCCGCATATAGCGTCAAAAACATTCGCTTTCTCTCTATTTTGCGGGAAATAGAACCCGAGGATATTTATGCCTTCAACGCGAACCCAAGAACAACGATGTGCCTCATCGCCAAGTGAGTCGAGCTGCCTTTCTTCGAATGGTGTCCGAGAGCACAGCAAGACCGTATTCAATCTTGCCGGTGTTGAGACGTCGGAGAAATAAAATAGACCAGCGCGCTCCATCACATGTTTAATATGCGCACCAGTTGGCCCGTTTCGATATTCCGTAATGATTGCGATATCGGGCGAAAGCGACACCAATTGTTCGGCAAAGCTGCGCGCTCGATCGCCTCCGCCATGCCTAACATTCCAGGTGATGATCCGCATAATCTTGTGCGTCGCGATTGATATAGGTCAATAACCGAATGCTAGTCGATTGCCACATTCCGAGCTATTTCATACGAAACGACGAAGGTAATCGCGCGGGACGTTAAGCTTACGCGCGGGATAGGCCTTTGACTTGAAACCTGTCAACAAAAATCTCTAGTTTCCAAACGCGCATCCCCCCTCATATACACATAATGTATATTACAAGCGTAGTTTTCGACGCAAATCGTGACTAGAAATCATACAGTTACACCGTCCACCGATCGGGCGTTCTGTCTCTTCAATTAGGTAAGTCAAATACGAAGACTTGAGACTGGCAACCAAGGACGCAGTTCTTCATCTCGACATTTGTTGAGTCTTCCGAGATATGAAGTAGCCTGCCTGTTGGCCCAACAAGCTCGCGCACAAAATTCTCGACGAGTTCCGAGAAAGCTTGGTAGTTCCAATTGCCCTGGTAGCAATTCGGAGGCCCAACTTCGAAGGGATCGCCAAATTGAGTTCCCCAAGGCTGCGCTAAGTCGACTGAACAATTTGGAATGTCAAAACAAACTCGATTGTCGGCGTTCGCAATTTGCAATCGAAATCGGGCGGTCATTTGCAACCTGGATTGGTTGTCACCCGAGAAATGCATGTCGTGAACAACTATCTCGTAGAATTGAACTGCTGCTTTCATTTCGATGCTCCAGCTATTTCGTCGAGTCAGCTTAATCTTACAGGAATTCCAGTCATGCTTATCCGCAATTCGGGGAATTAGCTAAGCCGAAGAGGGCGCTGAAAGACTGGCCATAGGTACTAGGCGACGTTGTCCATTTGCTCGAGTAACTCCCGATATTTCTGGCTATCGGCCTCGGATAACGCATGCCAAAGTAATCCGACCATCTGAAAATGACTAGGCCGAACGACCTTGCCACAGTTATCAATAAGCTGACCTTTGACGCATCGAAAATCCTTCCAGGCCTCGTCAAGTACTCGACCGTCGCGGTGGAGTTCAAACAACCGCATAACACTCTTGGAAGGCTTCCGTTGGCCGTTCTTGTATTTCTCAGCAGTGCCGACAGAAATGCAGCACCATTCCGCTATCAGTTCGGCAGGGTAACCGTAGAAGGGCGTAAGTCGAGAAACGGGCCGCCGAGAGACTGGCGGCAGCAGCCCAGCTTGGCGATGCAAGCGGTGTATAAGGCCGTCAAGGCGATCAACTGGCATAGAGACAACATCCCAGCGTTGGGATTGGCAACAACACGCTGGTGAATGCGGGCCGGCTCCTTGCCGCATTCCACGTCTGATACTTCGAAGCCGGGTCTCTATTCCTGCGCAGACTGAAGGCCATTTTGTCGTCTATTTCCTCCAGGCGCAACTATCCCGTCAAGCTAAAAGGGATAGTTGCGAACACTCGCTCCCTCAGCCAACTGCGCAGACGTGCATGGCATCGTCTGGCCCGCCTTGTTACCGCAGCGGACATCCCGGACAAGGTCAACGGGACGCCTTAAGCGTTACCGCTTAAGCAATCCCCGATATGCGGGGATCTGTACTAACGCTGCCATTGAGCGGCCGAGCCGGGCTACGCCCGGCAGCGGATCACTCAATGACGAGAAATAACCGAACCCAAGCGATTTTCAGTGGTCATGAGGTCAGCGAACGCATCAAGCTCCAGGCAGAACGACAGATCGTGGCAGCCGCTGCGAAACATCGGGCGAAACTCGACATAGCCGCAATCGCTACAGACCGTGCCAGTGATGTTTAGCAAGCCAGGCCGTGCGAGTTCAGACATTGGCAGGAAGTTGGCCGCGCAGTAGTTTTCGGCTCCGCATTGAGAACAATGACCCAGGTAATCCGGTTCATCGTGGCGCCTGGCAGTAGAGGCTTTGCCAATCATTGGCACAGAGCTGCCGCGCTCAGTCGGCGCGCGCCTTGGTGGGAGTCAAGAAGTAAGGTGAAGCGTGGCAACATCGCGGTCACAGGATCGGATAACTGTGACCATTCTATGTGCGCATAATGTATATTATGTTAAATCCCGTTCACACGCAGAATATGGACCAAGCGTTCAATACCCTCGTTCGAACCCCACCACGTACTTCAGCGGCTGCTTCTCGCAATAACGCCGGTAGTTCTCGACAAATACAGGGGCTATCAGCGATGGCTGGCTGGGTGCGGCCTTGTGTGCGGTGATCACCAGGTTCGGCGTCTCCCACAACGGGCTGTCTTTAGGCAACGGCTCGGTATCGAACACATCGAGAACCGCACCGGCCAGTTTGTTCTCACGCAAGGACTGCATCAGGGCATCGTCGTTCACGACATTGCTACGGCCGACATTGATGAAACACGCGTTTGCTGGCAGCCTGGCCAGCGCTTTGGCATCGACCAGATTGTTGGTCTCTGCAGTGGCCGGCAGTGTCGCCACGAGGTAATCGACGTCAACCAGTATGTCGTGCATCTCGTTGACCGGCTTGATCTGATCAAACGCATCCGTTGCTGTGCCGGAACGATTAATTCCGGTCGTCTGCATGCCGAATGCTTTGGCGACCCGTGCGATGTACGCCCCGATCGAGCCTGTACCCAGAACGCAAAGGTGTTTACCAAAAAGCGTTCCAGATTGTTTTGGAAACCAGTCGTGTGCACGTTGATGCTGCATGCGCTCAAACAACTTCAATTCGTGAGCCAGCATGTAGGCCGTCACGTATTCTGACATCGGTGGACCGAACACGTCTTTGATTCCCGTCAGCACGTAGTCGCGACGCGGCACTGCCGTTAACGGCGTAACGCCGGCCCAGGTGGACTGGACCCACTCTACGTTGGGCAATTCAGCCAGCACCGAGGCAACCATGTCCGGATTGCCGAAGACCACAGGCTGACCGGAGTATTTCTCCACAGCCTGCTTTCCGGACGTACACACGATGCCTGAACACGGCGCACCCGTCAGACGTGCTATCTCATCCGCATAGGCATCGGCTGCCGCATCAATTATCAGGTATTCAGGCATAGTCATCGTTGGCCGTTACGGCGTTCCCGTTTGTCCCGACAGCATCGCCCTACTTCACAGGCTTAAAAAAAATCCGTCGCGGCAACCACAATGCTATTACTGAATGTACGGTGCCAATTCTGACTCGTACTCCTGGTACAACTCGTAGTTATGCTTAACCGTGTCATTGATATCTTTCTGCAGCCAGGCGGTACGCAAAGAGTCGCGTACCCAGGTGTGTTCAGCCCAGTTGCCACCCGATGTTTTTACGATTTCAATTTCGACGCCACCGATCCCGGCAAGACCGGTTGCGCTACCCATCATGCTGGTAAGGTCCCCTATCGACATTTCTTCGTCGTTCTCGGCCCTTGCTTTCAGTTCCTGTAATTGTGCGGCCTTGGCTTGTCGTACTTCGGCTACCCGGCTCATAGTCCGTATGAAGTCCTTCACTTGCTTTTCGGCAAGCTCTCCGTCTGCGGGCGGCGTGTACTGATCTTCCTGGGCTGCAGCCATCAATTCACCTTGACGCACGGCTGCACCGAGCAAGCTACCGGACTCCGATAAAGGGTTACCGGAATCCGAATAACTGCCTGTATCGAATGAACGTGAAATGTCCGCGCCCGGCCGCATGCCAGCGAACAATGAGCCCAAGACGGCCATTACGATGATCGTCGCAATTAGCGACACGATGTAGTGCGCCGCGTGCTTTGCAGCCGGTACCTCAAGATACAACGGCAATATTCGCCACAAGAGCACGAGGCTGTAGATACCGAGACCGAAGGCCAGAAGCCCGCCGATCCACGGCAACCAGCTGAATGCCTGACCAACGTAGCCCGGCACAAATGCCAATGTCAGCGCGGCAAGGCCCAATGCAAAGTCTCTCTTGCCGCCGAACACGCCCGCCAATGCACTGTAGATAAACGCGGCTATGCCAATGCCGATGACGGCAAAAACCATGTTGAACAAGGACGATGCGATCGTCGGTCGAAACATCCCCAGCAGCGATGAACCGCTACTGGTCAGACCACCGAGATAAGCAAGCACCGTGGAGAGAACAATCAGTGGTCCGGTGAACAGCAAAGCCGTTCTTTTCCAATCACCCGCCTCCGGCAAATAACTGCGCCAGGTGGTTTCCGCATCAAGCAACGCGCCTTTGACAAGTGCCAGTGTTCGGTTCGGATCAAACATGCATGACTCCAGTTGGGTATACGTAGTTAATTGGTTCGTGCAACGCGTTGACGTTGCGCTCGAGGCGGATCCCACTTCATTATTCGATTTTTCGCGAAGTCCTGGGCGGCATCGAGACCGCCGATGCCGCACTGTTTTTCTTTTCTAACTGCGCTGGCGAGCAATAGTAGCTCAATTGCCCGAAAGGTCATCGCTATTCGTGTCCTGCAAGCAACCGCCAATCCAGGCTCATCGGTCTGGCCAGCCGGGGCGTTCCGGCGATTAAAATACCCAGTTTTGCTATATTTTTCAAAGCATAGCGAAAAGCCATGTGGCCCAGGAAAGCTGCTTTTTGATCCCGGATTATGCTAAGCGTCGCCCATTTGTCGTGGTCTGCCTGTAAAAATCATGCGGTCAATCGGGCTCCCGGCTCCCGACCGGCATTTGATCGCCACTGCAGCCTGTGTTACCGCACACGCGTACCTGCACTCCACGCACCGTTTCTGGCCTTGTAAAGCAGGAAAAGATGCGATCGCGATCCTCAATTCTGCAATACCAGGGTGGCCATGGCAGGATGATCGTGTAAAATCGCCGCCCTGCGACATTGAGGCTCTGCTCTCGTCTATCGTAGTCGTCGCGGTCTTTCCTACCCTTTTTCTCGATTAATCCCGAACCGCTGTCGTGGTTGCGGTTTGCGTGGTTTTCTCAAAATGTTTTTCAGTTTGTTCACCAAGATACACGGTACTTGGAAGACCGATACTTTATCGGGCCTGACAGTAGCGCTCGCGCTCGTTCCAGAAGCCATTGCATTTTCCTTTGTTGCCAATGTCGACCCGGTCGTTGGTCTCTGGTCGGCGGTCTTTCTTGGCTTCATCACCGCCGCGTTTGGCGGTCGCCCCGGCATGATATCCGGCGCGACAGGCGCCGTAGCTGTGGTGGTCGCGAAGGCAGTCGACGCCGGCAATACCGCTGGCGCAGAGCTCGGTATCGACAATCTCGGTATGCAATACATGGTGGCCGCCGTGATGCTCGCGGGTGTCATTCAGGGCCTTGTCGCCGTGCTGAAGCTCGGTCGTTTCATTCGCCTGGTGCCGCACCCCGTCATGATGGGTTTTGTAAACGGTCTCGCCATTGTCATCCTGATCTCGCAATTTCAGTCCTTTCAGACCGTGGACGGTGAGTGGCTTTCAAGCGATAAAATACTCGTCATGGGCGCCCTCGCCCTCGTCACGATGTGCATCATCAAGTTTTTTCCCAAGATCAGCGAAGCAGTCCCTTCGATACTGGTCGCGATTGCGGCGGTTGGTTTGCTGAGTTATTTCAACGTCGTCGATACTAAAACAGTATCGGACGTCTTGTTCGACGGTACTGGCAGCGGCGAATTACGCGGCTCTTTTCCCGCCTGGGGCTGGCCCGGCGACATTGTCTGGAATCTGGAAACCATACTGCTTATCGGCGGTGTTGCGGCAGCGGTGGCGATGGTAGGCCTGATCGAATCGCTCATGACGCTGCAACTTATCGACGACATGACCGAAACACGTGGTGAAGGTAACCGCGAATGTTACGCCCAGGGCGGTGCCAACTTCCTGAGCGGCTTGTTCGGCGGCATGGGTGGCTGCGCCATGATTGGCCAGAGCCTGATCAATATCCGTTCCGGCGGTCGCGGCCGGATTTCCGGCATTGTAGCGGCACTTGCGCTCGCGGGTTTCATCCTTGTGGGTGGCCCGATAATCGTTGAGATCCCGGTAGCGGCGCTGGTCGGCGTCATGTTCATGGTGGTCATCGGCACCTTTGAATGGTCAACGTTCCAGACTTTCGGCAAAGTGCCCGGCTCGGACATACTCGTCATTCTTGTAGTAACGCTTACAACTGTTTTCTTGCACAACCTCGCACTGGCCGTGTTTGTCGGCGTGGTCATGTCCGCACTGGTATTCGCGTGGGAATCGGCACAGCACGTGCGTCTCAATCCGCAGAATACCGAGGACGGCACGCGTATCTACAACCTGCAGGGCGTTCTCTATTTTGGTTCCGTGCGCGAGTTTTCTGAGCGCCTGAATCCATCCGATGATCCGGATGAAGTCATCATCGACTTCAAGCACGCACGCATTGCGGACTACTCAAGTCTTGAGATTCTGAATGCCATTACCGAGCGCTACCGGAAAGCCGGCAAGAACCTGCTGTTGCGCCACATGAGCAAAGAATGCCAGCGAATGATTACGGCCGCCGGCAGTCTTGTCACGATCGAGATGGCTGAAGACGATCCGCACTACCGGGTTGTGCGAATCTAGGACTATCTACTGCGAGGTGTTTGAGCCGTAGTTGCCGTCTGATCGCTTTATCGCGATTCCTGGCAAACCCAGGTGTACGACATGTGCGGCGGCTTGCACCCGGTCAGCAATGACGATGGTTGCACCGACTTCTTTGGCGTAGTCCTGCTCAGGCTTCCCCGATCTCATAGACCCAATCCCGGATTGTGGGGCAGTCCCGTGCCTATCCCGACAGAGCCAGCATGATATAGGCTGATCGGGCAACATCACGAATAACATCATGCCAACAGTAACCGGGGTCGAACGCTGCTTCCGGCAGTGTCAGGTGTGTGCCGATTAGATACAGACGACAGACCGTCGCTTGATCTATTATTGCGGCACACTGATCCAGCTTGATGAGCCTGCCGAATGCCGAATGATCCGAAGTGCGAGCTGAGCCACCGCCTTGCGACCAAGGACGATGTCCCGGCCATCATGGAACTCATGCGTCTCGCGATCGCCGAGAACATGAAAGCGTTCCTGAGTGCGGCCGAGATTGAGGCCGCCCAGGAGACCATGGGTGTTGATCGCACGCTCCTTCAGGACCAGACCTATTTCGTCATTGAGACCGAACACGAAGGTCGGACCCTGGTGGTCGGTTGCGGCGGCTGGGGCAAACGCAAGACGTTGTATGGCGGTGACCACACGGTTGGTCGCGATGATTCTTTGAGTGACCCGGCCGTTGATCCCGCACGTATTCGCGCTATGTATACCCACCCGCAATGGACACGGCGCGGCATCGGTACCCTGCTGCTGACCCTCGGTGAAAACGCCGCACGGCAGGCCGGCTTCAAGACGATCGAACTGGGTTCTACTATTCCGGGGGAACCGCTGTACTACGCGCGCGGCTATCGGGAAGTCAGTCGCGTTACTCACATTGCGGCGAACGGCTCGGAAAACGTTGTCATCAAAATGAGCAAGGCGCTCTGACAGGACGCTATAGAGCTAACGTCCTTAACTCTTGCGTATGGCCTGTGACCGCAACTGTCGCGGGCACTGACGATTGCATTCCGCGTGCAAAACGGCCCGCGCTCACCGACAAACGCTTAAGTTGGCTGAATTAAATCGACAACCAAGGCAACAGGTTTCGATTGGTGGAATAGCTCTCTGCGCAACTTGCGTGATTTGCCGGGATAGCCCGGTGCGTTATTCGCTGGCGCTCACCCTGCCTTCGCCGACTAATCGGGCAAGGGAATAAATTCATCGTCACCCGGAACCTTGCCAAACCGTCCCTCTTTCCAGTCTCGCTTCGCCTGCTCCAATCGCTCTCTCGAGCCAGAGACGAAGTTCCACCAGATATGCCGGCGGCCGATTGAACTGCCGCCGATGACCATAACCCGGGAATCGGAATCCGCAGTCAGTTGCACGGCGCGACCGGGACGGGCAACAGCCAGCACACCACCCTCGTATTGCTGTCCGTCGATCCGTACCGAGCCACTCACCACGTACGCGCCAAGTTCACTGTAGTGTTCCGGAAGCTTCAGTGATGTCCCTTTGGGTATCCGGCACTCCATGTACAACGTTGTCGAGTACGTCGTCACCGGCGAGGTTTGCCCATAGGCTTCGCCCATGATGAGTCTGATACGCGCGCCGTCAATCTGGAAATCAGGTAAGTCGGCCGCCGGAGTGTGTTCGAAAGCCGGCTCGATTTCTTCCTTCCCGTCCGGCAAGGCCATCCAGGACTGAATGCCGTGCAGCTTCGCGTGCGTTTGGAGATCGCTGCCAGCACGTTCGGAATGCACAATACCGCGCCCGGCGGTCATGAGGTTGACAGCACCCGCGCGGATCGCCTGCTCATAACCGAGGTCATCGCGGTGCATGATCTCCCCTTCAAACAGGTACGTGATTGTCGCGATGCCAATATGCGGGTGCGGACGGACCTGAATACCCTTGCCCGGTGGAAACTCGGCCGGCCCCATGTGATCGAAAAAGATGAACGGCCCGACCATTCGTCGACCGGGTGACGGCAGAACCCGCCGTACCGTCATTTCGCCCAAGTCTTTTTCCTTGGGCACAATCCGCAACTCAATCGCTCCATCCGCCTCGCTGCATTTCGGGGCGGCGCATTCCACGTAACTCATTGCAACATCCTCTCTGAATTTGCCTTTGCGCTCATTGTCGGACAAGCGACATGTTGGAAAAGCTAGTCTTCATCCAGTCCGGCGAAGCGCTCGGCAAGAAAATCAATCAATGTACGTACAGCCGGCAGCAGGCCGCGCCTGGAGACAAAGGCGGCATGAATCGTTTCCGCTGGCGGTGCCCAGCCCGGCAGTAGTTCAATCAGCGTTCCATCTGCCAGCTCATCGCGGATGGTCAATTTCGGTAACTGCACGATACCGACGCCGGCAATCGCCGCTTGCCGCAACACCGCCAGATCGTCCGTGATCAGGCGCGGTTCAAAGGGAATCGTCGCAACAGCGCCCTCCGCTCCCTGCAATTCCCAGCGAAACTTCTGATGCGGCTGACCATGGCCAAGGCTCGGCATCGTGCCGAGATCGGCGGGTGTTGCCGGTCTATGGCCATTTGCAAAGAGTGTCGGACTCCCGACCAGGCACTGCTGCCGATCGCCAAGACTGCGCACAACGATGTCGCTGTCGGCCAACGGCAGCCGCCGCACCCGGATCGCGACGTCCACGTTTTCGTTAAGCAAATCAACCCGGCGATTGGTGGCCTGCAGGTGCACCTGGACCTGCGGATAGGTATTCATGAACGCCGCCAGCATCCCGCCAACACTGGATTCGAGCAATGCGATCGGACAGCTCAGGTGCACCGTGCCGCAGGGTTCGGCCCGCGTCATTTCAATGGCTTCCTGCGCTGCGTCTGCTTCCACCAGCATTGCCTTGCAGTGCACGTAGTAGGTCTGGCCGATGTCCGTTACTGAAAAGCGCCGGGTGGATCTGTGCACCAGTTGCACACCCAGCCGCTCTTCCAGCCGGGCCAGCCGCCGGCTCAGTTTGGATTTGGGCTCGCCCAGCGCCCGGCTGGCAGGCGCGAATCCGCCGTTGTCGACCACGTGGACGTAGTAATAGAGATCATTAAGGTCTTGCACCGGCTTATCGTTCCAATTTCAGGACGCTGTGACCAAGTTTTGCAGTCTACCGCCCGCATTGTCCCGAATCTACTATTGCCACCTTGGTCTGGCTTCGGCCCACGAACACAGGAGGCAAACATGAAAAAGATCCTAGGCGTTTACAGCGCACCCCGGCAGCACTGGGTCGGCGACGGCTTTCCGGTTCGATCGCTGTTCTCCTACAACAGCCACGGTGAGCACGTCAGTCCGTTCCTGCTGCTGGACTACGCGGGTCCGATGAAATTTGACCCGGCCAGCCAGCCGCGCGGCGTTGGTGAACACCCGCACCGGGGTTTCGAAACCGTCACTATTGTCTACGAAGGCGAAGTGGCGCACCGGGATTCTTCCGGCGCAGGCGGCACGATAAAACCCGGCGATGTCCAGTGGATGACAGCGGCGTCCGGCATCTTGCACGATGAATTCCATTCACCGGCATTCACGCAACAAGGTGGAACCCTGGAGATGGTTCAGTTGTGGGTCAACTTGCCCGCCAAGGACAAAATGTCCCCACCGAAGTATCAGGCGATTCAGGAACGACAAATACCGACCGTTGCACTGGCGAACGGGGCAGGCAAAGTCCGCGTGATCGCCGGCGAATTTGCCGGCAAGAAAGGCCCTGCTGAGACGTTCACTCCGTTGGACGTATGGGATATGCGCCTGAATGCCGGTGGCTCGGTAGACGTCCAGTTTGTCGAAGGACGCACGTTGATGCTGGTCGTGTTGCGCGGCAACGTGACGATCAATGGTGACGAGACAGCACGCGAAGCACAACTGGTCATGCTGGACCGCCACGGCAGCGGGATTACCATCGATGCGGAAACCGACAGTACGTTGCTTGTACTGAGCGGCGAACCCATCGAGGAACCCATCGCCGGTTACGGACCGTTCGTCATGAACACCGAAGCAGAGATCCGCCAGGCGATTAGCGACTTTAATCGTGGCCAGTTCGGACAATTGGGCAGGCCCGCGCCATCGCGGGAAGCGCCTGCGACGGTCTAGCAATAGCAACCTGCGGACAGGGCTTCAGCGCCCTGCCCGCTCTCTTCATTGTTCACAAACAGCATTGCGACAGGCGTGCAGTTGCCGACGCCGGCGCAATCCATTGCCAGCAACCCTTGCTATGCCGGTCCGAAACCACGACGCTGACCACTGACTAACAGCACGAAACCAATCTACGAGGAACGAAACGAATGGCGATTACGATAGTTGGCGTTTCCGGCAGTCTGCGACGCGAGTCACTGAATACACGGCTATTGAAGGCCGCCCGCGAACGCATGCCGGAGAACACCGAACTGATACTGGAATCCATCGCGGACATTCCGCTCTACAATTTTGATGACGAGGCGGAGTCCGGAGTTCCACCGCGTGTGGCTGAACTCAAGGCGGCATTTGCCAGTGCCGACGGGGTATTGATATGCAGTCCGGAATACAACAATGCCATGCCCGGTGTGCTCAAGAATGCCATTGACTGGATGTCACGACCGGCGGCCGACATTCCTGCCGTTTTTGGCGGCCGCCCCCTTGGATTGCTCGGTGCAACGCCGGGAGGTTATGGCACCGTACTGGCACAAAACGCCTGGTTGCCGGTGATGCGCGCACTTGGCGTGTCTTTGTGGAATGGCGGACGCCTGATGGCGCCACGGGCCGGTGGCCTGTTCGACCAACAGGGCCGTTTGACCGATGAAGCGATGGACAGCCGGCTACGGAATTTTCTCAACGGTTTCGTCGATTTCGTGCGCGAGTCTCACTGAAACCTTAAGCACGAGGCGTAGCGATACGCCGCACAATTGTTCAACACGCCGTCGCTATGCCGTGGCAGGCTATGGCAACCACCGGATTACAGCCGCACGCCGTCTTCGCGATCGCGCTGGAACATTTCTTCGAGTTCTTTGGCCGCAGTCTTCGCGAGACTTTGCATCTTCTGTTCGTCGTTGTGCGACTCACGGTGCTCGTGCAAGCGTTGTTCGTCGTGCTCCTTGAACTTGTTGACCGCATCGCGTGCAGCTGCATCGCTTTCGCCCAGACCCTTCAATACTTCCACCGTCAGATCGAGCGCTGACAAAAATGTCTCCCGGCGAATGACCTCAATACCGAGGTCCATCAACTGGTACGCATGTGGCCTGTTGCGTGCGCGAGCGTAAATCTTGAGGTGAGGAAAGTGCCGTCGAACTATGCTGGCTGTGCGTAACGATGCAGCCACATCATCAATCGCCAGAACAAAGATTTTCGCTTTGGCAGCATCGGCTGATTCCAGCAGATCCAGTCGTGACGCATCACCGTAATAGATCTTGTTACCAAAACGCGCAACGAAATCGACTTGTTCCTGGCTGATGTCGAGCGCCGTAAACCCGATGCGCTTGGCACGCAATACGCGTGCGGTCATCTGTCCGAAGCGACCGAATCCCGCGATGATAACCGGGTTGTGCTCATCTTCGATAGTGTCGAATTCACCCGGCACGTCGACGGCAGCCGACAAAGCGCGTTCCAAACGAAGTAACAACGGCGTGGTCACCATTGAGAGTGAAACAACAACGATCAAGAATTCTGCGAGCTCGGTCTCAATGACCTCACCGGCT
Organism: Woeseia oceani; assembly: GCF_001677435.1. Classification (GTDB taxonomy): domain Bacteria; phylum Pseudomonadota; class Gammaproteobacteria; order Steroidobacterales; family Woeseiaceae; genus Woeseia; species Woeseia oceani. The sequence continues at coordinate 2,099,648 of NZ_CP016268.1, forward strand.
ACGGCCACGCCGAAAATAACGAAAGCGAACTCGCCACCCTGAGACAGTATCAGTGCCAGGCGGCGTGCTGCTGCGTTCTCCAGACCGTGCCACCGCCCCAGCAGGAACAAGGCCGCGAATTTCAGAAATACCAGTCCGGCAACGGCGGCAACGACATTCTGCGGACTCTGGGCGATGAGTTGCAAGTTCAACGACATGCCAACAGAAATGAAGAACAAACCGAGCAGCAAGCCTTTGAACGGTTCAATGTCCGCTTCCAGCTGGTGCCGAAACTCGGAATCAGCTAGCAGCACCCCGGCGAGAAATGCGCCAAGCGCCATCGACAGACCGGCAAGCTCGACGATTTCCGCCGTGCCGAGAACGATCAGCAACGCAGCGGCCGTCAAGGCCTCCCGCACACCGCTTTTCGCGACAATACGAAGCAGATAGCGCAACAGGTAACGGCCGCCGACGACTACCGCCAGCAAAACCACAACGGCACGAATTGCCCCTTCCATCCCGACACTTGCGCCTTCGCCCTGCCCCAGCAAGGGCACGATGGCGAGCAGCGGGACCACGGCCAGGTCCTGGAACAACAACGTCGCAAAGGCTGTGCGGCCGTGGCGTGAGGTTAATTCATTTCGTTCCGCCATGAGCTGCAAGGCGAACGCAGTGGACGACAAGGCAAGCACAAGGCCAACGAGGATCGCGGCGTTAAGACTGAGACCGGCCGCCAGTCCAGCCGCACCAAGGAACACCGCCGTCAGAAGCAGTTGTGCGCCACCAAAGCCAAAGATTGACCGGCGTAGTGTCCACAACCGCGCGGGTCGTAACTCCAGTCCGACAATGAACAACAGCAACACTACCCCAAGTTCCGCCGTATGCATGACGCGATCAACGTCGGCAACAAGCGCCATCCCGGCGGGACCGATGATCACGCCGGCCGCCAGATAGCCGAGAACAGCGCCAAGGCCGAAGCGCTGGAAAAGTGGGACGGCGATGACGGCACCGACCAGAAAGACAATCATTTCAGCAAACATGCCAGGTAGCCCGCTCCAGTGTATTTAGTGACAATATAGGGGACATGAACAGACAGCGCACCAACAATGCAGTGCAACCCATTGTGGCGAAGGTCTGTGACGCAACGATCCGGGGCGGCCGATGACGCACTACATCGCGTTGCTGTACAGCGTTTTCCTCGGCAAGGGCAAACGCGTGATCATGGCGGACCTCCGAGAGATGGCGGAAACCATGGGGTTAAAAGATGTGCGCACGGTACTTGCAACCGGCAACCTGATTTTCAGTACCGATAAACAACACCTTTTGGCTT